>JAOPWH010000317.1 GCA_025965795.1 Blastococcus sp.
CCGTGACGACCCGGCCACCTTCGAGCTGATCCGCAGCACCCGGACGCTCGGCATGTTCCAGATCGAGTCCCCGGGTCAGCGGGAGCTGGTCGGCAAGTTCGCACCCGCCACCTTCGAGGACCTCATCATCGACATCTCGCTGTTCCGGCCCGGACCGGTGAAGAGCGACATGGTCACCCCGTTCCTCATGGCCCGCAACGGCTGGCGGGACGCGGTCTATCCGCACCCCGACCTCGCCTTCGCCCTCGAGGAGACAGCCGGGGTGGTGGTCTTCCACGAGCAGGTGCTGCAGGTGGTGGCCCGGATGACCGGCTGCACCCTGGCCGAGGCCGACGAGGTACGCCGGGCGCTGGGGGAGAAGGACGCGCATCCCGAAGTGCGGGCCTGGTTCGTTCCACGTGCCCTGGCCGCCGGGTATCCGGTCGAGGTCGCCGAGCAGGTCTGGACGGTGCTCGCCGCCTTCGGGTCGTTCGGCTTCTGCAAGGCCCACGCGGCGGCCTTCGCCCTGCCCACGTACCAGTCGGCCTGGCTGAAGACCCACCATCCCGCGGCCTTCCTCGCCGGGGTGCTCACCCACGACCCGGGCATGTATCCGAAGCGGCTGATCCTCGACGACGCCCGCAACTTCGGGATCCGCGTGCTGGGGCTCGACGTCAACGCATCGGCCGACACCTACCGCGTCGAGCGCCTGGATGTCGAACGCCTCGATCCCACGGAGGCCCACATTGCGGGCAGTGACGAAAGGGAGGGGTGGCGGCGTCCCGAGTGGATGCCGGCGACCATGGCCGATCCGTCCCGCTACGGCATCCGACTCTCCCTGGCCGACGTGAAGGGCATCTCCGACGACGAGGTGGGCCGGATCATCGCGGGCCGGCCCTACCGCTCGCTGAGCGACTTCTGGTCCCGGGCGTCGGTGGCGCGGCCGGTGGTCGAGCGGCTGGTGCTCGCCGGAGGCTTCGACTCCCTCTACGGCTTCGGGGTGCGCGACCGTGAGGCGCACCGCCCGACGCACCGCCGCAAGCAGGTGACCCGGCGCGACCTGCTGCTGCAGATCGGTGAACTCGACCGGTGGAGCCGCAGCGGGGCGCGGGCGAGTTCCAGTGGGCAGCTGAGCCTGGACCTCATGGGGCTGGGGCTCCCGGAGGACGGTGCAGCGGAGACCGGTCCGGAGGAGACCGGCGTGAGCTGGGCAGCCGGCAGCGGGCTGCCCGAGTTCACCGACGCCGAACTGGTGCGCGCCGAGCTCGAGGTGCTCGGCCTGGACGCCAGCCGGCACGTCATCGACTTCTACCGACCGTTCCTCGCCGCCCTCGGTGCCGTTCCGGCCGGTGAGCTGCTCGGCTGCCGCAGCGGCTCGGAGGTGCTGGTGGCCGGGGTCAAGGTGGCCACCCAGACCCCGCCGATCCGGTCGGGCCGCCGGGTGGTGTTCGTGACCCTCGACGACGGCTCGGGCTGCACCGACTCCACGTTCTTCGAGGACGCGCAGGGGCCCTACGCCGCGACGGTCTTCCACTCCTGGCTGCTGGTCATCCGGGGAGTGCTGCGCCGGACCGGTCCCCGCGGGGTCTCGCTGCGGGCCACCGGGGCATGGGAGCTGCCGGCGTTGCACGTGGCCTGGGAGGCAGAGGGGATCGAGGGCGTGCGGGAGCTGATGGTGACGCCGGGGGAGTACACCGACCAGGCGATCGCGGGAGCCGCTGCCTCGCATGGTTCGCGGCCGGTCGTGGTGCGCCCGGTGCTGGTCCACCCCACCGGGTTCCGGATGTCGCCCTACGCCGACATCAAGCCCGCCGGGGACGACGCCGCGACGGCCGCCCGGCGCGCGGCGTCGGGACCGCCGCGCAAGCTCTGGCACTCCAGCCCGGGCAGCTCCGGCCACTGATCACCACCGGTCCGGAGGTGTTCCTTGAGGCGGCTTCAAGGACATGACCGGCATCTGGAACTAGCGTCCGGGTCGTGAGCAGGCAGAACCAGGCAGTCAATCGTGCCTTGCGACAGCACGTCCGCCCCCGGCTGCAGGCGGTGGGGTTCGACGACTTCACGGAACGCAAAGCGTGGCGTCGCAGCGGCGACGTGATCCAGGTGGTCAACGTCCAAGCTGTCGGTGCCTTCGCCGCCGAGGGGGTCGGGTGCACCCCCTTTTCGTTCGGCGTCTACGGCGGGGTGAGCCATCGGTCCTGCCCGGATTGGGACGGCCAGCCCTCCACACGAACCTCTCGACCGGACTACGGCCAGTGTCACTTCGTGATCGTCCTTGGGAAACGGCTGCGCCAACCTCGCGCGTTTCATCCATGGGGAAGAGAACGCGGGGCGAGCCGAGCAGACACGTGGGCAGTGTGCGAAGACGCCAGCAACGTTGACGAGGTGGTGAAAGATGCCGCCGACACCCTCATGGATGTGGGGCTTCCCCTCCTCGACGAGTTCAGTTCGCCGGCACTCGCGTACTCCGCTCTCTTGAGCCGAGACTCGTCACCGGTGCGCCACGCCACGCCGGGCGTGGACATGCCTGGCGCTCCCGGGTCGCCGCGGTGGACTCAGACCGTCGAATGTCTCGGGATGAAGTTGAGGCGCGATGTGAGCCGCGACCTCGCGAATGCGCCTGTCCTGGCGGAAGCACGTAAGCGATGAGACATCCGGATGTTTTCGCCTGTCCTTAGTGGGCCGCTCAGAGACACGTCCCTGGGTCCCCTCCTGCGTCAACGCGAGGCTGGCACCATCGCTGCATGCGTGCCGAGCTGCATGACAAGCAGTGGGATCAGGTCCACGGGGGATGGCTTCTGGGACCGGACGAGCGTCGCTACTCGCGGCGCACGACGCGGACTAAGCGCAAGGACGCAGAGCGGCTCGTAGAGGAAGGCGCGCCTCTGGTCTTGTTCTACTGGGCCGGGCAGCAACTCGACTGGTTCGACGGCGCGGAGGCCCGCGAGCAGTGGAACGACGTGCGTGGTCAGGTCGTGAGCACGGAACCCCGACCGAAGGGGGACACCGAGTGGACAGCTGGGCGCTGGGAGGACGAGGACGGACGCCCCCTCCTCTTCCTGACTGGGCACTGCTGATCAGGGCCGGGTGTCCCTTGGTGGGCCGCTCAGCGACAAGAGGCGGCTTCCTGGCGCTCGGCGGACCTCCGGCTGACTGGATTCGCAACCGTGCACCAGCAGGACCGGACTACGGGCTGCGCGTCTGGGCTGCACAGGGCCTCTTGTACGCCTGGAACGACGCGGCTCCGCTGGTGTGCTGGGAGCGCTACATGGCGAAGCGTGGCGGGTGCGGGAGATGGCGCTGAAAGTCGTGGCCCGACATCACCTACAAGAGGCCACCGCGCACATCGATGGTCTCCGGGAGGACCCCTCCGCACGAGTGCGTGTGGAGGCGTCCCGCACGCTGCGAGCTCTTGGCGGATGATCTCACGCCTTCCGATGAGTTCCCGGCGGCGGCATGGTCACAGCTGATGACCGGCGAACGCGCCGGGTGTCAGGAAGGAACCGCCATGCCCAAGCAGGTCACCTGCCTCTGGTTCGACGGGCAGGCCGAGCAGGCCGCCCAGCACTACACCTCGATCTTCCCGAACTCGAGCATCGGCGAGATCACCCGCTACGGCCCGGACATGCCCCCGCCGATGAAGGAGGGCGATGTCCTGACCGCCAGCTTCACCCTTGACGGCCAGGAGTACGTCGGCCTCAACGGCGGCCCACTGTTCTCGTTCACCGAGGCGATCTCATTCCAGATCATGTGCGCCGACCAGGAGGAGGCCGACCACTACTGGACCCGGCTGACCGAGGGCGGCGAAGAGAGTCAGTGCGGCTGGCTCAAGGACAAGTTCGGCGTCTCCTGGCAGGTGACCCCGACCGAGATGCTGCGCCTGCTCAACGACCCCGATGCGGGGCGCGCGCAGCGCGCGACCCAGGCGATGCTGCAGATGCGGCGGATCGACCTCTCCGAGATCAGGCGCGCCGCCGACAGCGGGGGAGAGCCGCACTAGGCTCGGCCGGGTGC
>JAOPWH010000300.1 GCA_025965795.1 Blastococcus sp.
CTGAGGGTCACGGGGGCGCAGGCTCGAGTCCTGCCCGAACGACAGTGGAAAGCCGCAGGCCGGGGCCGGATTGGACCGGAACTGTAACGGCCCGCGCCGGTCTCCCCGCCCGACGGACAGGGACCGGTGCGTCGGTCTCAGGGTGGAGCGCGCCGGGAGATCAGTCGGGGTCGACGCGGCAGGCGGGGGTGGGCGATCTGGCGATGCGGCGGGCGAACCGGTCGCCGCGGTCACCCCACCGTGGCCTTGGGCTGACTGCCCCGGCGGGCGGGTTCTCCGCCGGCTGCGACACGCAGCCCGTCGTCAATGGCGTCCGCAGGATGCCGCGCACGGTCGTTGCCGACGCGGCTCGTCGGCGTCACCCGACTGGTGGGTCAGAGAAGGACAGAGCCGAGAGCCCGCGTTCAACAGACCGTTTGACATTCACGTGGTCGAACATTAGGTTCCCTCCGGGTCAGTTCCTCCGGAGTTTCCTGGTGCCGATGGCGCCCGTTGAGCCACCCCTGAGCGGTGACCCGGTACGCGTGCCGGCACCGACCCCGGCACCTTCAGGCGCCTGCCGAGATGACGTGGAGGTTCGATGCCGACTGCTGACGACGCGCTCCCCAGCAGTCGGCTGCCTGGCCGATGAATGTCGAGATCGACCTGCCGACGACGCGACTCAACGACGGTCGCGTCGATCGCCCGCGCAGATCCATCTGCGGTGGCATGGACGACGCCGCGGACCAGCGGCCGCTGTCGGCGGTGCATCGGCTCGATGACGATGGAGCCGTGCACCAGCTCGTCGAAGGCATCCCACCGCGCCAACAGCATCTGCTTCGGCCTCGACGGCGCGACGACGTACTTCACCGACATGCCCACCGGCCGGATCCTCGCCTACGCATCCGACGTCGACACCGGGCAGGCCCACAGCCCGAGGCTCTTCGCCGACTCGGCCGACCATTCGGGCCTCCCCGACGGCAGGGGCAGCTCCGGAACGAGCCGACGGCAGGCGGATCGTCTGCCGCGCGCCCAGGTGTCACGGGCGTCCACGAGCCCCGGTTCGCCGACTGATCCAGCCCTGGCCCCGCGCGGTATGGCGTGCCGCTCTGCTTCTCGATTGGAAGGACCTTCGGTGAAGATCACTGAGATCTCGACTCACATCCTGCGGGTTCCGCTGGGCGATCGGACCTTCTACTCCTCACAGGCTGCCTTTCCGGAGCGCAACAGCCTTCTCGTCCGCATCCGCACCGATGACGGCCTGGAGGGATGGGGCGAGGGCGGTCAATATGGCCCGCCGTCCCCCGTTGCCGCAGTGATCGATGACGTTCTGGCGCCGCGGCTCATCGGGCGCACGCCCGACCAGCCGGTGCGGATCTGGGAGGAGCTCTATTCCTTCAGCCGCGATTTCGGGCGGCAGGGCCCCTACATCGAAGCAATCAGTGCACTGGACATCGCGTTGTGGGACCTCTGGGGCCAGTCGCTCGACCGCCCGGTGCACGCCCTCCTCGGCGGGGCCTTCCGTGACCGCCTGCCGGCCTACGCGACGGGCGGTTACTACGGTGAAAATTTTCGCGACCGGACGGCGATGCTCGAGGAGCTCAAGGCCCAGACGGCCACTTACGTCGACAGCGGCTTCGGCATCCTCAAGATGAAGGTCGGGCTGCTACCGATCGCCCTCGACGCCGAACGCGTCACCACGGTGCGCCGGACCGTCGGCCCCGATGTTGACCTGCTCGTCGACGCCAATCACGCCTACAACACCGCCACGGCGATCCGCATGGGACGGGCACTGGAGGAGAACGGCATCCTCTGGTTCGAGGAACCGGTGGTGCCCGAGGACCGCGCGGGCTACCGCGCGGTCCGCGAAGCCCTGTCGGTGCCCATCGCCGGCGGCGAGGCCGAGTACACCCGCTACGGGTTCCGCGAGCTCATCGGGGGCGGATGCGTTGACATCGCCCAACCGGATCTCTGTGTCTCTGGCGGCTTCTCGGAGTTCCAGAAGATCCAGGCACTCGCCTCCACCTACGGCGTCCTCACGGTTCCACACGTGTGGGGCTCCGGAATCGCGCTCGCCGCCGCCCTGCACGCCCTCGCGACGGTGCCGGCCACGCCGCACACCTACGCGCCGGTCCCGCTGCAGAACCTCCCCGTCGTCGAGTACGACCGCACGCACAACCCGCTGCGTGACGAGCTGCTGGTGGAGAACTTCGCCTTGACCGACGGTGATCTGCTGGTTCCACAGGGCCCAGGCCTGGGCGTAACCATCGACGAGGAGGTCCTGCAGAGGTATGAGACCACCCGTTGACCGCAGCCCCCTAACGACAGAGACGCGAGGAAAGGCATGACGCTCCTGGGCAAGACCGCCATCGTGACCGGCGCGGCAGCAGGCATCGGCCGGCACATCGCCCTGCGGCTGGCACAGGACGGCGCACAGCTCCTGGTTGCCGACATCCAGGACGGCGCCGCCACCGTCGACGCCGTCCGGGCCGTGGGCGGCCAGGCCGACTACCTGAAGTGCGACGTGTCCGAGGAGAGCGCCGTCCAGGCGTTCGCCGCCCAGGTCCGTGAGCGGACCGACCACGTCGACATCCTGGTGAACAACGCCGGCATCAACGGCGAGGCGCGGCTCATCCTGGACATGCCGCTCGCCGCCTGGGAGCGCACCCTTCGGGTCAATCTCACCGGAACGATGCTCGTCGTGCGAGAGATCGCCCCCCTCATGATCTCCGGCGGGGGTGGCCGCATCGTGAACGTCGCGAGCAACGTCGCGCGTCGTGGCCTGCCGTTCCGTGGGGACTACGTTGCCAGCAAGTGGGCCCTGCTGGGCATGACCCAGACCCTTGCTCTCGAGCTGGTCGGACACGGGATCCGGGTCAATGCCGTGTGTCCCGGCCCCGTAGAGGGCGACCGCATCGAGCAGGTCATGGAAATGCACGCCCTGGCCGAGGGTAGGACGCTAGCTGACGTCCGCCGGGCGTGGTCGGAGGAGACGCCGATGAAGCGCCTGATCGAACCCGACGAAGTGGCGGCAGTGGTGCGCTTCCTGGTCGGGGACGAGTCCAGCGCGATGACCGGGCAGGCGCTCAACGTGACTGGCGGCTTCATCATGACCTGAGGCCGATCTCCAGCGGTCCGGTTCCTGCGCAGACATGCCCTGTGGGAGGCGCACCGGCTTCCACGCTGCAGGTGCTCGACCCCGTGTTCCACTCCCCCGCCGCCTCCATCGCGCTTCGGGACCCGGGGCGGCAGATCCGGATCCCGCTGGCTTCCGCCGGCGACGCCGCTGCGCTGCACGCCTACTGGTCCAGCTCGGCGGCCTCGACACTGCCCTGTTCACCGCCGACAGCGGGCACGTCGGGCACCTGACCGTGCTCACCGGGGGCGACGCCCGCCCGACCCTCGCGGATCGACATCTGACCGGCGTCCTCGCCCCGCTGATCGCGCGGGCAGTGGACCGGCCCCCCGCCGGAGCATCCACAGCGTCCGCGGCGGCGGGCTGATCTACGAGGAGCCCAGGACCCGCCGCAGCCAACGCACCCTCGCTCTCCCGATGCCGCTGGGTCGTCTCGCTGCACCAGCACAAGGCCGCCCAGCTCGGCGAGCGGATGCTGGCCGGCTCGGAGTGGCACGACGAGGACCTGGTCTTCGCCCAGGCCAACGGCCGGCCGATCGACAAGAAGACCGACTACGACGACTGACGCGCTTCCTCACGACAGCCGGCGTCCGGCACGTCCGACTGCACGACGGCGGGCACACCGCCGCCACCCTGCTGCTCAGCGAGAACGTGCACCCGCGGGTGGTGATGGAGCTGCTCGGCCACAGCCAGATGCGCGCCACGATGGACACCTACAGCCACGTCATGCCGGCCCTGGCCCGGGAGGCGGCGGGCCGAATGGGCGCCCTGTTGCTGACAGGTAGGGGTCGATCAACTGCAACCAGGGCGGTCGTCGATCAAGGGCATGAAGAAGAAGGCTCTGCTCAGATGGGCGGAGCTGAGGGGACTCGAACCCCTGACCCCCACACTGCCAGGCCGTCATGATCGCGTTCGCAGCAGTTCACTGCCGTTCCATATGCCCCTTGACGTGCGGGTTTGGGCGACGGGGGACATGGCCGAACGGCCCC
>JAOPWH010000006.1 GCA_025965795.1 Blastococcus sp.
TCGCCCTGCTCCTGGCCGGGCTGATCGTGTTCCTCGTGACCCGGCCGGACGACCCCGCCGCCCCCAACGACGCCACGGCCACCACTTCCGCGGCGACGTCGTCGTCGGCCGCCGGGACGACGTCGGAGTCCTCAGCGGAGGAGACGAGCGCGTCGACCACGGCGGGGACGACCTCGGCGTCCGAGACCGCGCCGGCGACCGGCACGGGACCCGGACAGGCGGCGAACGAGTTCTTCGCGCTCATCCCCGGGAACCTCTCCGCGGCCTACGACCTGACCAGCCCGGCGTTCCAGTCGCGGTTCTCCTACGGAAGCTTCTCGGGCTTCTGGGACGACTTCTCGAGCGTGCGGATCAGCAACGTGGAAGAGCGGGACGGCAGCACCGCGGTCCTCGACATCACCTACGTGAAAACCAACGGGTCGAGCACGACCGAGCACCACCAGTTGACGTTCACACGGAGGGGCGACGGCCGCCTGCTGCTCGAGCAGGACGTGGCCGTGTGAGCGGATCCCGGCGTAGGTGCGGTCAACCGGCGTAGGTGCGGCCAGCCGGCGTAGCGGCCGATCGGGCCGGTGATCACCGGTTCCACCCGCGAGCACAACGGCGAACGGCGCGGCCCCCCGGTGACGACCGCGGACGCCACACTCACGACGATCGCGTCGGCCCTGACGCTCGGTGGCTCGCCCACGGTCGTCTACGGCAGTACGGGCACGTTGAGCGGCGCCCTGACCTGGAACGGAATGCGGCCCGCGGGGCACCGGGTGACCCTGCCGGCCCAGGCTTCCGGCTCAGCGGCGTGGAGGCCGGTGGGCACCGCGAGGACGTCGTCGACGGGCACGTTCAGCGTTGCGTTGCGGTCCGGCCGACGGTCCACACCCGCTATCGCGCGGTGTTCGTCGCCGTGGGCACTGCTGCGGGCGCTTCTGGGTGACGGTCGCTCCCGCGGTCAGCATCGTGGCCAGCCGCTCGTCGATCACCTACGGGGAGACCGTCACCCTCGCCACGACCGTCGCGCCCCGGCACGCCGCAAGCCCCGTATCGTTCGCGGGTCTCGACGCGCGGGACGACCCGAGACGCGAACGGCCCGCTCCCGGAAGGGCGCGGGCCGTTCGGCGTTCAACCGTGGCTGACTGGCTGGCGGTGGCGGTGGGATTTGAACCCACGGAGGGGGTTGCCCTCACACGCTTTCGAGGCGTGCTCCTTCGGCCGCTCGGACACGCCACCGCCGGAGAGACTACAGGCCCCGCTGAGCCCGGAAGAACGCACGTAGCAGCGTGGCGGACTCCTCGGCGCGCACTCCCCCGGTCACCTGCGGCCGGTGGTTGAGCCTTCGGTCACGGATCACGTCCCACAGCGATCCGGCGGCGCCGGCCTTCGGGTCGTCGGCGCCGTAGACCACCCGGTCGACCCGCGCCAGCACGCTCGCGCCGGCGCACATCGTGCACGGCTCGAGCGTCACGACCAGGGTGGCGCCGGTCAGCCGCCAGCCGTCGCCGTGCACCTGCGCGGCCGCCCGCAGCGCCAGCACCTCCGCGTGCGCGGTCGGGTCGCCGCGCTTCTCCCGCTCGTTGGCCGCCTCCGCCAGCACCGTTCCGTCCGGCCCCAGGACGACGGCGCCGATCGGGGTGTCGCCCCACTCCTGCGCGGCCGCGGCGAGCTCGAGGGCGCGGCCCATCGCCGCGTCGACGTCGAGGCTCACCGGAGGAAGCTCCCGGCACGGTCGTGCTCTGCTCCGCCTGTGTAAGCAGAGCACGACTGCCCGCGGAAGTGCGGTGGGCGACCAACACGATCGTGCTCTGCTCCGCCTGTGTAAGCAGAGCACGACTGCCCGCGGAGGTGTTCTGGGGCGCCGGCGCTCACGGGGTCGTGCCGTCCAACGGGAAGCCGACCAGCGACGACAGCTCGGCCAGCGCGGCGGCCGGGTCGACCACCTTGATCGTCGAGAAGCCGAGCGTCCGGGCCGGCTTGAGGTTGATCCCGAGGTCGTCGAGGTAGGCGCACTCCGCCGCCTCCAGCGTCCGGCCGACCGCCTCGGAGAGCCGGGCCAGTGCCCGCAGGTAGATCTCCGGCTCCGGCTTGCGCACGCCCTCGCACGAGGACTCCACCACCGCGTCGAAGAGACCCAGCAGCTCCCCGAGCGGGCCGGTCCGCTCCATCGGCGCCACGTTGTTCGACAGCAGGCCCAGCGGCAGCCCGGCGTCCCGGAGCCGGCGCACGGCGGCCACCATCGAGGGCCGCAGCTCCCCGTGCAGGGCCGCCAGCACCCGGGCCGCCTCCACCCGGTGGCCGACCGCTCGCGCCTCTGCCTCGAACGCGGCCGAGAACCCCGCGACGTCCAGCTCGTTGCGCTCGAACCGGGCCCAGGCGTTCGTGTCCGGATCGGTCGAGTTGAGCCGGCGGATCAGCCCGACCGGAAGACCCGCCTCGGCCTCGTAGGCGGCGAACGCCGTCATGGGGCTCTCGGTGATCACTCCCCCGAGATCGAAGATGACGGCGGACACCGTCACAGGGCCACCGCCGCAGCCAGCTCGTCGGCGAAGCCGAGCCGTTCGGCGATCCGCTGCACCATCTCATCGGCCCACAGGTCGTCCGCGGTCACGATCGGGCGCAGCTCGTCGGCGGGCAGTCCGTCGTCGGCGAGGACGTCGAGGTCACCACCGGGCCAGCCGGCCTCGTCGTCGTCGTCGAAGACGCCCTCGGTGTCCACGCCGATGCCGTACCGCTCCACCACCTCGGCCGCGAGCACCCACTCCAGCATCGTGGCGTCGGAGATCAGCGCACGGACCATGCCGCCCGGTCCGTGCCGGAGCACGACGAAGTAGAGGCGCGAGTCCACGACGACGACGAACGGCGGCGGCCACCCCTCGGCGCCCGGATCCCCCAGGGCACGTTCGAGCACGGGCAGTTCGTCGGACGCGTCGGCGGCCAGCAGTTCGACCTTCCAGCGCAGCGCCGGCCGGCTCACCCGCACGGCATAGCTCTGCCGGGTCTCGGGGGGTGCGCTCATCGCTTGCGCAGCATGGTCAGCCCGTCGGCCATGGGCAGCAGCACCGTCTCCCAGCGGGGATCGGTAGCCAGCGACGCGTTGAGTGCGGCCATCACCCGGTCGTCGTCGGACACCGGCTCGAGCACCCGGCCCCCGCGCAGCGTGTTGTCCAGCAGCACGACCCCGTTCGGCGTCATCCGCGGGTACAGCTCCTCGACGTACGCCGGATAGCCGGTCTTGTCCGCGTCCACGAACGCGAGGTCGAAGGTCTCGGCGGCGGGCAGCCCCCGCAGAGAGGCCAGTGCGTCACCGAGGCGCAGCTCGATCCGCGAAGCCACCCCGGCCCGCTCCCAGTACCGGCGGGCGACGGCGGTCCACGTCTCGTTGACGTCCAGGCACAGCAGCGAGCCGTCGAGGGGGAGTCCGCGCGCCACGCACAGCGCCGACATGCCGGTGAAGGTGCCGATCTCGATCGCCCGGCGGGCGCCGAGCGCCGTCGTCAGCAGCTGCATGAAAGCGCCCTGCTCCGGAGCGATCTGCATCGTCGACGGCGCATCGCCGCGCTCGGCCATCGCCGCGGTCTCGGCCACGAGGTCGGCGACGACGTCGTCGACCGGCTCGGAGGCGGCGCGGACGTAGTCGGAGAGCTGCGGCGTCAGGAGGAACGACCGGGGTGTCATGGCTCGGAAGGATGGCGGAGCGCGGGGGTCATGGCGCGTGAGGATCGCGGAACGCGTGGGTCATAGCCTCTGATCATGGCCGATCTCTCCACCGGTGGCGGCGCCGCACCGACCGACGTCGATCCGGCGCTGTTCGGCCGGCTGGCCGCCGACCCCCTGGCAGCGCACCTCGGCATCACCCTCGAACAGGTGCGCCCCGGATATGCGCGCGCCGCGATGACGGTGCGGCCGCACCTCCTCAACAGCGTCGGGACGGCGCACGGCGGCGCGACCATGGCGTTGCTCGACGTCGTCCACGCGGCGGTGAGCAACAGCCACGGCACCGTGGCCCTCGCCCAGGACGTGCACACCGAGTTCCTCACCGCAGGCCGGGCGGGTGACCGGCTGGTCGCGGAGGGCACCGAGGTGCACCGGAGCAGCCGCAC
>JAOPWH010000008.1 GCA_025965795.1 Blastococcus sp.
TGCAGGACGTCCTTGGGGATGTCGACCAGCACCGGACCCGGTCGGCCGGTCGACGCCAGGTGGAAGGCCTCGGCGATCCGCTGCGGGATCTCCGCGGCGTCGGTGACCAGGAAGTTGTGCTTGGTCACCGGCATGGTGATGCCGCGGATGTCGGCCTCCTGGAAGGCGTCGGTGCCGATCGACTGGCTCGGCACCTGGCCGGTGATCGCCACGATCGGGACCGAGTCCATGTGCGCGTCGGCGAGCGGGGTGACCAGGTTGGTCGCACCCGGGCCGGACGTCGCCATGCAGACCCCGACCTTGCCGGTGGCCTGCGCGTACCCGGTCGCGGCGTGCCCGGCCCCCTGCTCGTGCCGCACCAGCACGTGGCGGACCTTCGAGTCGAACAGCGGGTCGTAGGCCGGGAGGATCGCGCCGCCCGGGATGCCGAAGATGACCTCCACGCCGACCGCTTCGAGCGAGCGGACGAGGCTCTGGGCGCCGGTGATCCCGGTGGCCGGCTCGGCCGCGGCCTCGGCGATGCTCCGGGCCGTCGTCTCGACACCGGCCAGCGAGGCGGCTGCCTCACGGGTGGCCTGCTCGCTCGGGGTGGTCGTCATCTCGGTTCTCCTGGGCCTTGCTGGGCGTTCGGCGGGCTGGGTGATCGGGGCAACAAAAAACCCCTCGTGCCACAGGCACGGAGGGGTCAGCGCGTCGGTCGGAACCGACGCGCTAGGCGACTACGAGGCTACGCGGGCAGCCGTGGACGAGCAGGCAGGCGCGGGGCACTCGCACACTGTGCGCCCCGGCTCGCCGCGTCGTCAACCGCCCTGTCCCACCAGGTGGACATCGATGTCCATTCCGCTCCCTGCACTGCCGAGCACGTCGGGATCGAAGGTGGCGAGGAGCGGGTAGAGCTCGTCGAGCGCGACCGGCCGGCCGAGCAGGTAGCCCTGCAGGAACCGGCAGCCCATCGCCCGCAGTGCGGAGAGCTGGCCGGGCGTCTCCACGCCCTCGGCGAGCACGTCCATCTCCAGGGTGCGGCCCAGCGCGATGACGCTGGCCACCAGGGCCGCGCCGCGTGGGTCGGTCACGATGTCGGCGATGAACTCGCGGTCCATCTTGAGGATGTCCACCGGGAGCCGGGCCAGGTACGCCAGCGAGGAGTATCCGCGGCCGAAGTCGTCGAGGGAGATGACGCAGCCCATCTCCTGCAGCGTGGCCAGGTCGCTCTCCAGCCGGTCCTCCGCGTCGAGCAGGACCGACTCGGTGATCTCGAGCACCAGTTGCTGCGGCCGGACCCCGGTCGAGGCCAGTGCCTGGGCCACGTCCGGCGCCAGGCATCCCGCCTGCAGGTGGCGGACGGAGACGTTGACCCCCATCTGCAGCTGCCAACCGGCGGCGTTCAGGCGGGCGAGGTCGGCCATGGCCCGCTGCAGCACGAACCGTTGCAGCGGCACGATCAGCCCGTCGTCCTCGGCGAGCGAGACGAACTCGTCCGGCGGCACGGTGCCCATCGAGGGGTGATCCCACCGGACCAGCGCCTCGAGGCCGACGACCCGGCGCTCGGCCACGCCCACGATCGGCTGGTAGACGACCCGGAACTGCTCCTGCTCCAGGGCCGCCGGCAGGTCGCGCGCGAGCCGGGTGCGCCGTCCCATGGCGCTGTCGATCGCCTCACCGGAGGTGCGCACGCAGTTCTTGCCGGCCGCCTTGGCGGCGCGCAGCGCGAGGTCGGCCTGACGGATCGTCGTCGACACGTCGTCGGCCGGGTCGAGCTCGGTCACGCCGACGCTGCCGGAGACGTCGAAGAGCAGCCCCGCGGCCGGGCCACCGTCGGGTGCGCTCGCGTGCACGGTCCGGAGGTCGGTCACGATGCGCTCGGCCAGTGCCGTGGCCTCGTCCAGACCGTCCCGGACGAGGACGGCGAACTCGTCACCACCCAGACGCCCGACCAGGTCCTTGTCGCGAACCGTGGCCCGCAACCGCGCCGCCACCTGGACCAGCAGGCGGTCGCCCGCCTCGTGCCCCGCCGCGTCGTTGACGGGCTTGAACCCGTCCAGGTCCAGCAGCAGCAGGCAGGCCTGCTCCCCGGCCCCGGCGCGGCCGCGGGCGGCGGTGAGCGCAGCCATGAGGCGCGCCCGGTTGGGCAGCCCCGTGAGGTAGTCGGTGTAGGCCAGCCGCTCCAGCTCCAGCTCGGCACTGCGCGCTCCGGCGACATCGCGCAGGTGCAGCACGAGACCGTCGCGCCGCTCCCCCGAGCCGCCCGCGACCGGCACCGTCGCACGGTCGGGGAACCCGGCCGACGAGGCGGTCCGGACGGTCTCGAACTGGCGCCACGACCCGTCCCGCATACGCAGCCGGAAGACCGGGCCGTGACCGTGTTCCAGGACGCCCGACGGATCGAGGGCACTGTTCAGCTCGTGCAGGTCGTCGGCGTGCACGAGGGCGCGGAGCGACCGGCCCTCGAGGTCGCGGGGAGTCCATGCCGCGGTGTCCTGCGACGGCCCGGAGGCCCAGGTCACCTGACCGCGGCCGTCGAGCACGAGGGTGAGGTCGGCCGAACGGTGGACCAACGTCCGGAAGTACGCCTCGGTGCGCAGGACCTGGCGGGTCAGCCGGGCTCCGTCGGCCGCCCACACCAGCGTGCGCGCGAAGGTGAGGGTCATCAGGGCCGTGACGGTCGCGGCCTCCAGGGTCGCCATCTCCCGGCCCGCGGCGATGCCACCGACCAGCAGGAGCAGCACGCCGAAGCTCAGGCAGTAGCTCACGATGACCCCGGCGAGCGGCACGGCGGACACCGGCCCGTCGTCGGGTGCCTGCGGACCCGGGT
>JAOPWH010000014.1 GCA_025965795.1 Blastococcus sp.
ACGCGATCCAGGACGAGACCGGCGCGGACATCACCATCGAGGACGACGGCACGATCTACGTCGGCGCCTCCGACGGCCCCTCGGCCCAGGCCGCGGTGGACCGGATCAACGCCATCGCCAACCCGACGCTGCCCAAGGTCGGCGAGCGGTTCCTGGGCACGGTCGTCAAGACCACGCCGTTCGGCGCCTTCGTCTCGCTGCTGCCCGGCCGCGACGGTCTGGTGCACATCAGCAAGCTCGGCGCCGGCAAGCGCATCGGCAAGGTCGAGGACGTCGCCAACGTCGGCGACAAGATGCAGGTGGAGATCACCGACATCGACGCCCGCGGCAAGATCAGCCTGGTGCCCGTCGCCGAGGGTGACGCCGCCGGTGCCGGTGCGCCCTCGTCCGGTGACCAGGCTCCGGCCGAGGCCGCTGCACCTGCGGGTGAGTGATCACGACTGACGTGCTGGGTTCCGGGGCGGGTGCTGCTGCACCCGCCCCGGTTCCCGTCGGGGTGACCCAGCTGCTCGACCTCGACGAGGTCGGCGGCCGGGTGGAGCGCACCGAGCTCCCGGGCGGCCTGCGGGTTCTCACGGAGACGATGCCGGGAGTGCTCTCGGCGACCCTGGGCATCTGGGTCGGGGTGGGCTCGCGCGACGAGACCCCGGACGTGGGCGGTTCGTCGCACTTCCTGGAGCACCTGCTCTTCAAGGGGACGACGACCCGCAGCGCCCTGGAGATCGCGACGGCGATGGACGCCGTCGGCGGTGAGATGAACGCCTTCACCGCCAAGGAGCACACCTGCTACTACGCCAACGTCCTGGCGTCGGACCTCCCGCTGGCGGTGGCGCTGCTGTCGGACCTGGTGACCGAGGCGCGCAACACCGCGGCCGATCTCGAGTCCGAGCGCACGGTGGTGCTCGAGGAGATCGCCATGCGCGACGACGAGCCGTCCGACGCGGTGCACGACCTGTTCGCCGAGACGCTCTTCGGCGACACCCCGCTCGGCCGCTCGGTCCTCGGCACCGTCGAGTCGATCGAAGGACTCAGCCGGGACGACGTCGACGGCTGGTACCGGTCGCGGTACGCCCCGCCCGCCGTCGTGGTCACCGCGGCCGGCCGGGTGGACCACCAGCAGGTCCTCGATCTCGTCACCGCGGCGTTCGGTCCCCGGCTGACCGGGGACGCGTCCCCGGCACCCCTGCGGCTGGGCGATCCTGCTCCGACCGCGCCGTCCCGCCCCTTCGGGCTGATCTCGCGCAGCACCGAGCAGACCCACCTGCTGGTGGGCGCTCCGGCCATGGGCCGGCTCGACGAGCGGCGGTACGCCGCCGCGGTCCTGGACGCCGCTGTCGGCGGCGGAATGAGCTCGCGGCTGTTCCAGGAGATCAGGGAGAATCGGGGGCTGGTCTACAGCGTCGGCTCGATGCTGACCCACTACGCGGGCGCGGGCAGCTTCTCCGTGTACGCCGGGTGCTCCAAGAAGCGCGTGCCCGAGGTGCTGCGGCTGATCCGGGCCGAGTTCGAGCGTGTCGCTGCCGATGGCATCACCGCGGCGGAGGTCGCGCGCACCCGCGGGCAGCTCAAAGGCGGGCTGGTGCTCGGTCTCGAGGACACCGGCTCCAGGATGAGCCGCCTCGGCAAGAGCGAGCTCTCCTACGGTGAGTACCTGCCCGTGCGCGAGGTGCTGGCCCGGATCGAGTCCGTCGACGAGGACCAGGTGGGCGCCGTGGCCGCCGAGCTGTTGTCGCAGGAGACCTGCCTGGCGGTCGTCGGTCCCTACCGCGAGTCCGACCTGGACCGTCTCTGAGACCGATGCAGCCGTCCCCGACGCCGAAGGCGCATGCCCTGCGCGTCCGTGGAGCGCTCGCGCGGGTGGCGTTCGCCGTCGCCGTCCTCGGGTCGCTGGTGGTGCTCTTCGCGCCCGCCGACGACGTGCCGTTCGCTCCGGCCGGGGTGGACAAGCTCGTCCATGCGTCGCTCTTCCTCGCGCTCGCCGTCACCGGAAGGTGGGCAGGGATCAGCCGGGTGGTGCTGGCGCCGGCACTCGTCTTCTACGCGGCCGGCAGCGAGGTGGTGCAGGGCCTGATCGGGCGCGATGCCGCCGTCGGTGACTGGATCGCCGACGTCGTCGGCCTCCTGCTCGGGCTGGTCGCGTGGCAGACCGTCGCCCGCCACGCGCAACGCTGACCGGCCGCTGTGTTGCATCCGGGCGGTCCGGCGGGAAGCCTGACCGCGTGACCAGCACCTCCGCACCGGACCAGCATGCCTCCGACGCGACCGAGACCGATGTACCGCTCATCAACGTCGGGGTGCTCGGCGCCCGCGGCCGGATGGGAACCGAGGTGGTCAAGGCGGTGAACGCCGCCGACGACCTCGAACTGGTCGCGATGGTGGACTCCGGGGACTGGCTCTTCGACGTCGCCAACGCCGGCGCCCAGGTCGTCGTGGACTTCACCCGGCCCGACGTGGTCATGGAGAACATCCGCTTCTGCATCGACAACAACATCCACTGCGTCGTCGGGACGACGGGCTTCGACGAGTCCAAGCTGGCCACCGTCGCCGAGTGGCTCGAGCCCAAGCCCGAGGTCGGCGTGGTCGTCGCGCCGAACTTCGGCATCGGCGCGGTACTGCTGATGAAGTTCGCGCAGGAGGCCGCCCGCTTCTTCCCCTCCGTCGAGGTGGTCGAGCTGCACCACCCGAACAAGGTCGACGCCCCCTCGGGCACCGCCGTGCGCACCGCTCGGTTGGTCGCCGCCGCTCGCCGGGCCGCCGGGCTGCCGCCGTCGCCGGATGCCACCAGCGACTCTCTGCCGGGTGCGCGGGGCGCCGACGTCGAGGGGGTGGCGGTCCACGCGGTACGCCTGAGCGGGCTCGTGGCCCACCAGGAAGTGCTGATGGGCGCGGCGGGGGAGACCTTGACCATCCGGCACGACTCGTACGACCGGGCGTCGTTCATGCCCGGCGTTCTGCTGGCGGTCCGCGAGATCGGCCACCGGCCCGGGCTGACGGTCGGGATCGAGAGCTTCCTCGGCCTCTGAAGGGCGCCGCTGCGGCACCTCACCTGCCCCCCTGCACGACCCCCTCGGACTCGTGTATGGTTCTCCATGCGCCGCGCGGTCCGCAAGGGCCGCCGGACCGGCCCCCTGAGGGGGTGCTGGAAACCGGCGTAGAGTTGGACAACCAGCCAGCGTTGAATCCCGTGAGGGTGGATTCGTTGCGCGTCCGCTCCTTGAGAACTCAACAGCGTGCCGAAAGTCAGTGCCAAGTAATAACCCTGTGCCGGGGGCCTTCGGGTTCCTGGTTGGGATTCCTTTGGTTGATTGATATCGAGAGCGTCCAGTTCTCGGTTCTCAGCTGTGATCAAATCATCTACGGAGAGTTTGATCCTGGCTCAGGACGAACGCTGGCGGCGTGCTTAACACATGCAAGTCGAGCGAGGCCTTCCCTTCGGGGGAGTGCCCTAGCGGCGAACGGGTGAGTAACACGTGGGCAACCTGCCCTCAGCTCTGGGATAACTCCAAGAAATTGGGGCTAATACCGGATACGACCGCTGACCGCATGGTCTGGTGGTGGAAAGATTTATCGG
>JAOPWH010000063.1 GCA_025965795.1 Blastococcus sp.
CTGGCACGCCCGGCAGGCCGCACCCCGCCCGCCTGCCCGGCGTCAGTACCCGTCCCGCCCGCCAGGCCCAGTTCAGGCCCCGTCCCGTCAGGCCCCGTCCCGTCAGGCCCCGTCCCGTCAGGCCCCGTCCCGCCAGGCGGAGTCCCGTGAGGCCCCGTCCCGTCAGGCCCCGTCGCGCCAGAGGAGGCCCTCGTGACCGATTCCCGCACCCTCAGCGTCGTCCTGGCCGGGGGTGGCACCGGTGGGCACATCGAGCCGATGCTGGCCCTCGCCGATGCTCTGCGGCGGCGCGATCCGCAGCTGCGGATCACGTGCCTGGGCACCGCGCGCGGCATGGAGACCCGGCTGGTTCCGGCCCGCGGCTACGACCTGCGGCTGATCCCGCCGGTCCCGCTGCCCCGGAAGCCGACCCTCGACCTGTTGCGCGTGCCCGGCCGGGTCCGCCGCGCGGTTGCCGAGACGCGCGCGCTGCTCGAGGAGCTGGAGGCCGACGTCGTCGTCGGTTTCGGCGGCTACGTCGCGCTGCCGGCGTACCTCGCCGCACGGCGGGCTGGCGTGCCGGTCGTGGTCCACGAGCAGAACGCCCTGCCGGGGCTGGCCAACCGGGTCGGCGCGCGGCTGGCGGCGCGGGTCGCGGTCACGGTGCCGGGCACCCCGCTGCACGCGGGCGAGCATGTGGGTATGCCGCTGCGCACCGCCATCTCCACGCTCGATCGCGGCGCCCGCCGGGCCGAGGCACGCGCTGCCTTCGGTCTGGACGCCGACCGGCCGACGCTGCTGGTCTTCGGCGGCTCGCAGGGGGCCGCGTCGCTCAACCGGGCGCTCGTCGGGGCGGCCGGCGCGCTCACGGCCGCCGGTATCCAGGTCCTGCACGCCCGAGGTCCGAAGAACACCGACGTGACGGTGCCCGAACCTCCGGCCGGCAGCGCGCCCTACGTGGTCGTCGACTACCTCGAGCGCATGGACCTCGCCTACGCCGCCGCCGACCTCGCCCTCTGCCGGTCCGGGGCGGTGACCGTGGCCGAGCTGTCGGCCGTGGGCCTGCCCGCCGTCTTCGTGCCCCTGCCGATCGGGAACGGCGAGCAGCGCCGCAACGCCCTGCCGGTGGTCGAGGCAGGGGGAGGCATCCTCGTCGAGGACGTCGAGCTGACCCCTTCCTGGATCGAGTCCACCGTGGTTCCCCTGCTCACCGATCCGGCCACGCTGGCCGGCTATGCCCGGCACGCGGCAGCCGCGGGCGTGCCCGACGCCGACGACCGGCTGGCCGACATCGTGCTGAGCGTGGGGCAGGGAGTCCAGCGATGAGCGCGGCGGACGTCGCCGCATGGACGGATCCGGTGCCCGCGGTGACCGAGCTGGGGGCGGTCCACTTCGTCGGCATCGGCGGAGCGGGCATGAGCGGCATCGCCCGCATCCTGCTGGCCCGGGGTGTCGAGGTCTCCGGCAGCGACCGGCGGGACACGCCCACCCTCATGGCCCTGCGCGCGCTGGGCGCCCGCGTCTCGGTGGGCCACGACGCCGCCGCTGTCGCCGATGTCGACACCGTCGTCGTCTCGACCGCGATCCGGGCCGACAACCCCGAGCTGCGGGCCGCCCGCGAGCTGGGCCTCCGCGTCCTGCCCCGCGCCGTGGCGCTGGCCTCGGTCATGGCCGGACTGCGCAGCGTCGCCGTCGCCGGGACGCACGGCAAGACGTCGACCACGTCGATGCTGACCGTCGCCGTCCAGGCGTGCGGCGCCGACCCCTCCTTCGCCATCGGCGGCGACCTCAACGAGTCGGGCAGCAACGCGCACTCGGGTGAGGGCGACATCTTCGTGGCCGAGGCCGACGAGAGCGACCGCTCCTTCCTGCTGCTGGCCCCCTTCGGTGCGATCGTCACCAACGTCGAGGCCGACCACCTGGACAACTACGGCGACCTGGCCGCGGTCGAGGCCGCCTTCGACCGGTTCCTGCAGACCGTCCACCCCGCCGGATTCGTCGTCCTGTGCGCCGACGACCCCGGGGCCGCGCGGCTGCGCTCGGTGCCGGCGACGGCGCGGCTGCGCAGCTACGGCCGCGCCGCGGACGCCGACCTCGTCCTCGGCGACCTCCGCGTCGGCCCCCAGGGCACCAGTTACACCGCCGTCGTCGACGGGCGTGAGCTGGGCCGGGTGCACATCAAGCTGCCCGGGGAGCACATGGCGCTCAACAGCGCCGCCGCGCTGCTCACGGGACTGGAACTGGGGCTGCCCGCCGAGGGGCTGATCGAGGGGCTTGCCCGGTTCGGCGGCGTTCACCGCCGGTTCGAGCTGAAGGGCATCGTCGACGGCGTCCGCGTGTACGACGACTACGCCCACCATCCGACCGAGGTGAGCGCCCAGCTGAAGGCGGCGCGGGCGGTGGTCGGATCCGGACGACTCGTCGTGGCGTTCCAGCCGCATCTGTACAGCCGGACCCAGGAGTTCGCCGAAGGTTTCGGAACGGCCCTGGGGCTGGCCGACGAGGTCGTGGTCATGGACGTCTACGGCGCGCGGGAGGACCCGGTGCCAGGTGTGACCGGGGCGCTGGTCGCCGACGCCGTGCCGCTGCCCCCGGACCGGGTGCTCTTCGAGCCGTCCTGGTCCGGTGCTGCGCCGGCGCTGGCCGCCCGGGCGCGGCCCGGTGACCTGGTGGTCACGATGGGGGCCGGGGACGTGTCGATGGTCGGGCCGGAGGTGCTCGCCGCGCTGCAGGCCATGGCAGCGGAACGGGATCCGGCCGCCGACGCGGACCCCGTCCGGTGAGCCGGACCGGCCTCACCACGCGGGACCGCGGGTCGCGCCGGTCTGCCGCCCGCCGTTCCGAGCCGGTGACATCGCTGCCGAGGCGGCGGAGACGGACCGTGCCCAGCCGCCGACGGCGGCCGATCCAGGTCGCGACGGCGCTGCTGGCACTCGGGGCAGTGGCGTGGGTGCTGTGGGGCAGTCCGTTGCTCGCCGTCCGCACGGTGCAGGTGGACGGCGTCTCGACGCTCCCGGCCGCGGAGGTCCGGGAGATCGCCGGCGTCGCCGACGGCACTCCGCTGCTGCGCGTGGACGTCTCGGCGGCCCGGGCGCGGGTCGCGCAGCTGCCCCAGGTGGACTCGGTCGAGGTGGCCCGCGGCTGGCCGAACACGGTCGTCATCACCGTCGTCGAGCGGAAGCCAGTGGCCGTGGTCGGTACGCCCGGGCGCCGCTCGCTGGTGGACGCCGACGGGATCCTGTTCGACACGATCACCGGCGACGCACCCGCTGGGGTGGTTCCGCTCGACGTCGCGAACCCGGGCTCCGACGACCCACCGACCATGGCCGCCCTGGGCGCCCTGGTGGCCCTGCCGGCCGACGTCCGGCACCGGGTGGCGGGTGCGCAGGCCGCCAGCGCCGAGGACGTCTCGATGACCCTCGATGACGGCACGCTCGTGCGCTGGGGGACCGCCGCGGACACCGAGGCGAAGGCGGCCGCCCTGGCGGCGATCCTCGACCAGATCGAGGCGCAGACGCTCGAGCCGGCGGACACGATCGACGTCAGCACGCCCGACGCCGTCGTGCTCCGCTAGGGGCCGTCCGAGCCCGGTTGCTGACCGTGCGCCCCCGCTTCCGGAGGGCTGAGGAGCGGCAGCCGGATCGACACGCGCGGCAACGCGACACGCCCGACGCGGAAAGTCTCTTTCCGAGGTTCCCGCCTCCCCCCGACATCCGGGTGTGAACCCCGGCATGAGACGTTCACCAGGCGGGTCGTCACACCTAGTGGTGCCCATGTGACGAATGAGTCGCCAGGTATTCGTGCGATCCGCGTCCGCCGACACGCCGACCCGGGGAGGGTGCTTGTAGCGCCCGTCGGGGCGCACCTAACTTCGTCCATGTCGACCTGGTTGACATAACTGTAACGCTGAACTTGAGGATGAGGGTCCAGTTGGGGAGCGCCGCATGACACCTCCGCACAACTATCTAGCGGTCATCAAGGTCGTCGGCATCGGCGGCGGCGGGGTGAACGCGGTCAATCGCATGATCGAAGTCGGCCTCAA
>JAOPWH010000258.1 GCA_025965795.1 Blastococcus sp.
GACGTGCTCGTGATCACCGACGACAATCCGCGGTCCGAGGACCCGGCCGTCATCCGCGCCGCGATGCTCGCCGGTGCGCTCGAGGTGGCCGACCAGCAGCGCGCCGAGGTGCTGGAGATCGGCGACCGGCGCGAGGCACTGGCGACGGCGGTGCGGATGGCCCGGCCCGGGGACACGCTGCTCGTGGCGGGCAAGGGCCACGAGACCGGGCAGGAGATCGACGGACAGGTGCACTCCTTCGACGACCGGGAGGTCCTGCGCGAGGTCCTCGCCGGGGTAGGGAGCACGTGGTGATCGAGCTCTCCCTGACCGAGGTCGCTCAGCTGACCGGCGGCGAGCTGCACGACGCTGCGGACGACGGCGCCCGCGTGACCGGTGCGGTCACCCTCGACTCCCGAACCGTCGGACGGGGCGACCTCTTCGTGGCCGTCGCGGGGGAGCGGGTCGACGGGCACGACTTCCTCGGCGCAGCGGCCGACGCGGGGGCCGTTGCCGCCCTCGCAACCCGGCCGGACGGGGCGCTGCCGTGTGTCGTCGTCGGAGATCCCGTCGCCGCACTGGGCCGCCTGGCCGCCGGCGTGCACGAACGGCTCGTGGCCGGCGGACTCATCACGCTGGCGATCACCGGCTCCTCGGGCAAGACCTCCACCAAGGACCTCCTCGGGCAGGTGCTCGCAGCCGCCGGGCCCACCGTCAGCCCGCCGGGCTCCTACAACAACGACATCGGGTTGCCGCTCACCGTGCTCAGCGCCGACACCGGCACCCGGTTCCTGGTCCTCGAGATGGGTTCCCGGGGCGCTGGGCACATCGCCCGTCTCTGCCGGGTCGCCCGTCCGAGCATCGGCGTCGTCCTCAACGTCGGCTCCGCCCACCTGGGCGAGTTCGGCAGCCCCGAGGGCATCGCGCAGGCCAAGGGCGAGCTCGTCGAGGCGCTGCCCGACGACGGCACCGCCGTGCTCAACGCCGACGACCCCCGCGTCCTGGGCATGGCGCCCCGCACCCGCGCCGAGGTGGTCACCACCGGCCGTGCAGAGGACGCCGACGTCCGCGCCGCCGACGTCGCCCTCGACGACTCCGCCCGCGCCCGCTTCACCCTCGTCGCGGCGGGGGAGCAGCACCCGGTCGCGCTGCAGGTGGTCGGCGAGCACCAGGTCGCCAACGCGCTGTCGGCGGCCGGCGCAGCTCTGGCCGCCGGGTTGACACCCGCCGCCGTCGCCGCGGGATTGTCGGCCGCAGGGCCCCGCAGCCGCTGGCGAATGGAGGTCGACCGTCGTCCCGACGGCGTGACCGTCGTCAACGACGCCTACAACGCCAACCCCGAGTCGATGCGGGCCGCGCTGGCCGCGCTGGCCGGACTGCCCGGCAGCCGGCGGATCGCCGTCCTGGGCGCGATGGGCGAACTCGGCCCGGATGCCGGGGCCGAGCACGAGCGGCTGGGCCGCGACGCCGCGGCCGCTGGGGTCGACCTTGTCGTGGCCGTGGGCGCCGATGCGGTAGGCATAGCCGACGGCGCGTCCGCCGCTGGACGTCGCGCAGGAGAGGAGTCGGTGCACGTGCCGGACCGGGGCGCAGCCCGCGAGCTGCTGGCGCAGCTGCTGCAGCCCGGCGACGTCGTGCTCGTCAAGGCGAGCCGGTCCTACGGGCTGGAGCTCCTCGCCGCCGATCTGCTCGCCGACGGAGCCCGTCAGGACGAGGGAATCGCGTGAGGAGTGTCCTCATCGCGGCCGGGATCGGCCTGATCCTGTCGATCCTGTTCACCCCGCTGGCGATCCGCACCTTCCGCAGGCAGGGCCTCGGGCAGGAGATCCGGGACGACGGCCCCGAGAGCCACCTGTCCAAGAAGGGCACGCCCACCATGGGCGGCACGGTGATCGTCGGCGCCACGCTGGGCGGCTATCTGGCGCCGCACCTGTTCCTGTCCGGCCAGGACGACTGGGGCTTCACCGCGACCGGGCTGCTGCTGCTGTTCCTCATGGCCGGCATGGGCACCGTCGGCTTCCTCGACGACTACCTGAAGATCCGGCACCGGCGCAGCCTCGGGCTCAACAAGACCGCCAAGCTGGTCGGCCAGACGGTGGTGGGCGTCTCGTTCGCGGTGCTGGCGCTCAGCTTCCCCGACGACCGGGACGTGACGCCCGCGTCGACCTTCGTCTCCTACGTCCGGGACATCGCCCCCCTCGCGCTGGGCTCCGTGGCCTTCGTGATCCTGGCGCTGCTGTTCATCGCCGGCTTCTCCAACGCCGTGAACCTCACCGACGGGCTCGACGGGCTGGCCGCCGGGTCGTCGGCGATGGTGTTCGCCTCCTACGTCTTCATCTCCTTCTGGCAGTTCACCCACGACTGCGCCAACGAGCTCATCGACGGCTGCTACCTGGTCCGCGATCCGCTCGACGTCACCCTCGTGGCCGCCGCCGGCCTGGGGGCCTGCCTGGGCTTCCTGTGGTGGAACACCAGCCCGGCCTGGATCTTCATGGGCGACACCGGCTCGCTGGCCCTGGGCGGGCTGCTGTCCGGTCTGGCCATCGTCACGCGGACCGAGCTGCTCCTCGTCGTCCTCGGCGGGCTGTTCGTGGCGGTCACGCTGTCGGTCGTCATCCAGGTCGCGTTCTTCCGTGCCACCCGGCGGCGGGTCTTCCGGATGGCCCCGCTGCACCACCACTTCGAGCTCGCCGGCTGGACCGAGACGACCGTCATCGTCCGGTTCTGGCTGGTCACCGCGATGGCCGTCGCCTTCGGCATCGGGCTGTTCTACGCCGACTGGCTCGGGTTCGTCGGGTTGTGAGCGGCGTGCAGCCGGCCGACCGCACCGTCCTCGTCGCCGGCCTGGGGGTGTCCGGAGCCGCGGCCGCCCGGGTCCTGCTGGAACTCGGCGCCCGGGTGCTGCTGACCGACGCCGCCGAGCCGGCCGCCGCGGAGGCCCTGACCGCCGCGGGAGCGACCTGGCTCGGCCGCGTCGACACCCTGCCCGAGGGCGTCGACCAGGTGGTCACCTCGCCCGGCTGGCGTCCCGACCACCCCCTGCTGGCGGACGCCGCCCGCCGGGGCGTGGAGGTCGTCGGTGAGCCGGAGCTGGCGTGGCGGCTGCGGATCAGCGCCGCCGGCGGCGAGCCGGCGCCCTGGCTGGCCGTCACGGGCACCAACGGCAAGACGACGACGGTCACGATGCTGGAGGCGATCCTGCTGGCGGCCGGCCGCCGGGCCGTGGCCGCGGGCAACGTCGGCCGGCCGCTGATCGAGGTGGTCACCGAGCGGGACGCCGACGGCGGGCCGGCCTACGACACCATCGCCGTGGAGCTGTCGAGCTTCCAGCTGCACTGGTCCTCCTCGCTCGCCCCCGCCGCGGCCGCCGTGCTCAACGTCGCCGACGACCACACCGACTGGCACGGGTCGTTCGAGGCCTACCGCAACGCCAAGGCCCGCATCCTGGCCCGCACCCCGGTCGCCGTCGCC
Organism: Blastococcus sp.; assembly: GCA_025965795.1. Lineage (GTDB taxonomy): Bacteria > Actinomycetota > Actinomycetes > Mycobacteriales > Geodermatophilaceae > Blastococcus_B. Next base: position 3,451 of record JAOPWH010000258.1, read on the forward strand.
GACGCCGGCGACGAGGTGGCCGCCGCGCTGGTGGCCGGGCACGCCCATCCGGTGACGGTCACCCTCGGCGAGCCCGCGCCGGGCCAGCTCGGCGTCCGGGCCGGTGTCCTCGTCGACCACGCGTTCACCGACGACCCGGCCGGCGAGGTGCTGCTGGAGCGATCCGCCCTCGCCGTCCCGGGGCCGCACAACACCGTGAACGCGCTGGTCGCCGCCGCCCTGGCGCGGGCGATCGGGATTCCGGCCGAGGCGGTCGGCCGCGGCCTGGCCGGCTTCCGGGGAGGCGCGCACCGCAACGTGCTGGTCGCCACCGTGGGCGGCGTGGACTACGTCGACGACAGCAAGGCCACGAATCCGCACGCGGCGGGTGCCTCGCTGGCGGCCTATCCGCGCGTGGTGTGGATCGCCGGCGGACTGCTCAAGGGTGCCGACGTCGATCCGCTGGTCGCCGCCGTCGCCCCGCGGTTGGCCGGGGTCGTCCTCCTGGGCCGCGACCGGGCCCTCATCGCCGCATCACTGGCGCGACACGCCCCAATGGTCCCAGTGGTCACGGTGGCCAGCGGCGACCATGACCGGGTGGAGACGAGTGCCATGGCGACGATGACCCAGGTCGTGGCCGCCGCGGCGGAACTGGCCCGCCCGGGCGACACCGTGCTCCTCGCCCCCGCGGCGGCGTCGATGGACGTCTTCCGCGACTACGCACACCGCGGTCAGGCGTTCGCCGACGCGGTCGTGGCGCTTCGCCGACCCGGCGACGGCGCCGCCGGAACCGGCCGATGACCGGCGGCACACGCACCGGGACGACGACGAGGGAGAGGGCGAGCGGAGCGGGCCGCCCGCCGGTCGCGGCCCGGCGCGAGCGTCCCCGTCTCCAGGGCCCGGCCTGGCTCGACGGGCCCATGACCAGCTGTCACCTGGTGCTCGGCGCCGCCGGTCTGCTGCTCACCATCGGCCTGGTCATGGTCTTCTCCGCCTCCTCGATCGAGGCAGCGCTGGCCGACGAACCCGCGTGGGCGCCGGGCGTCCAGCAGGTCGTGTGGGCCGTCCTCGGCATCGGCGCCATGCTGATCGCCCTCCGGCTGCCCGCGGGATTCCTGCGCCGGTGGTCGCCGATCGCCCTGATCGCCGTCGTCGTCATGCTGCTGCTCGTCCTCGTCCCGTTCATCGGGGTGGAGCTCAACGGCGCCCGGCAGTGGTTCGACCTCGGCTTCGCGCACCTGCAGCCCTCCGAGGTCGCCAAGCTCGTCTTCGCGCTCTGGGGGGCGCACGTGCTCGCCCTGCGGGAGCGGTACCTGACCACGACGTCGCTGCTGATTCCCGTCCTGCCGGTCTTCGGGGTCCTCTCTCTGCTGCTCATCGTCGAGCCGGACTTCGGCGCGGTCGTCAGCCTCGGGCTGGTCCTCGTGGGGCTGCTCTGGGCCGGTGGGATGCCGCTGCGCTGGTTCGCCTGGTTCATACTTGCCGGCGCGGTCATGCTCGGCGCCCTGGTCACGTTCGCGCCCTACCGGATGGCGCGGATCACCTCCTTCCTCGACCCCTTCGCCGACCCCACCGACGGCGGCTTCCAGGCCGTGCGGGGCATGTACGCACTGGCGACCGGCGGCCTGTGGGGGGTCGGGCTGGGCAACAGCGCCATGAAGTGGAACCTGCTCCCGCACGCGGAGTCGGACTACATCTTCGCGATCATCGGCGAGGAACTCGGCTTCCTCGGCTGTCTGGTCGTGGTCACCCTCTACGGCGTGCTGGCCTACGCCGGCTTCCGCATCGCCCGCCGCTCCGCGGACCGCTTCGTGCAGCTGGCCTGCGTCTCGATCACCGTCTGGCTGATCGGGCAGGCAGCCATGAACATGGGCTACGTGGTCGGACTGCTCCCGGTCACCGGCGTGCAGCTGCCCCTGATCTCCGCCGGCGGCACCTCGCTGGTGCTCACCCTGTTCATCGTCGGGCTGCTGGCCCGCTTCGCCCGTTCCGAACCCGCGGCCATCGAGTCGGAGCGGGCGCGCGAGCGGGGCCGGCTCGCCCGCCTGCTGCTGCCCATCCCGGCGGTCGCGGTCGATCCTGTCCGGCCCCGCCGCCGGCCGGA
>JAOPWH010000170.1 GCA_025965795.1 Blastococcus sp.
GCGCCCGTGCCGCGGCGCTCTGCCCGGCCTCGCGCTCGCTCCGGCTGGCCGCGAGCTGCTGGAGCGGCCGGGCGGCCTGGTCGCCGGTCACGGCGGCCGGAGCGTCGGCGGAGATCCCGAGCTTCTCGGCGATGCTGACCGACTCCAGCTGGGTCTCGGCGGCAGCGGGCGGCTCGGCGACGGACAGCACGTTCACCAGGCCGGCGCCGGCCGCGGCCATCACCAGGTACAGGGCGGGGCGGCGGACCGCCGCGGGCGGACGGCGACGGGAGGACGCCGCCGTGCGGCCGGCCGGTTCGAGCAGGTCGGTGTCGAGCGTGTCGGGTGTGCGACGCGTGGTGCGGACGGTCATGGGGAGGATCTGCTCCGGGGTACAGGGCGCGGCAGGTCGGCCGGCCTCCGGGGGCGGCGACGGCTGCTACGGGTTCGGCGGGTGGCAGCGGGTGGGCTCGGGGCCCGGCTCAGCTCAGGTGATACCTGGGAAGTCGGGGCACTGCGTACCGGCTGTTCCGTGCACGATGAGGACGTGGGCGCGCGCCATGCGGCGAGCTCTCCGTTTCTTCCGTGGCCGCCTACCGAGTTAGCTGACGGATTCGGGCGGGAAGTGGCCCTACCGGCCCGGAGCTCGCGCTCACGGGCAGGATTCACCCCAGTACTGCGATGGGTCCCCGGCTCGCTCCCCCCGGGAGGGCAGCGACTCGGCGGCGCCCGGCGGGACTTCCCCGGTCGGGGATGAGACGGCCTGCCGGACCCGGCCAACCTAACCGCCGTTACCGAGTCGTGACAATCCCGCGCGGCAAAACAGTGACGTGATGCATCTCGCGCCTGCTCAGGGCAGGCGCCAGACCGTGGTACGGCGGAGCAGCGGTCCCTCGGTGTCGGGAACGTCGAACGCGGCCGCTTCCACGAGTCCCTCCTTCGGGACGTAGGGACGTCCCGGGTCACCGAGGTACACCGCCGCTCCCCCGAGCCAGGCCCTGCCCAGGTACGGCAGGACCCGCTGGGACATGGTCCGGTCGTAGCAGACGTCCCCGGCCAGGACGACGTCGACACCTGCGTCCGGCTCGTCGTCGAGCAGGTCGCCGGTGACGGTCACGGGCCCGACGCCGTTGTGCTCCGCGTTCGCCGCGATGGCCGCCATCCCGTAGGGGTCCACCTCGCTCGCGATCACCGCGCGGGCACCGGCCATCAGCGCCGCGACCGCGACCAGTCCGCTGCCCGCGCCCAGGTCGAGCACCGTGCGCCCCGCCACGACCGCCGGGGTGTCGAGCACGAACCGGGCCAGCGCCTGCCCCCCGGGCCAGGCCGCCGCCCAGAACGGTGGATCGGTCATGGTGCCCCGACCGTCCTCGATGGCCTCCCAGAGGGCGACCACGTCGTCCGCGACGAGCAGCTCCACCTCGGGCACGAGCGACGGGCGCGCCGGACGGGTATGGGCACGGATGAATGCCGGCGAGATCTCGGGAACCGGCTGGTGGGTGGGCACGGGACCAGTCTCCCGGGCGCTCAGGCGCCGGCGCGGCGGGCGATGAGCTTCCAGTACGAGCCCGGCATCAGCCGGACCAGGACGTCGGGCACCTTCGCGCTCCAGCCGATGAGCAGCCGCGGCCGGCGCCTCTCGATCGCCTCGACGATCAGGTCGGCAGCCTTCCCCGGCGGCATGGTGAGCAGCTTGGCGAACTGCTTCCGCCCCTGCTCGTACTCCTCCACCGAGACGCCGGACCCGGTGCGCGCGGACTCCGCGATCCGGGTCTTGATCCCACCGGGGTGCACGACCGTGACGCCGACGCCGTCCTCGGCGAGCTCGTGGCGGACCGCCTCGGAGAAACCACGGACGGCGAACTTGCTGGCGGAGTAGGCCGCCTGGCCGGCCGGCGCGAAGATGCCGAACACGCTGGACACGTTCACGAGGTGGGCGCCCGGATGCGCCTTGAGCGCCGGCAGGAGCGCGTGCGTCAGACGGACGACGGAGCGGAAGTTGACCGCCATCACCCAGTCGAACTCCTCCAGCGTCACCTGGTCGAAGCGGCCACCGAGGGCGACGCCGGCATTGTTGACCAGCAGCGTCGTCTCCGGGTGCTCGGTGGCCAGCGTCGCCGCGAGCGCCGCTGTCTGTCCGTCGTCGGAGAGGTCGGCGACGTGCGCGGCGACCGACAGCCCGGGGTGGGCCGCCCGCGCCCGGTCGACGACGTCGCCGAGCCGGTCCTCGTCGCGGTCGACCAGGACCAGATGGCTGCCGCGGTCGGCGAGCCGGGCCGCGAGCGCCTCACCGATCCCGCTGGCCGCGCCGGTGACGACGGCGGTGCCGCCCGCGAACCGGTAGGGACCCATCAGGCGACCGCCTTCTCCGTCGGAGTGGCGGTCGCCCGCCGCTGGAACGTCATGCCCTCGTCGTCGAGTGGTCCGCGACGCATGAGCCGCACGTCGCGGATGTAGTTCTGGTGCAGCCGCCACGGCGTCCGCGAGCCCTGCTTGGGCAGGTTGTCGAGGCTGCGCCGGACGTACCCGGAGGCGAGGTCCAGGAACGGCAGGTCGGCCCCCTCGGGCGGCGCGACGGGCGTGGCCGACGCGTAGCCCTCGGCGTCCAGGTGCGTGAGCAGGCGGCAGACGTAGCGGTTGACCAGGTCGGCCTTGAGCGTCCAGGAGGCGTTCGTGTAGCCGATCACCATGGTGAAGTTCGGTACGCCGGAGATCATCATCCCCTTGTAGGACACCGTCTTCGACAGGTCGACGGGCCGGCCGTCCAGGCTGAGTGACATGCCACCCATGGGCAGCAGGTTGAGGCCCGTGGCGGTCACCACCACGTCGGCGTCGAGGTGCTCGCCCGACTCGAGCTGGACGCCCTTCTCGGTGAAGGTCGCGATCCGACCCGTCGCGATCGACGCGTCCCCGCTCCGCAGGGTGCGGAACAGGTCGCCGTCGGGAACGAGGCACAGCCGCTGGTCCCACGGGTCGTACGGCGGGTTGAAGTGGGTGTCGACGTCGAAGTTCTCCGGCAGCTGCTTCTGCGTCAGCCGGCGGATCAGCCGGCGCGCGGCGGCGGGACGGCGGCGGCTGAACTGGAACATCAGCGTCGAGAGCAGGACGTTCTTCCAGCGCACGACGGGATAGGTCACCTTCGCGGGCAGCTTGTTGCGCAGGAACTGCGCCAGCGGGTCTCGGCCGGGGAGCGACAGGACGTAGCTCGGCGTGCGCTGCAGCATCGTGACGTGCTCGGCGTCCGGGGCCAGGCTCGGTACCAGCGTGACCGCCGTGGCGCCGCTGCCGATGACGACGATGCGCTTACCCGTCGCGTCGAACTCCTCCGGCCAGTGCTGCGGGTGGATCACCTCACCCACGAAGCGCTCCTCGCCCTCGAACGTCGGCCGGAAGCCCTCGTCGTAGCGGTAGTAGCCGGAGCACGCCGACAGCCAGGAGCAGGTGAGCCGGACCGTCTCACCGGTGTCCGTACGGCGTGCGGTCACCGTCCAGCGAGCGTCCTGCGACGACCAGTCGGCCGAGACGACTCGGGTGTGGAAGCGAATCCTGTCGCGCACGCCGTACTCGTCCGCGGTGTCCTCGATGTAGCGCCGGATGGAGGCGCCGTCGGCGATCGACTTGGAGTCCTTCCACGGCCGGAACGCGTAGCCGAGGGTGAACATGTCGGAGTCCGAGCGGATGCCGGGATACCGGAACAGGTCCCAGGTACCGCCGATGGCGCCGCGCGACTCGAGGATCGCGTAGGTCTTGCCGGGGCACTCCACCTGCAGGTGGCAGGCGGCACCGATGCCGGAGAGGCCGGCACCGATGATGAGCACATCGACGTGGTCGACGCCGTCGGGCACGGCGGCGGACGGGTCGGGGGCGGTCTGGGCGAGGTCCATGCGCACTCCAGGATCGGGGTCGGTACCAGCCGAGGGAGGGTCGGCGCTGACGCGCGACTGTGCTCCGCCCAGGGTATCGACACCCTGTCGAGTGAGTCAACACGACGTCGACAAAGGGCCTCCGCGCAGTACGCTCCACCCGTGTCCGTGCCACCGAGCGAGCGAGCGAGCGCCGCGCGCGGCCGTCGTCCCGCCCGCCCGTCCGGGGACGACCGCGAACTGGCCATCCTCGCCACCGCCGAGCAGCTGCTCACCGAGAAGACGCTGGCGGCGATCTCCGTCGACGACCTCGCGCGCGGCGCGGGCATCTCCCGGCCGACGTTCTACTTCTACTTCCCGTCGAAGGACGCGGTCCTGCTGACGCTCCTGGACCGGGTCGTGAGCGAGGCCGACGGCGCGCTGCACCAGGTGTACGACACGGCAGCGGCGGGCCCTCGCGAGGCGTGGCGGCGCGCCATCACGGCCTATTACGAGACGTTCCGCAGACACCGGGCGCTCACGCTCGCCTGGTCGGAGGCCCGGTCGAGCAACGCCGAGGTGCGGCAGCTGTGGGCACGGGTCTTCGACGGCTGGGTCGGGGAGTGCGCCACGGCGATCGACGCCGAGCGGGCGCGCGGAGCGGCTCCCGACGGACTGCCCGCGCGCAGTCTCGCCGTCGCCCTCAACTCCATGAACGAGCGGGTGCTCTACGCGACCTTCAGCGGAGACGGTCCGGCCGTGGCCGAGAACGAGGTCGTCGACGTCCTGCTCGGCATCTGGCTCAACGCGATCTACGGGACCGCCACGATCCCGGAGTGACCGACCGGTCAGCCGGGCGTGGTCAGCCGGGCGTCGTGTCGAGGGTGCCGATCGCGCTGCCCTCCAGGCTGCCCAGCCACAGCCGGCCGTCGCGCTCGCGCACCGCGGTCAGGAAGAAGAAGCCGTCGATCCCGCCGCGGAACTCGTGCACCACCTGCCCACTGTCGTCCACGGCGACCACGCCGACGGTGCGGTCACCCTTGGGCTGCAGGCGAGCCGGCACCATGGTCACCACCGTGCGCAGCGCGGCCGGCAGCGCCTGGACCTTCGCCAGCTGCGCCATCTTCGGGCTGGCCACCGCTATCCAGATGAGCCCGTCGGAGCCGAGGGAGATGTTGTCCGGGTAACCGATCAACGGATCGACGAAGAGCTCACTGCGCCCCGCGAGGTCGCCGGTGAGCCACACGCGGTGCAGCCGGCAGGTGCCCGTCTCCGCCACGGCGACGTAGCTCTCGTCCCGCGCCAGTGCCACTCCGTTGGCGAATTCCAGACCACCGAGCAGCTCGGTGACCCCGCCGTCCGGATCCCGCCGGAACAGCCGGCCGCTCCGGGTCCGCTGCACCAGGTCGGCCCGCCACTGCGGAACCCGATAGCGGGTCGAGGAGTCGGTGAAGTAGATGGTGCCGTCGTCGGCCACCGCGGCGTTGTTGACCGCCATCAGCGGCCGGCCGTCCACCTGGTCGGTGAGGGTGCGGACCTGCTGCGTCTGCAAGGACACCGCGAGCAGGCCGGCGTCCGAGGCGCACACCAGGAGCTCGCCGTCGCCGAGGAACTCCAGGCCGAGCGGCCGGCCGGGCACCCGGGCCACGGTCTCGACCGGCGCGCCGGCGCCGGCCACCCGCACGATCCGCCCGTCCTGCAACCCGGCGTAGACCCGCCCCTCGGGGTCGATGAGCACGTCCTCGGGGCCCGGACCGCCGAGCGGCACCAGGGTCACTCCGTCGAAGTTCCGCACTGCGCACTCCCCACCCGGCACTCTCGGCGCCGCGTTCCGGATCGATCCCCGTGCTGGTCTTCGCGGACGACCTCCGGGCGGTGCCGGCGAGGTGGACGTCAGTCCGTCGCTGCGCCGCTCGCGGCCGCGTTCTTGCGCGCGCTGTAACCCGGCCGGACGACGGTCACCGGGCACGGGGCGTGGTGCACGATCTGGTCGCTCGCCGAGCCCAGCAGCAGACCGGCGAACCCGCCACGCCCGCGGGCGCCGACGACCAGCAGGTCCGCCCCGGCCGCGGCCGCGAGCAGCCCCTGGGCCGCCGCGTCGTGCACGACGTGACACGTCACGCGGCACGCCGGATCCAGGCCGGCCGCCGCCACGTGGGCCGACAGCTCGTCGTGGACCGCCTTCTCCCAGTCCTCCAGGGGCGGCACGTAGCCCGGTGTCCAGCTGCTCGGCCTGGGCGCGGTCATCATCGACCAGGCCCGGAGCACGTGCAGGTCCATGTCGGCTCGCGCAGCCAGCCGGGCAGCCCAGGTGAGGGCTTCCTGCGAGCACGCGGACCCGTCGTGCCCCACGAGGATGCCGCCCTCGAGGTGCACGGCCTCCGTCACGTTCGCCACCGGTGTCCTCCTCTTCCCTGCACTGTCGACGGAGTCGTCAGGAGAAGACTCTCACCCGAACCGTCCCCGCGATCCCTCGACCGCCCGCGGTCACCCGTCAGGAGGCCGACGACGCGAGGGAAGGGCGGCGGTCGGCCAGCACGGCCAGCTCGGCCGGCGCCGTCGAGGCGGCGGCCGCCGCCTGCAGTGCCTCCCCGATCCTGGCGGTGAGGCGGTGCAGGGAGTCCCGCGCGTCGTCGCGCTGCCGACGCAGGTCGTCGACCTCCACCTGGACGGCGGCCAGCCGGGCTGC
>JAOPWH010000212.1 GCA_025965795.1 Blastococcus sp.
TGTTGGCGTCGGGCAGCAGCAGCATGTCCGACTCGTTGATCGTCTGGAACCCGCGGATCGAGGACCCGTCGAAGCCCAGCCCCTCGGAGAAGGTGTCCTCGCCGAACGTCTCCGCCGGGATGGTGAAGTGCTGCATGACACCGGGCAGGTCACAGAAGCGCACGTCGACGTACTCGACGTCGTTGTCGCGGATGTAGGCGGCGACCTCGTCGGGACTGTTGAACATCGATCCTCCGTGATTGGGGCGGCTGAACCGAAAACTACGAGCGCGGAGTTGCCCTGCGGTGTCCCGGGTGTTTCGGACGGGTAACAACGCGCCGAGGCCCTCTCACTAGGCTTGAGCCATGTTCAGGGACGCGTCCCCACCCTCTCAGGCACGCGTCCGCGGCGCCTCCTTGGGGCTACCGACCGACGGACCCGGCTCGCTGGCCGCCTTCGGCACCCGGGTGGGCGCCTTCCTGATCGACGTGTTCGCCGCGGCCCTCCTCGCCGGGCTGCTCACCGCGCCGCGCCTGCCCGGCAACTGGAGCCTGCTCGCGTTCGGCGTCCTCACCGTCGTCACCCTGGTGGCCTTCGGTCAGACTCCGGGCATGCGGCTGCTCGGGCTGCGCCTGGCTCATCCGCACCCCGGCCGGCGGCTGGCGGTGTGGCGCGGCGTCGTCCGGACGGCCCTGCTCGCGCTGCTCCTCCCCGCGCTGCTGGTCGACTCGAACGGCCGCGGTCTGCACGACCGGATCACCGGCACCGCCGTCGTCCGGGGCTGAGCCGTGATCCGCCGGGCGGGAGCGCCCGGCCGACCACGGGGCGGTCCGGAGACTCCACCTCGCCGCGTTCGCGGTCGATCCGGCGACGCCGGCGCTGCGGAGCCCGGACGACGTTCCGGCGGCGCCGCTGGTCGACCAGCTGCGCGAGGACGTCGGCTTCCCGCCGCACCTGTCCCTGGTGGCCGCGGACGAGGGACGGGTGGTCGGCCACGTCATCGCGACGCCAGGCCGGAGCGAGCCTCTCGGCATTCCGGGGCAGGCTCTCCGGGCCGTGGCCGAGGCGTTCGACGAGCGGCTGGTCGCGTTGCTCGGCTCGCCGGCGTACTGGCGCCGCTCCGGGTTCGTGCGGTCGACCGACCTCGACGTCGCACCGCCGGACCCCGCGGGGGCGGGTACTTCCGGGCCCGGCGGCTGACCGGCCCTCCTCCGCAGGAAACCTTCCGGTACGCCGAGCCCTTCTCGCGTCTCTGAGCAGAGTCGCACGGCGCGGAGAACGCTCCGTGGAACTCCACTGCAGTGTTATCGGCGCCGGACCTGGCGCTGGCTGACCGACATCTGCTTGCCGCCCGGGAGCGGTCCGCCGGGCACCGGCATGCGCTGTCCGCCCAGCGCGCTCATCCGGCGGCCGAGCGAGTTCACCTCGGCCGCGGTCAGGTTGCGGGGGAGCTTCGTCACGTGCGCGCTCAGCTTCCGCAGCGGGATCTGGCCCTCGTCGTCACCGACGACCACGTCGTAGATCGGGGCGTCGCCGACCACGCGGGCGACCTTCTTCTTCTCCTGGGCGATCAGGCCGCGCACGCGGTTGGGCACGCCCTCGCCGACCAGGACGATGCCGGGGCGGCCGAGCACCCGGTGAACGGCGTCCATCTGCGGTGTGCCGGCGACGCCGGAGGTGACCCGCCAGTCGCCCCGCATGCCCTCGAGCACCCATGCCGCGGCGCCCGGCTGCCCCTCGACCTGGCGGTAGGCCGAACCTTGGGCGCGGCGGCCGAAGATGATCATCGCCGCGAGCCCGCCGCTGATCAGGGCCAGGGGCAGGACGAGGAAGGGGGAGCTGAGCAGGATGCCGATCAGCTCGATCACGCCTGCCACCACCACGAAGGCGATGAGCATGATCCAGGGCAGCTTGGGATCGTTCTTCCTGGTCAGGCCGTAGGCCTGCTTGATCATTCTGGCCTGGCCGGCGATCTTCTTCAGCCGCCCGACCTTGGGCTGGCCCTTCTTGTCGAGCTTCGGGGCCTTGGCGGGCTTGCCCGCGCCCGACGCCGTCGATCCGGTGGGCGCCGACGACCTGCCGCGGCCACCGTCCTTCGGTGCCCGGCCTGCCTTGCCGCTCGGAGCGGTCGCGTCTGTGGGCTTGCTGCGTGCCATGCCCCCAGAATAGGGGCGCGACGCGGCGAGCCGAGCCGACCGGCCGGGAGTCAGCCCAGGCGGGTGAGCCCGCGGGCCTCGATCGCCTGCTGGTAGAGCCGGCCGGCGCGGTAGGAGCTGCGCACCAGCGGGCCGGCGAGCACGCCCGGGAACCCGATCCGCTCGGCCTCGGCCTGGAAACCGACGAACTCGTCGGGCTTCACCCAGCGGACGACGGGGTGGTGCCTGGGGGAGGGGCGCAGGTACTGCGTGATCGTCAGCAGGTCGCAGCCGGCGTCGTGCAGCGCCTGCATCGTCTCGACCACCTCGGCGGGCTCCTCGCCCATGCCGAGGATCAGGTTGGACTTGGTGACCAGGCCGGCCTCGCGGGCGGCGGTGATCACCGACAGCGACCGCTCGAAGCGGAAGCCCGGGCGGATCCGCTTGAAGATCCGCGGCACGGTCTCGACGTTGTGGGCGAGCACCTCGGGGCGGGAGGAGAAGACCTCGGCGAGCTGGTCGGGCTCGGCGTTGAAGTCGGGGATGAGCAGTTCGACGCCGCACCCGGGCAGCTGCGCGTGGATCTGACGGACCGTCTCGGCGTAGAGCCAGGCGCCCCCGTCGGGCAGGTCGTCACGGGCGACACCGGTGATGGTGGCGTACCGCAGGCCCATCGTGGCGACGCTCTCGGCGACCCGGCGGGGTTCGTCGACGTCGTAGTCGGCCGGCTTACCCGTGTCGATCTGGCAGAAGTCGCAGCGACGGGTGCACTGGTCGCCGCCGATCAGGAAGGTGGCCTCCCGGTCTTCCCAGCACTCGTAGATGTTGGGACACCCGGCCTCTTCGCAGACGGTGTGCAGGCCTTCGCGCCGCACCAGCGACTTCAGCTCGGTGTACTCGGGGCCGGTCTTGAGGCGGGTCTTGATCCACTCGGGCTTGCGCTCGATGGGCACCTGACTGTTCCGGACCTCCAGGCGCAGGAGCTTGCGGCCGGCGGGCTCGGTCCCGGCTCCCGAGGAGGGGGTCGACTGCACCGTCTCGCTCATGATCTCCACGGTACCCGCAGACGCCGCCGCCCCCGTTGCGCGAGGCAACGGGGGCGGGAGCGGCAGCCGGCGCTCAGACTGCCTTGTCGTCCGGGCCCGCCGTCGGGCCGGCATCCGAGCCGCCGCCGGAGGTGAACGGCTCGTTCGTGGCCGCGGTCGGGTCGGTCGACTCGTCGGGGCCGTCGCCGTCGACGAGCTGGGCGTCGCGCACGCCCATGTCCGATTCCGCGGGAGCGGAGTCACTGGTGGTCGACGCGGTGGAGACGGTCTTGCCGGAGTTGCTGTCGGACGTGGGCACGGGGTCCTCTCGGTAGCTGGGCACCGGACCGTCGCCGGCGGGTGCCGGGGTCCAGTCGTCGCCCTTCTTGCGGCGCAGGAGGACCACTACCCCGGCGGCGACGGCCGCAACAGCGAACAGCCACGGCCAGCGCCGCGGCGCCGGCTTCGCGCCCACCGACCGCTTCACCTGGCTGGTGGTCGCGGCCACCTTCTTCTCCAGCACGTGGTGCTTCTTGACCGCGAGCTTGCGGGCCCGCTTGGCCTTCTTGCGCACCTTGCGGCTCGACTTCTCCGCGGCGGCGGCCACCTCGGCGCGCCGCGCCTCGAGCTCGCTGCGGGCGCTGTCCACGCCGGCGGCGAGTGCCTCCTTCGCGCTCTCCAGTGCAGGGGTCACCGCGTCGCGGGCGGCCACGGCACGGGGGACGGCGTAGGCGAGGGCGGCGGTCTGGGCCGCCTCCAGCCGCGGCACGACGTCGTCCTTGAGCGCCTTCTGGGCGGCCTTCTGTGCCGCCTCCACGTGCGGCGTCAGGTCGGCCGCGGCCTTCGTCGCAGCCGCGTGAGCCGCCGTGACGGCTGCCGCGACCCGGGGCGCGGAGGCGTCCCGGGCGGCTTCGAGCCGGGGAACGATGGCGTCGCGGGCGGCGTCCACCCGAGGCGCGATGGAGTCCCGCGCCGAAGCGACAGCGGGGGCGGCGGCCGCGACGGCGGCAGCGACCTTGGGTGCGACGGCTCGCTGGGTTGCCCCCATCGCCGCCTCGAACGCCGGGCCGGCGGCGTCGCGGGCGGCCTCCACCCGTGGACCCAGCTGCTCGGCCGCCAGGCGGCCCGCCTCGCTGACCGCCGTCCCGAGGTGGGTGAAGCCCTCCTGGAGCTCGGCACCGATGACCTGACCGCGCGTCTGCTTGCGGAACACGAGCTGCACCTCCGAGTTGATCGTCTCGGCGGCCCATCCTGCCCGGTCCGGCCGGTGAGCACACCCCCAGGGCTCGTACCGGGAGCGGGAGGGACCGCGGCTGGTTAGCGTCAGGGGGTGGATCTGCGCATCTTCACCGAGCCCCAGATGGGTGCCACCTACGACGATCTGCTCGCCGTGGCGCGGCGGAGCGAGGAGACGGGCTTCGACGCGTTCTTCCGGTCCGACCACTACCTGACGATGGGTGGGGACGGCCTGCCGGGGCCGACCGACGCGTGGCTCACCCTGGCCGGGCTGGCCCGGGAGACCGAGCGCATCCGGCTGGGCACGCTGATGAGCGCCGCCACGTTCCGGCTCCCCGGGCCGCTGGCCATCTCCGTGGCCCAGGTCGACCAGATGAGCGGCGGCCGCGTGGAGCTGGGCATCGGAGCGGCGTGGTTCGAGGCCGAGCACGCCGCCTACGGCATCCCGTTCCCCGACCTCGGCGAGCGGTTCGACCGCTACGAGGAGCAGCTCGCCGTGATCACCGGGCTCTGGAACACCCCGGCGGGGGAGACGTTCGACCACGACGGTGCCTACTACCGGGTGGCCGGCTCACCGGCGCTGCCCAAGCCTGTGCAGGACGGCGGCATCCCGGTCCTGATCGGCGGCCGCGGCACGAAGCGCACGCCACGCCTCGCCGCGCGGTACGCGAGCGAGTTCAACGTGCCGTTCGCCTCCGCCGAGGACAACGGCCGGCTGTTCGCCGGAGTCCGGGTGGCCTGCGAGGAGGCCGGTCGCGACCCCGGATCGATGATCTTCAGCTCGGCGCTGGTGCTCTGCGTCGGCAAGGACGACGCGGAGGTCGCGCGCCGGGCGTCCGCGATCGGGCGCACGGTCGAGGACCTGCGGGCGGCCGGTGTGGCGGGAACCCCGGCCGAGGCGGTGGACGTCCTCGGCCGGTACGCCGAGGCCGGCGCCCGACGGGTCTATCTGCAGGTGCTCGACCTGGCCGACCTCGACCACCTGGACCTCGTCGCAAGCGCGGTCGCCCCCCAGCTCGGCGATGCCTGACGGTTCGGGGACCAACCAGAACGGTCTAGTGGAGGTCGAGGTCGCGGGGCCGTCGGTCGGCATGTTCATCTGCGAGCTGGCCGGATTCGGACGACGGTTGCTCCTCGTCGCTCCCTCCGACGTGGACACCCACCTGCTCCAGTCGGCGGATGAGCTGCGCGGGCTCTACGGCCGGCCGGGAGGCTGACCTGGGGTCGCCCGCCTCGAGCAGCGCGACGAGCTGGGGTCCCGAAAGGGCGGGATGCGGCGTCCGCAGGACCCGACAACCCAGCCGGGTGAGGACGGCGTCGGTCCGCTCGTCAGTCGCGTCGACCCACACGCTGCAGCCGAGCGCCCGCATGAGCGCAGCCGTGTGCCCGACGACCAGGGACGCCCGTGCGTCGGTGACGACGTCGCGGGTGAGCCCAGGGTCGAGGTGGACGCAGCCGGCCGGCAGATCGCGCAGCCAGCCGAGGGCCAGCGCGCCCGGTGCGAAGCCCTCGACCGTCGTCCGGAGGCCGCGCGCGCTCAGGGCGGCCAGTACGGAGGCCACCTCGTCGGCGGCACCCAGCAGGGCCGCTCGGCCGACGCGGAGGAGGACAGCCTCGAGCGGGAGTCCGACCCGCAGGAGTCGAGCGGAGATCCGGTCGGGCAGCCGGGGGAGCCGGACGTCGGCTGCGGAGAGCTCGATCCGCAGGGGCACCGGCTGCACCGTCCACCAGCGGCCGGCGGCGCGGAAGGCGTCGTCCAGATCGGAGAGGTGCGCCGGTTCGAGGTCGCGCTCGGGGCCGCTGAGCAGCGCGTCGACGCACACCATCCGACCCGCCGGATCGACCAGCGGCCTGAACAGCACGGTCTTCACCGGTGACCGCGTCGACGTCGCCGCGCTCCCCGGCTCGGCGGGCTGATGGTGTGGGTTGCCGGTGTAGCCGCGCACACCGCCCTGCTCCGCCTTGGCCAGATACATGGCGGTGTCAGCGTGCCGGAGGAGGTCCGGGAGGTTGCCGGCCTGGTCGGGCGCGGTGGCGACACCGATGCTTGCTCCGACCTGCACCGCGACCCCGGTCACGGTCACCGGCCGGCAGACCAGGCCGTGCACGCGTTCGGCCACCTCGAGGGCGGCCGCCGGGTCCGCGCCGGGGAGCAGCACGGCGAACTCGTCGCCGCCGAACCGGGCCAGGACATCGCCGGGACGCAGGGCGGGCCGGATCCGGTCGCCGAGCGCCCGCAGGAGGTCGTCCCCGGCGTGGTGGCCCAGCCCGTCGTTGACGGCCTTGAAGCCGTCGAGGTCGAGCAGGAGCAGGGAGACGGGGCCGTTGGAATCCAGTTCTCTCTCGGCACACGCCAGCAGGGTGCGTCGGTTGGGCAGTCCGGTGAGCTCGTCGGTCGCCGCCTGGTGCCGGACCGCCTGCAGTCCGAGGATCTCCTGGAAGGTCACGGCGGTGCGGACGAGAGTGACGGCGACGCACCCGAGCGCGGCAGCCTCGGCGAGGCTTGCCGTTCCGTCACCCCACTGGATGCCGAGGACGACCAGGCTGGCGATCGTGCATACGAGCGGGATCACGAGCACCCGCCATCCCGTGCGCGAGCCGACGCTCTCGAGGTGGAGGTGGCGCTCCCGCCGGGGACGCGCGAGATGCGCGGCGGTCATCGTGAGGAGCGCGGTGAGGATCCACGACAGGTCGACGGGCCCCCCGGGCAGATACGTCCCCAGCGCCGACTGGCGCGTCAACAAGACGTCGCCGGTGAGCTTGCAGACCATGGCGGCGGTCATCAGCAGGAGCCCCACGTCGCTGTGCAGCCCGAGGACGGCGATGACGGCGACCAGCAGCGCGAGCACGAGGAGATCGGCGACCGGATAGGTCAGGGTCGCCGCCGATCCGGTGAGCCCTGCGGTGCGCAGGGAGGGAGTGATGAGGAAGGCCACTGCGCAGGCGGTCACCCCGAGGGCCGCGAGGACGCCGTCCAGCCAGGCACTCGGCTGCCGGCGGACGCCTCGGACGTGCAACAGCCCGAGAGCCACCACGGCAATGAGTGGATAGGCCGCGAGGTAGCAGGCGTCGGCAACGGTCGGGAAGGTCGCGGCGCCCCCCGGAGGGGCCAGCGAGAAGAGCAGGTTGCCCACGATCGACAGCAGCCACGCAGCCCCGAGGGCGCCCCACAGCGCCCGCTCCGCCGGAACGCGGCGAGCCGCGTGCAGACAGACCACGCTGGTTCCGAGGGGCACAGCGTTGAACAGGACGAGGTCGTAGACGACAGCGGCGACCGGCGAGTGGGGCACGGCGGCCGTGCCGGTGGCGAACAACCCGGCGAGGAGCACCGTTCCGACCAGCGCCGCCCGGGACGACGGCAGCCACCCGGGGGTGCTGCGTGGGCCCGGCTCGGGATTCACGGGGAGACCCTGCCATAAGGGGAACGCCCTGGTCCGGAATCGGCGGAGGCGGCCGCCGTCCTCGGCCGGAACGCCGCCGCAGCTGAGCTGATCGCCGGCCGCCGGCAGGTTCAGGAGACCTCGTCCACCAACGCCCAGGTCGGCTCCTCGAGCCACTGCAGGAAGTCGTCGACGGGCATGGGGCGGGCGATCGCGTAGCCCTGGGCCACGTCACACCCGAGCTCGGCCAGCCGGGTGGCGGTCGCCTGGTCCTCGACGCCCTCGGCCACGAGGCTCAGTCCGAGCTCGTGCGCCAGCGCGACCGTGTGCCGCACGATGGCGGCCGCGCGGACGTCGGTGATGACGTCCTGGGTCAGGCTGCGGTCCAGCTTGAGCTCGTCCGCCGGGAGGTGCCGGAGGTAGGCCAGCGAGCTGTAGCCCGTTCCGTAGTCGTCGATCGAGGTTCGGACGCCGAGCGCACGGAGCTCGCCGAGCACCGTGCGCCCTCGTTCCGGATCGGCCATGAGGGTGTCCTCGACCAGCTCGAGCGTCAGCGCGGAGGACGGCAGGCCATACCGGGCCAGGGCTCGCCCGACCTTGTCGGGCAGGTCCAGGTCGGTGACGTTGGCGACGGAGAGGTTGACCGACACCGGCACGGCGCGGTCCGGCCACCACCGGGCCGTCGCCTGCAGGGCCAGCTCCAGCACCGCGTCGGTGAGCGGACGCAGCAGCCCGGCCTGCTCGGCGGCGGGCAGGAGCTCGGCGGGGGAGAGCAGCCCACGGGTGGGGTGGTTCCAGCGCACCAGCGCCTCGGCGCCGACGATCCATCCCTCGCACAGGTCCACCTGAGGCTGCAGGTAGACCACCAACTCGTCCCCGCTCAGCGCGTTCCGCAGCTCCTCCATGGTGCGGAGGCGGTCGCCCGACCGACCGTTCGGAGCCGGGACATAGATGTGCACGCCCTCGCGCCCCGACTTGGCGGCGTACATCGCGACGTCGGCACAGCGGAGCAGCTCCTGCACGCTCGCCGCGGGCACCGGGGCAGTGGAGATGCCGATGCTCACGCCGACGTGCAGCCGGATGTCCTCCACCATGAAGGGCTCCAGCAGGAGCCCCCGGAGCTGTTCGGCGCACGCGTAGGCCTCGTCGAGCCCGGTGCCGGGGAGGAGCACCGCGAACTCGTCCCCGCCGAGGCGGGCCAGGAAGTCCGCCCCGCGCAGCGCACCCTGGAGGCGCGGGCCGACCTGACGGAGAAGTTGGTCACCGGCGTGGTGGCCGAGGCTGTCGTTGACCTCCTTGAAGCCGTCGAGGTCGAGCAGCAGCAGCGCGGCCGGCGCGCGGGCGGTCGCGCCGTCCAGCACCGCCTGTGCCTGCTCGAGCAGGGCCCGCCGGTTGGCCAGACCGGTGAGTTCGTCGGTCCGGGCCTCCAGCTTGACCTCGTTGAACGCACGCACCTCGCGGAACGTCACCGCGGTGCGGGCCAGCGCGGTCAGGACGCAGGCGATGGCCAGCCAGGCGGCGAGGCCCGGCAGCCGGTCGCCCCAGCCCAGGGCGAGGACCACGAGGCTGGCCAGGTTGCAGCTCAGCGGGATGGCCACGACCCGCCAGCCTGATCGCGAGCGCGACGGCTCCAACCGACCGCGCACGCTCTTGCCTTCGCGGGCGCGCTGAGCCGCGACCGCCATCAGGACGATGGCCACCAGCCAGCTCAGGTCCAGCGTGCCGCCGGCGTCGTAGAGACCCTGGGACGAGAGGTTGAGATAGACGATGTCGCCGACCAGATTGGCGACCATCCCGGCGGCCACGAGCAGCAGGGTGGGATCGCGGCGCACGCCGAGGGCACTTCCGACCGCGACCAGCAGCGCCAGCAGGACGACGTCGGCGACCGGATAGGCGAGGTTGGTGAGCACCGTCGCGGGGTCACCGCCGGTCACCTGCAGCGAGGGGCCGAGGAGGAAGGCGACGGCCACCGCGGTTGCGCCGAGCCCGCCGATCAGCCCGTCGAGCCACATGCTCGTGTGGAACCGCGGTACCCGTACGCGGATCAACGCCAGCAGCGCGACGTAGAGCGCCGGATAGTAGGCCAGGTAGAACGCGTCGGCGACGGACGGGAATGGCTCCACCGGCAACCGGGCGATGACGAGCGTGTAGACGACGTCGCCGGCCGCGTTGATCAGCAGCGCGAACGCCAGGGCTCGCCACGCGGTGCGCTCGGCGGCGGCCCGGCGCGAGGCGCGCCAGCAGACGACCACTGCCGCGATCGACACGGTGTTGTAGAAGACGAGTTCGTAGACGATGTCCCAGCCCGCGCCGACGGGTCGGACGACCATGCCGCTCGTGTAGACCGCGAGGGCGACCAGCGCGACGGTCAGTGCGGTGCGAGAGGTCGCCGGCGAGGCGCCCGCCTCGCTGGTCCTCTGCACGTCATGACCTTCGGTCGAAGCGGCTCCACCCTGAACCCGAGTCCTGTGATGCACTCTGACGGGGGAGCCCGGCGGGGCCGGGTCGGGGCCGGGCCACACCCGCGGGTGTCGGGCGCGGGGTAGCGGTAGGCTGGGCCGGTGCGCGAGCGGCTCCTTCTTGCCCGGCCGTGCTGATCTGAGGAGTTCGGACAGCACGGCGACCCCTCCCTGTGTGAGGGGTTTTTTTCTGCCCGCCGCCGGTACGAAGACCCAGGAGTGCCCAGCATGAGCCAGACGGCCAGTTCGCCGAACGCCGACCCGACCGGGGACGGCGTCCCGCCGCACCGGTACACCCCGGCGCTGGCCCAGCAGCTCGAGCTCGCCTGGCAGGCCCGCTGGGAGGCCGAGGGCACCTTCGCCACGCCCAATCCGGTCGGCCGGCTGAGCGAGGGCTTCGAGCGGGTCGCCCACCTGCCGAAGGCCTTCGTCATGGACATGTTCCCGTACCCCTCGGGTGCCGGGCTGCACGTCGGCCACCCGCTCGGCTACCTCGGCACCGACGTCACCAGCCGGTTCCTGCGGATGGACGGGCACAACGTCCTGCATCCGATGGGTTACGACGCCTTCGGGCTGCCCGCCGAGCAGTTCGCCGTCCAGACCGGGCAGCACCCGCGGGTCACCACCGAGGCGAACATCACCGCGATCCGGGCCCAGCTGCGGCGGCTGGGGCTCGACTACGACCAGCGGCGGACCTTCGCCACCATCGATCCGGGCTACTACAAGTGGACCCAGTGGATCTTCCTGCAGATCTTCGGCTCCTGGTTCGACGACCGGGCCGGTCGCGCCCGGCCGATCGAGGAGCTCGTCGCCGAGTTGGGCGCCGGCACCCGGACGCCCGCGCCGGGCACGAACCCGTCCGGTCGGCCGTGGACCGAACTCGACGACGTGGAGCGGCAGAAGGTCGTCGACGCGCACCGGCTGGCGTACCTGCACCAGGCGCCGGTGAACTGGTGCCCCGGGCTGGGCACGGTGCTGTCCAACGAGGAGGTCACCGCCGACGGCCGTTCCGAGCGCGGTAACTTCCCCGTCTTCCGGCGTCCGCTGACCCAGTGGATGATGCGGATCACCGCCTACGCCGACCGCCTGCTCGACGACCTGGACCGCCTGGACTGGTCGGACTCCCTGAAGCTGATGCAGCGCAACTGGATCGGCCGCTCGACGGGGGCGCGGATCGGGTTCAGCTGCGGCAGCGAGACCGTCGAGGTCTTCACCACCCGCCCCGACACCCTGTTCGGCGCCACCTACATGGTGCTGGCCCCCGAGCACCCGCTGGTCGCGACGCTGACGGCGTCGGCGTGGCCGGACGGCACCGACCCGCGGTGGACCGGGGGAGCGGCGACGCCCGCCGAGGCGGTGGCGGAGTACCAGCGCCAGGCGTCCCGGCGCTCCGACATGGACCGGCAGGCCGAGGGCCGGGAGAAGACCGGCGTCTGGCTGGGCGTCACCGCGGTCAACCCCGTGAACGGCCGCGAGCTGCCGGTGTTCATCGCCGACTACGTCCTGACCGGCTACGGCACGGGCGCGATCATGGCGGTGCCCGGCGAGGACACCCGTGACTGGGAGTTCGCCGAGGCGTTCGGCTTGCCGGTGGTGCGCACCGTGCAGCCACCGGAGGACTTCGACGGCGGCGCGTACACCGGCCCCGGCCCCATGATCAACTCGGCCAACGACGAGCTGTCACTGGACGGCCTGGACAAGACGACGGCCATCGAGAAGATCACCGCGTGGCTGGTGGCGCACGGCTCCGGCGAGGCGACCACGACGTACAAGCTGCGCGACTGGCTGTTCAGCCGGCAGCGCTACTGGGGCGAGCCGTTCCCGATCGTCTACGACGAGAACGACCTGCCCATCGCCGTCCCGGACTCGATGCTGCCGGTGCTGCTGCCGGAGGTCGACGACTACTCACCGCGGACCTTCGCCGACGACGACGCCGACTCGGTGCCGGTGCCGCCGCTGTCGCGGGCCGCCGAGTGGACGACCGTCGAGCTGGACCTGGGCGACGGCCCCCTCACCTACCGCCGCGAGACGAACACGATGCCCAACTGGGCGGGCTCCTGCTGGTACTACCTGCGCTACCTGGACCCGGGCGACGACGCGCGGATGGTGGACCCCGAGCTGGAGGAGTACTGGCTCGGCCCGCGGAGCGAGGGCGACGTCGGCGGCGTGGACCTCTACGTCGGCGGCCTCGAGCACGCGGTGCTCCACCTGCTCTACGCCCGGTTCTGGCACAAGGTGCTGCACGACCTGGGGCACGTCTCCAGCGAGGAGCCGTTCCGCCGGCTGATCAACCAGGGTTACATCTCCGCCCACGCCTACACCGACGAGCGGGGCTTCTACGTGGCCGCCTCCGAGGTGGTCGAGAAGGACGGCGCCTACTTCCACGAGGGCCGGCCCGTCACCCGCGAGTACGGGAAGATGGGCAAGAGCCTGAAGAACGTCGTCACGCCCGACGAGATGATCGGCGCGTACGGGGCCGACACCTTCCGCGTGTACGAGATGTCGACCGGGCCGCTGGAGCAGTCGCGGCCATGGGAGACCAAGGCGGTCGTCGGCTCGCAGCGCCTGCTGCAGCGGATCTGGCGGGTCGTCGTCGACGAGGAGACCGGCGCGGTCCGTGCCGCCGACGTCGACCCCGCCGAGGACACGCTCCGCGCCCTGCACCGGACGATCGCGGGCGTGCGGGACGGGCTGGGCACGCTGCGGTTCAACATCGCCATCGCCCGGATCACCGAGCTGACCAACCACCTCACGTCGGCCTACGGGGCGACGTCGCCGGTGCCGCGCTCGGTGGTCGAGCCCCTCACCCTGCTGGTGGCGCCGCTGGCCCCGCACATCGCCGAGGAGCTGTGGTCGCGCCTCGGCCATGACGACTCGCTGGCCTGGCACCAGTTCCCGGTGGCCGACGAGCGCTGGCTGGTCGAGGACACCGTCGAGGTGGCCGTGCAGGTCAACGGCAAGGTGCGGGCACAGGTCACGGTGCCCGCCGACTCCGACGCCCAGGCCCTGGAGGCGGCCGCCCGGAAGGACGAGCGGATCGCCGGCTACCTGGACGGCGCCACCGTGCGCCGGGTCGTCGCCGTGCCCGGGCGGCTCGTCAACTTCGTCCTGGGCTGACCTGCCGGTGATCGTCGTCCGGATGGTCCCCGGCAGCCGGTGGAACACCACGGTGGGATCCCGCGATCAACAGTTCTGGAGCGAGCACGCGGCGTTCATGGACGGCCTGTTCGATCGCGGGTCGATCGAGCTCGCGGGCCCGTTCTCCGACGGGAGCGGGGCGCTCGTGATCGTCCGGTCGGACTCGGCCGACGACGTCCGGGCGGAGTTCGCGACCGACCCGTGGTCGGTGCACGACGTCCTGCCCGTGCATGACGTCTCCGAGTGGACGATCTTCCTCGACGGCCGGCGGAACCCACCCGCCTGACCGGTCAGGTCACGCGGGGGCGGGGGTGGGGGTGGCGGCCAGCACCCGGCGCACGGCGGCCTCGACCGGCTCGATCGCCTCGGCGACGGTCACGTCGCAGCCGAGCTCCGCGGACAGCGAGGTGACGCCGGCATCGGGGATGCCGCACGGGATCATGTTGCCGAAGGCGGTCATGTCGGGATCGCAGTTCAGGGCGAAGCCGTGCATGGTCACCCCGCGGGCCACGCGGACCCCGATCGCGGCGACCTTCCGCTCCGGCCGGTTGCCGGTGCCCGGCCCGTCGGCGGGAACCCAGACCCCGCTGCGGCCCTCGACCCGACGGGTGGTCAGGCCGAAGCCGGCGCAGACCTCGATCAGCGCGTCCTCGAGCCGCCGGACGTAGGCGACGACGTCGATGGGGTCGGGCAGGGCGACGATCGGATAACCCACGAGCTGCCCGGGACCGTGCCAGGTGATCTTCCCGCCCCGGTCGACGTCGATGACGGGCGTGCCGTCGAACGGACGCTCGTGCGGTTCGGTCCGCCGGCCCGCGGTGTAGACCGACGGGTGCTCCAGCAGCAGCAGGGTGTCGGGGCCGTCGCCGGCCACCCGGCGGGCGTGCAGCTCCCGCTGCCGGGCCCACGCGTCCTCGTAGGGGACCAGCCCGGCACGCACGATCTCCAGCTCGCTCACCTCTTCAGCGTAGGCGTCGAGGCTCGACGCGGGTCTCCACGACCGTCCCGTCCGGACCACGCTCCACCCGGTACGCCGCCTTGCCCGGCTGGTCGGCGACGGCCTCCACGAGCTCGGTCCCGCGGTAGACCAGGCCGACGCCGTCGTCCGTGGCGTGCCCGCCCGGCAGGGTGCCGTCGGCGACGAGCCGTTGGTACAGGGGACGGCGCTGCGACTCGGAGTCGTAGTGGACGCCGTTGGACGTGGGGATGAGGCCGAGGCCGTTGGTGACCGGTCGGAGGTCGGGGCCGAAGGAGTCGGTCGTGCCGCCGAGGTGCCAGCACAGCGAACCGGCCGAGACCCCGGCCAGGACGACGCCGGCCCGCCAGCACTCCGCGAAGATCTCGTCCAGGCCGTGCACGCGCCAGACCGCGAGCAGGTTCGCCACGCTCCCACCGCCGACCCACACGACGTCCTGCGCGAGCAGATGGGCGCGGACGTCCGGCACGGTCGGCATCGGGAACAGGCTCAGGTGGCTCACCTGCACCGCGCTGCCGGCGAAGGCGGCGTAGATCCCGGCCAGACGCGTCGGGTCGTCGCCGGTGGCGGTGCCGAGGTAGCAGAGCTTCGGACGCTCGGGCGCTCCGGCGAGGTCGAACGCAAGGTCGAAGACGGGGCCGGGCCGGAGGTCGTAGGGACCGCGGTCCTGGCTGTCGAAGCCCATGCTGGTGGCGACGATCGTCGGTGCGGACGCGGGCATCAGGAGGCCTTCCGATCGACGGGCAGGGCGGCCGGGCGCAGTCCACGCAGGACGGCCCGGGCCGTGCGCGCGCCGCTGGCCATGGCGCCCTGGATGGACGGGGTGTCGCGATGATCGCCGCAGACGTAGAGGCCCTCGCCGAGGTCGACCGGCTGCCGCAGCCGGAGCGGCGGAAGGGCCGCCGGCTGGGCACCGGTCACGGTGATCGAGGTCAGGTGCTCGAGGTCGGACGGCGAGACGTCGTGTGCCGACGCGATCTCCCTGCGCACGTCCTCCTCGGTCGTGGGTTCCAGGGTCGAGCTGGCGACCAGCGCGCGGCCGTCGGGGCTGTACCGGGGCTGGGCGTCGGACAGCACCACGCTGTTGACCAGCCTGCCGCCCGGTCCGCCGAGCACGATCAGGGGCGACGTCCACGGCGACTCGGGCAGCACGTGCAGGTGGGTGGTGACCTGACGGGGTGCGGCCGCCTCGACCATGGGCAGGAGCCGGGCCGCCGTCCCGGGGTCGGTGGCCACGACGACGGCGTCGGCCGTCCAGGTACCGGTGTCGGTGACCACGGTTCCGGCCGAGACGGTCCGCACCGCGGTCGACAGGCGCAGCCGGCCGGCCGGCAGCCGCGCGGCCAACTGCTCGCCGACGGCCTGCATGCCGGCGGCCGGGAGCCCGATCCGGCCGCGGACGAAGCCGAGGTCGAGAGCGTCGAGGTCGAGGTCGAGGTCGGCCGCGCGCGGATAGCCGGAGTTGAGCACCTGGAAGCCCCGGTCCACCACGAACCCGTCGATGCGCCGCGTGGCGAGCCGGCCGCCCGCGTGCGGTGCGGCCTCGAACACCTGCACGTCACAACCGGCAGCGGCCAGTCTGGTCGCCGCCGACAGTCCGGCCAGCCCCGCCCCGACGACGACGACCTCGGCACGCGACGACACCTCCCGACGGTAGCCGGGGCAGGTCAGCGCCGGACGGCGGCCGTCAGGTCCGTGACGATGGCCTCGAACGTGCGCGTGTCCACCTCGTCGTCGACGGTGACGCGGACGATGTCGGCGATCTGCTGCTCGTCGTGGGGGTGGACGGCGGTCGCCCGGGCCGCGGCGACGAGGTGCAGGTACCGGACCCGGTCGTCGTCACAGACGCGCGACGCGGAGACGGGGAAGCTCTGGTGCGGGTGCATGGGCGACGGTAGGCAGACCGTCGGACGGTGACGGGGACCACCGACCCGTGTGTCGGAGGGCTGCGACCCTCGCGTCGCACGAGGGGACAGCGGTCTCGCCGGTCCCTCGTGGCGCGGGTCGCTCCGCCGGACGGGACGAGGACCCGGGCCTGTGGACAACGGGAACGGGCGTCACGCGTTCCGCTCTACGGTCGCCGTCATGTCCGCTGTCGTTCCGGTCGAGTTCCCCGGGGACCCTCAGGTTCCGGTCGTCCCCGGCTACACGCTGGAGTCGAGGCTCGGCCGCGGTGGGTCAGGGGAGGTCTGGCGGGCGGTCCCGCGGCGTGGGGGCGACCCGGTGGCCGTCAAGGTGCTGGTCGCCGGCGACCCGGCCCGTCAGGCCCGCGAAGCAGCCCTCCTCGGGGCACTCGACCACCCCCATCTCGTCCGCCTGCACGAGGTCGTGAACCAGCCGCGTCGCGATGGAGAGGTCCGGGTCGCGCTCGTCCTCGAGCTCCTGGCCGGCGGAAGTCTCGCCGCCCTTCTCGCCCGCCGCGGCCGGCTCCGCCCCGGCGAGGTCGTCACGACGATCGCACCGGTCGCGGCGGCTCTCGCCCACGCCCACGACAAGGGGGTCGTGCACGGCGACCTGTCGCCGGGAAACATCGTCTTCACGGCGGAGGGGCGTCCCGTGCTGACCGACCTGGGGGTCGCGCGGGTCCTCGGTGAGACGTCCGCCGGGGAGGTCACGCCCGCCTACGTCGACCCCACGGTCGCGCGAGGCGGGGCACCCGGTCCGGCCTCGGACGTCTTCGGGGTGGCCGCCGCGGCGTTCCACGCCCTCACCGGCATCGCGCCCTGGAACGCGGCTACGCCGGCCGACGTCCTCGAGGTCGCGGCCGACGGACTGCTTCCCGATCTGGCAGAGCTCGCGCCCGAGGCGCCTGCGGAGCTCATCGCCGTCGTCACCCGGGGACTGTCCGCCGATCCGCACGACCGGGGCTCAGCGGCCGCGTTCGCGCTCGACCTGCGCCACGCCTGCCGGCCCGAGCCGGTCGGACTTCCGGCGTCCGGCGCGCGGGACGACGAACCACCGTTCACCGGCCGGCGGCCGCGCACGGAGCTGACCCACCAGGTGCCCGGCCGCCGCCCGCGCCCAGCTCCCGTCATCGCCGGCCCGGTATCCCGCCGTGAGCTCTGGCGGGCGACGCTGACGGACCGGTGGGCGGAGCGCGGCGGATCGTTGCTCCGTCGTACCGTGGCTGCGGGCCTGGTGGTGACCGGTCTGATCGCCGCGGGTTGGCTGGGCGTCAGGTGGGCCGGCGGTGACGGTGAAAGCGCACCGGCCACCGCGGTGGCTGCCGCCACCGACGAGCGGCCGCAACCGTCCTCCCGGCCGCCTGCCGAACCGGACGCCGCGGCCGTGGCCGCCGACCGGCAGGACGCCCCCGGCTCGACCGAGGCCTGGCGGGACGTGCTGGCCACCCTGTACGAGCGACGGGCCACCGCCTTCGCCGCGGCATCGGAAGAGGAGTTGGACGGCGTCTACGCGCCGGGCAGTGCGCAGCTGGCGGCCGATCGACAGCACGTGCAGGCGCTGGCCGAGGCCGGAGAGACGCTGCGCGACTTCGCGCCGTCCGTGGTCGAGGTGACCGGCGTCGACGCCGGGGGCGAGCGCGTGCAGGTCGACCTCATCGACCAGTGGCCCGATTACACGGTCGACGGGCCGGCCGGTCCACATGTGGCCGCCGGGCGCGCGGCCGCCCCGGTGCGGATGGTGCTGGTCCGGACGGCCGACGGATGGCGCATCGAGAGCGCGGCACGGCTGGCGTGAGTCGCCGCGCTCAGCTCGAGGTGAGCGCAGTCCGCAGGGCGCTGTCGAGGTCGGTGTGGGTGAACGTGAACCCGGAGTCGGTCAGCTTGGTCGGGAGCGCTTTCTGCCCACCCAGCACGCTCGACCGGCCGAACTCGCCGAGGGCCAGCGAGAGGGCGAACCGGGGAACGGCGAGCACAGTCGGTCGGTGCAGCACCGTGCCCAGGGTGCTGGTGAACTCGGCGTTGGTCACCGGCGCGGGCGCGGTGAGATTCACCGGTCCCGACACGTCGGCCGTGAGCAGGTGCCGGATGCCGTCGATCTCGTCGCCCAGGCTGATCCAGGGCCAGTACTGACGGCCCGAGCCGAGGCGGCCACCGAGGCCTGTCCGGAACACGAGCCCCATGACCGTCATCAGCATCGCACCGCGGCCGATCACCAGGCCGGTTCGGAGCAGAGCCACCCGCACACCCGCTTCTGCCGCCGGCGCAGTGCAGGCCTCCCACCGCACGCACACCTGCGCGAGGAAGTCCTCGCCGGGCGGCGACTCCTCGGTGACGGTGCGGTCGCCGGTGTCCCCGTAGTAGCCAACCGCGGAGCCGGAGAGCAGCACTCGCGGGCGACCAGGGTCGGCGGCGGCGGCCGCGGCGAGCGCCTCGCTGATCGTGGTGGTGCTGTCCACCCGGCTGGTCAGGAGGCGTTCCTTGTAGCCCCGGGTCCAGGGCCGGGGACGGATCGGTTCGCCGGCCAGGTTCACGACCGCGTCGACGTCGGCCAGCAGCGCCGGGTCGATCCGGCGATGCTGGGGGTCCCAGCGGTGCTCGTCCGCGGTGCGGGGGGTGCGGCGCACCAGACGGAAGACCTCGTGACCGTCGGCGCGGAGCGCGGAGACCAGGGCTTTGCCGATCAGGCCGGAGGCGCCGGTGATGGCGATCCTCATGCGGGCGCTCCTCAATGGTGTTCGGTTCCCCCGGAACGGACCGGGGCCCCGGCAGAACGCCGGGGCCCCGTTTCCCGGAGCGCTAGGCCAGACCGAGCTCGCCGTGGAACTGACCCGCTTCGAGTCGCTCCTTCACCGTCGTGAGGAACCGTGCCGCATCGGCACCGTCGACGATGCGGTGGTCGTAGGTGAGCGCCAGGTAGACCATCGACCGCACCGCGATCACCTCGCCGAGCTCGTCGTCCTGGACGACGACCGGCCGCTTGACCACCGAACCGACGCCGAGGATGGCGACCTGCGGCTGGTTGATGATCGGGGTGTCGAACAGCGCACCCCGGCTGCCGGTGTTGGTCAGCGTGAAGGTGCCGCCACCGAGCTCGTCGGGCGTCACCTTGTTGGTGCGCGTCCGCTCGGCCAGATCGGCGATCTTGCGGGCGATC
>JAOPWH010000257.1 GCA_025965795.1 Blastococcus sp.
ACGCCCGGCGAACTGACCTCGCTGCCGGACAGCGCGTTGAACAGCGTGGACTTCCCGCTCCCGGTGGCGCCGGCGAGGGCGACGACTGTGGCGTCGCCGAGCGCGGCACGCGCACCGGCCTTCGCGAGGAGCGCCCGGGCCCGCCCCACCTCCGGCACGTCCAGCCGGTCCTCGGCCACCTCGACGGCCTCCCGCAGGGCCGCCAGCCGGTCGGCCAGCGGCTGCTCCTTGCGGCTCATGCCCCCGCCCGCCGGGCGACGTCCAGGTCGCGGACGGCGGCCCGCACCTCGTCGGCGGCCGCCCGGGACGGCGCGGCGTCGTCCACCCGCTGGTCGAACCGCGCCTGCTCGTAACGCAACAGCCCGTCGGCCCGCGCCTGCAGGTCCTCCCGGGCGCGCGCGGCCAGCGAGCGGACGGCGGAGTCGCCGAACACCGCCTCGAGGACGCGCTGGCCAACCGCGGTGGTACCGCCGGCGACGGCGATCTCCCCACCGGTCAGGCCGCCGGTCTGCGCGAACACCGCCACCATGATCACGGCTCCGGCGCCGTTGACGCCCCAGGACAGGAAGCGGGCCTGCGACCGCTTGTCCGCGCCTTCCGACCGAACCAGGTCGAGCACCGTGCCCTGCCAGTCGCGCACCTGTGCCGCGGCCGCCTCGGGGAAGTCGGGCGACACCTGCTCCAGCTCCCGCTCCGCCCCGGCGATCAGGCCTGCCCCGCCCGGCAGGGACCGCCAGGTGGTCACCGTCCGCTCCGCCGCCCGGTCGGCCTCGGCCCGCAGCAGCCGCTCCACGCTGTTCTCCAGTGCCCCCTGCAGGCTGTCTTCCGGCGCCGGGCGCCCGGTGAGGGCGCTCACCATCCGGTCGCGGAGCCGGCTCACCTGCCCCTGCAGGGCTCGCATCCACTCGCCGGTGCCCACGAACTCCTGCCACCGGGCGAGCACCTCACCGCGTAGCAGGGTTCCGCTGCGCACGCCCGCGTCGATCCCCTCGTAGGCCGCTGTGTAGGCGGCCGCGGCCGCGCCTCGCAACGCATCGGCGGCGGCCACCTGCTCCTCGAGCGCCGCCGCGATGCCCGCCGCCCGCTGCTCGAGGCTGCCGAGCGCCCCGGTGAGCGTCTGCCGCACCACCGCGGCCCGGGCGCCCTGGTCCGCCGCCAGGCCGTGCAGCCAGCTCCTCAGCGGCGCCACCTGGCCCTCGGGGAGCCGGCCCTCGGCGAGGGGGCGCTCCTCGATGACGAAGAGCCGGGCGGCGTCGAGCCCGGCCGTCCGCAGCATGGCGCCCAGGTCGGCGGCCACCTCCGCGGCCGCCTCCGGCGGAACCCGGTCCAGGACGACGGCCAGTGCGGTGCCCCGCTCCTGCGCGGTCCTCAACAGGTGCCAGGGGACGGCGTCGGCGTACCGCGCTGCCGTGGTGACGAAGACCCAGAGGTCCGCCGCAGCCAGCAACTGGCCCGCGAGCTCGCGGTTCGACTCCACCACCGAGTCGACGTCCGGGGCGTCCAGCAGGGCCAATCCGGCCGGCAGGTCGTCGCGGGCGACCAACTGCAGCGTGCCGGGACCGCTCCCGGGACCGGTGACCCGCGGCAGGCCCGGCAGGACGCGGTCGCCCGAGAACGCCGGCAGGTCCGCCCGCGCACAGACCAGGACCGGGGCGCGGGTCGTGGGTCGGAGCACGCCCGCCGTGGTGACCGGCGCCCCCACCAGGCTGTTCACCAGGGTGGACTTGCCGGCGCCCGTCGACCCCCCGACCACGGTGAGCAGCGGGGCGTCGAGGTCGCGCAGCCGGGGCAGCAGGTAGTCGTCGATCTGGTCGGTCACCGCGCGGGCCGCCCGGACGGCGTCGTCCCGGCGGCCGGTGGCCAGGCCGAAGGGGGCAGCGGCGAGCCGGTCGCGCAGGGCCGCCAGTGCGTCGGGCAGGCGGGTCGGCGGAGCGGTCACCACTGCTCCCTGCCCCGGGAAGCCCCTCCCTACCCACGCCGGCCGTGGGTAGGGGCTATCCGCGCAGGTCGCGCGGGGAGTCGTCGGCCTTGCTGGCCCGCTCCTCGCGGAGCGCCTGGAAGACCCTCCGCCGGACCTTGTCCTGGTCCTTCTCCTGGATGCTGAGGAACCGGATCGACATCAGCCAACTGGCACCGCGCGCCTGCGTGCGCACGACCTCGGCCTTCATCTCGATCGGTCCCTCTTCGAGCTTGACGATGAGGTCGACCTTGGCACCGGCCTCGGGCGGGACGCCGAACCCCTCGAACTGCCCGCGGACGCCGGCCTCGCTGAGGTCGACCGTCTCGCCCTTGAGCTCGACCGCGCCGTACCCCGCCTCGAGGGGGACGACGACCCGGCCGCGCACCGCCTTGCGCCGCTGGCTGTGCTCCGCGGGGCCGGTGGCCCGCAGGCGCCAGCGGACGACGGCGCCCTGATCGACATCGGTGACGACCGCGGGGAGGGCACGCTGGCCCTCGCCGTTCTTCCAGAACACCTCGACGACGTCGTTGACCTTGACCACGACCTGCTCGACGAACTCCCCGACGGACGGCCGGACCGAGATCATGTCGTTCTGGACCACCTCCACCCGGCCGGTCACCGAGATCCCGCGGCCGGTCAGGGTGATCTCGGCCTCGGTCTGTTCCTCCGGGTGATCCACGCCGGGAACGCTGGTCATTCGTCCTCTCCGTTTTCTGTACCCACGGGTCTGGGCCCGGTTCGCCCGGTCCGTTCCCGCGAGGGGGAACGGTAGCCGCCGGGGTGGAGGCCGGGCACGCCGCCCGCCCCGACGCGCCGCGCGGCAGGCCTGGTCGAACATGGCGAAGCGGGTCGTGACGACACTCTTTCGCCACTCGATGTCATCGGCGCCGCACGTCTGGTGAGGGAGCGCAGACGGTCGGGACCCTACCCGGAAGGGGTGCACGTGAGCCCCGGTGCGGCACCCGGAAGTGGGCGACAGTGTCGCGTCGCACCGCTTCCCCCGTTCCGTGCGAGGAGTCCCGATGACCGGTCCACGCGTGCCTGTCGTGTTCATCCACGGTCTCTGGCTGCACTCCACCAGTTGGCGACCGTGGGCCGACCGCTTCCGGGAGGCGGGCTTCGATCCGGTGATGCCCGAGTGGCCGGGCGTCCCGGACACGGTCGCCGAGGCACGGGCGCACCCCGAGAGCCAGGCCGGCGTCGGCATCGACCAGGTGATCGAGCACCACGCCCGCCTCGTCGAGGCCATGGCCGCTCTCCCGGTGCTGGTCGGCCACTCCTTCGGCGGGCTGGTGGTGCAGTCGCTCCTGGACCGGGGGCTGGGCCGCGCCGGCGTGGCCATCGACCCGGCGCCGATCCGCGGCGTCGTCCGGCTGCCGCCCGCCCAGCTGCGCTCGGCCTTCCCCGTGCTCAGCAACCCGGCCAACCGCAAACGGGCAGTGAGCCTCACCCCCGACCAGTTCCGGTCGAGCTTCGGCAACGCCCTGGGCGCGGAGGAGGCCGCGCAGCTGCACGAGCAGTGGACCATCCCCGGCCCCGGCCGGCCGCTGTTCCAGGCCGCCCTGGCCAACATGACGCCCCGGGGGCGCGCGGCGACCGCCGTCGACACCCGTCGCACGGAACGGGCGCCGCTGCTGATCATCTCCGGCGGCGCCGACCGCACGGTCCCGGACTCCGTCAGCCGGGCGGCCTTCAAGCTCTACGGCCGGTCCGCCGCGGTCACGGAGTTCCGGCAGTTCCCCGACCGGGGCCACTCCCTCACCGTCGACTCCGGGTGGGCCGAGGTGGCCGACGCCGCGCTGGCCTGGTTGAGGAGGCAGGGAATCGGCGGGCAGACTCCGCCGGCATGAGGTTCGCAACGAGGGTCGAGGGCGCCGGGAAGACCGCAACCGGACTGCCCGTGCCGGACGAGGTGGTCGAGGCGCTGGCGGCCGGGAGGCGGCCGGCCGTCCGGGTGACCCTCGGCGGGCACACCTACCGCAGCACCGTGGCAGCACGCGGCGGTCGGTACCTCGTTCCGTTGAGCGCGGAGAACCGGGCGGCCGCCGGGGTGGCCGCCGGCGACGACGTCGAGGTCGAGCTCGAGGTGGACACCGAACCGCGCGAGGTGACCGTGCCGGCCGACCTGGCCGCCGCACTCGAGCACGACGAGCCGGCCCGACGGTCCTTCGAACGGCTCGCCTACAGCCACCAGCTGCGGCACGTCCTCGCCGTCGAGGCGGCCAAGGCACCCGAGACCCGGCGGCGGCGCATCGACAAGACCCTGGAGATGCTCCGCGAGGGGTAGCTCAGTTGTTGCGGCGGGCGGTGAACGAGCTGACGAAGTCCCGCAGGCTGCGGGTGGGCCGCAGCCAGGCGCCGTCCGGCGGCAGCGCGTCCAGCCGGACCCGGTCCAGCGGTTCGGTGAACGCCCCGGGGACGTCCTCGATGTCGATGAACTCCAGCAGGTCGGAGCTGATCGCGTAGCCGGCGACCTCGCTGAAGGCCACGACGACGACGTGCGTGCCGGCCCGGACCAGTTGCTCCAGGGGCTCGGCGAAGTTGCGGCCGTCGCCGGAGAACACGACAAGGCGGCGCAGCCGGTGACTGTGCGACCGGACGGCGATGTGGTCGAGCATGTCCTGGTCGATGTCGTCGTCGGGCTGCGACTTCGGCCGGGCGAACACCGCGAAACCGAACCCGCGCAGCGCCTCCACCCAACGCTGCAGGGTGCCCGGCACCGGCGGGATGTTGGCGAACACGCACGCCTCGACGTCGGGAGCGTCGGGCAACCCCGGATCGCCTGCGCCCTCGACGAACCAGGCGGCGATCGCGTCGAACCGCGGCCGTGAGGCGGCCGTCGGCCGGGCGCCGATGACCGTCGACAGGGTCATGTCGATGTTCGGGGCGTCCCAGATCAGCAGGTCGAGCACCGGTCGGGTCCGCCCGTCGGCAGAGGAGTCGGCGAACGCGGTCTCGACGAGCGCGCCGCCGCCTGCCTCGGGATCGGTCACGGGAGCAGTGTGCCGCGCCGTCGCATCGACGGTGACCGGTGGTCCCTGCGGAGCGCCCAGGCCCGGTCGCGGCGGCCCCGCGGGCGCGGTGGCCCGGCGCCCGGCGCGGC
>JAOPWH010000306.1 GCA_025965795.1 Blastococcus sp.
CGCGCGCGTGCTGCCGGCGGACAGCGAACCGGGCGTGATCGCCCAGGCCCTGCGGGAGGCGGTGGCCGCCGGCGGGGGAGCGGGCGGGCGGGACGTCGCGGATCCGCGCGCGGCACTTCCGGCACCAGGACTGCCGGCGAGAGGACTGCCCGCGCTGGGAGTGTCCGACCCCGGCGAGGACAGACCGGCCGGAGGCGGTCGGGTCGTGGCGGTCTGGGGTCCGACGGGGGCGCCCGGTCGCACGACCGTCGCCGTGGGCCTGGCGGACGAGGCTGCCCGGCTCGGTGTGTCGACGCTGCTCATCGATGCCGACGTGTACGGCGGGGTCGTGGCGCAGGTGCTCGGCCTCCTGGACGAGTCGCCCGGTCTCGCCGGGGCCGCCCGGCTGGCCAGTGGGGGCACGCTCGACGCCGCCGCTCTGGTGCGGTTGGCCTGGGCGGTGCGTCCCCGGCTGCGGGTGCTGACGGGCCTGGCCCGGCCGGACCGCTGGCCCGAACTCCGACCGCGCGCGATGAGCACGGTCCTCGAGGAGGCGCGCCGGCTGGCGGACCTCGTGGTGGTCGACTGCTCGTTCAATCTGGAGAACGACGAGGAGCTGTCCTACGACACGGCGGCTCCACGCCGCAACGGCGCGACTCTCGCGGTGCTCGACGCCGCCGACACGGTGCTTGCCGTGAGCGGTGCGGATCCGGTCGCGCTGCAGCGCAGCGTCCGTGCTCTCGACGAGCTGCGCGACGTGCTTCCCGACGTCGACCCGGTGGTCGTCGTGAACCAGGTGCGCCGTGGCCCGGTCCCGGGCGAGCCCAGGTCGGAGATCGCGGCCGCGGTGGAACGCTTCTCGGGCCGCGAGGTGCGGTTCTTCCTTCCTGCCGATCGTGCGGCCGCCGACGCGGCTCTCGCGTCGGGGCGAACGCTGGCGGAGGTGGCGCCCCGGTCACCCCTGCGGCTGGCGCTGCGTGCGATGGCGGCGGCGCTCGCCGGCGTCGTGGTCCCCGCGCGCGATCGGCGGGGGTTCCGACGCGAGGGGCGGCAAGCCGTCTGAGCCCCGCGTGCCCAGGTTCCCGACGGCCCGGCCGCACGGCTTCTGACGGCTGGCGTGTCGAGGCTCCGCTCCGGCGACGTACGGTGTTCCGCGCGACCGTGAGGAGATCGATGGTTGAGCGCCTGAGCACGCTGGACGCGTCGTTCATCTACCTCGAGGAACCCGACACACCGATGCATGTCGGTGGCGTGCTGATCCTCGAGCGGCCACCGGGGGGCGTGGACGCACTGGCGGCCCTCGTCGAGGCTCGGCTCTCCCTGGTTCCTCGGTACCGTCAGCGGGTCGCCGAGGTGCCGGGTCATCTCGCGAACCCGGTGTGGGTCGACGACCCGGACTTCGACATCGCGTACCACGTGCGACGCTCCGGACTGCCCCGGCCGGGCACCGAGACCCAGCTGCTCGACCTCGTCTCCCGGCTGACGTCGCGCCCGCTCGACCGCTCGCGTCCGCTGTGGGAGGCCTATCTGATCGAGGGGCTTGCCGACAACCGGGTCGCGGTCGTGACCAAGACCCATCCGGCGCTCGTCGACGGACTCAGCGCGATCGACATCGGTCAGGTGCTCCTGGACGTCACCCGGGACGCGCCTACTCCCGAGCCCACCGAGTGGCGACCGGGTCGACTGCCGACCGGCACGCAGCTGCTCGTAGAGGCGCTCGACGAATACGTGCGACGGCCCGCGACGGTCGTCGAGACCGCGCGGGGAGCAGTGACCGACGTGCGGGGCACCGCCGCCCGGTTGAGCGGCGTGGTCGGCGGTCTGCTGCGGACCGCCCGGTCGACGATCCTGCCCGCGCCCACCAGCCCGCTGAACTCCTCGATCGGCCCGCAGCGGCGGGTCGCTGTCGCCCGCGCCGAGCTGGCGGACGTCAAACAGATCCGCCAGGGGACCGGTGGCACTGTGAACGACGTGCTGCTCACCGTCGTCTCCGGTGCGCTGCGGGAGTGGCTGCTGTCCCGGGGGGAGCCGGTCGTGGCCGGCACCACGGTGCGTGCGCTCGTCCCGGTGTCCCTGCAGGCCGACGAGTCTTCCCGCGGTGACCGCGTCTCCTCGTACCTGGTGGACCTTCCGGTCGGCGAACCGAATCCACGCGTGCGGTTGACCCGCTTGAGCTATGCGATGGGCGGCATCGCGGCGCACGGGCAGTCGGTGAGTGCGGACAACCTCATCGCATTGACCGGGTTCGCTCCTCCGACGCTGCACGCCCTCGGCGCACGGGCCGCGCGCGGATTGTCCCGGCGGCTGTTCAACCTGGTCGTGACCAACGTGCCGGGGCCCCAGGTACCGCTCTACGCCGCGGGTAGTCAGATGCTCGAGGTGTTCCCTTTCGTCCCACTGGCGCGTGGCCAGGGGCTGTCGATCGGAATGACCAGCTACAACGGCCGGGTGTTCTTCGGGTTGAACGCCGACCGGGACGGCGTCGGCGACGTGGACGTGCTCGCTGATCTCATCGAGCAGGAGGTCGGCGAGCTGGTGGAAACCTCCTCCTGACCCCGCCGCGCGGAGAGCGGTTACCGTTCCTCGTCCGCCGAACGAAGGAGCGAGCGCGTGCGCGTCTACCTGCCCGCCACGACAGCCGTGCTGCAGCGGCTCGTCGACGACGGCACGCTGGCCGGTCCGCACACTGCTTTCGCGGTCACTCCTGCGCTGCGGGAGTTCTTCGCGGTGAGCGATGCCGAGGCCGACACCGAGGAGCTGGAGTACGCGGCTCTGCTGACGTCGGCCCGCGCGAGCCTGCGACTGCTCGACCTCGACCCCTTCGCGCCGCGACGGCGGGTCGTCGTGGCTGCGGACGTGCCCGACGACACGGTGGATCCGATGGACGACCCGAACACCGAGCGGGGAGCGGTCCGGGTGACGACCGACCTCCGGATCGAGGATGTGGCCAGCGTCCACGTCGACGGCGCGGACGCGGAGGACGACGTGCGAGCCGCGGTCAACGTCGTGCTGGAGGCCGACCTCGGCAGCGAGGACGCCCAGTTCGTCGTCGACCAGGCCGAGGGTCACGAGCTCGCCTGGTACGCCACGCAGGAGATCGGATCTCTCCTCGAACTTCTCTGAGCCGGCGTCATCCTCTGGCCAGGTCCATGGCAGCCGGGTTCCTGACCGACACGAGGGCCGGCGCTCGGCGGCGGGCCACCTGCACCCGCTCCACCCGGCCCCGGGTCGCCAGCCAACCCGAGCCTGGGCGCACGGGCAGCTGCACGCGCGGTAGCCGGATTCCGAGGAGATCGGCATCGCCGGGCCCAGGGCAGAGCAGCAGGCCGCTCCTCGCCCGCCTGAGGTGGGCGACAGGGCCTTGGTAGTGGGCCGTGAACTGACCGGCGGTCCCGGCGGCGACGAGGGTGACGCCCGTGTTCCGGCCGAGAACGGGGAGGGCCATGAGAGCAGGAACCTCCGCCGGTGCGCCGACCTCGTCGGCGATCACCACGCAGGGCGTGCCGGTCCGGTCCGCCAGCCAGCGTGTGGTTCCGGAGTCGTCGTGGGGGTCCAGCCCGATCTGATCCCACGCAGAACCGTCATCCGGCACTCTGGCGTCGGGGCCGTTCGCGGGATACGGGTCCACCGGCGGTCGGCCGATCCATAGCACCGGCATACCCGCGGCACGGAGATGTAGAGCGAAGGCGGCCAGGGCCGACGACCGACCGCTCCCGGGCGGGCCGGTCACCAGGAGCCCACCGGTCTGGAGAAGGTCGACGTTCACCGATTCACCCTCGTCGCCCCCCGGCCCGATCGAAAGCATGAGGGGTCCGCTGCGTTCCGGAGGGAGCCTGCCGGCGTCGGGAAGGTCCAGGGCCGGATCCGGGGGGAGCTCGGCGATACGTAGTCGTGCCGGGCGTTCCGGATCCGAGGGTGCCGGGTCGGTGCGGACGGGGAGCGGGGCCGGCAGTGCCAGCTGGCACTCCAGAGCGTCCTCCCCGACCAGGGCGCGTCCGGGTGGTCGTCGGCTGGGCACAGCGCGTGCGGGCACGCCCGCGACCGCGTAGTCGGCACGGTCGGGCAGCGGCAGCACGAGCCGCTGCCGGACGGCCGCCGCGAGCCGCCCACCGGGGACGGCCCGGTCGGCCGTGAGGACGCAGGTCACCCCTACAGCCGCTCCGTCACGCATCAGGCGGAGCAGCGTGGCGGTTCCGCCCGTGGGGTCGACGTCGTCGAGCTGCCCACTGACGGCCTCCACGCCGTCGACGAGCACCAGGATCAACGGTCGGCAGCGGTCCGGTGGCCCGGCCCGACGAGCCGCGACCTCAGCGGCGAGCCGGTCGATCAGCCGTGCCGTCCGGAGGGGATCGGCTCCGCTGATGGTCGTCCCGGTGTGTGGCACACCTGCCGCCTCCGTGGCCAGAGTGCCGCCGCTCGGATCGAGAACATGGACGTGGAGGTCAGCCGGGGCGAGTCGACGGACGGCCTCACTGAGCACCGTGCGCAGCAGCGTGGTGCGTCCGCTCCGTGGGCCTCCCGTCGCCAGCCACCCGCCGCCTTCGGCGAGGTCGAGTTCGAGCTCCTGTTGGATCTGGCGATCGGGCAGATCGACGAGACCCAGCAGCAGTCTCGTGCCCTGGAGGGCCTCGACGAGCATCGGGCCGGCCTGTCGGGACGGTGCGAACTCGTCGGGCAGGGGGGGCTGCCACGGTCGGTGTGGCGCCGATGAGCCGCTGTGTTCGGCCCGCCGTCTGAGAGACCCGGTCAGCCGCGCCAGATCGTTGTCAGCCGCCGGAGCGGGGACGGCACCTGCGCTGGGGAGGCGCCCCGGCCAGGCCCAGAGACGAACGTCGGGACCGTCGGACGGCCGGGAATCGAGGGGAGTGGACACGCGGGCAACCTGCAGGGCGGTCGGTTCGCTGCTTCCGATGCGGAGGTATGCCCGACCGGGTCTGTCGACCGGCAGTAGCGCGGCCTGCGGCGTGCCCAGCACGTCGCGGGAGTCCGCGTCGTCCGTCGTGCGCAGGCAGATCCGCAGTGTGCAGTTCGCCCGGATCTCCGGCGACACCACACCGCTCGGTCGCTGGGTCGCCAGCACAAGATGGACGCCGAGCGATCGACCCCGCTGCGCGATGGAGACGAGGCCCGGCACGAAGGACGGCAGTTCTTCGGCCAGGGTGGCGAATTCGTCGACGACGATGACCAGTCGGGCGAGAGTGACGTCCTCCGGGAGGCTCCCGATGTCCGGCACCTGATGAGCCGCGAGGACGCCTTCCCGCCGGGTGAGCTCGGCCGTCAGTGACCGCAGCGCCCGTGCCGTCGTCTGCGCGTCGAGATCGGTCACCAGCCCGACCGTGTGCGGCAGCTCCGCCGCTTCGGCGAAGGCGGCACCGCCCTTGTAGTCCACCAGCAGGAAGGAGCATCGGTCAGGCGGATGTCGCAGAGCCAGACCGGCGATCAGCGTCTGCAGCAGCTCTGACTTGCCGGACCCGGTCGTTCCCGCGATCAGGGCGTGCGGCCCCTCGCTGCACAGATCGATCTCCACGGGCCCCTCCGCCGATCGCCCCAGCGTGGCCACCAGCCGGTCCCGTTCCCGCGACCAGGTGCCGGTGACCTGTCCGGCGGCGTCCACGTGCGTCCCCACGATGGGCAGGTCGAGCAGGCGGACGCTGTCCGGCAACGCTCCGGCGGTAGCGGCGGGGGCAAGCCGGGCCAGATCGCGGGCGAACCGGCTCGCCAGGGCGCCGCAAAGCCGGTCGACCACGACGTGGCTCTGGGTCGGGAGGCCTGCTCGGCTGAGCTCGGCCACGCTTCCGGTCTCCCCGGTCAGACGAAGAACTGCGTCCACATCGACGGGCAGTTCGCCGGCTGCGTCCGCGACCGCGAGCACGAGGACTCCGACGTCCCGTCCTGCCCGCAGGGTGGCAGTGATCATCGGATCGAGTCGCCGGTCGACGAGGACCACGAGACGGTTCAGCCGCGTGAGCGAGTCCGGTGTGCCTGGGCGGGGGTCGATCAGAAGTCGACGCCGTGCCACGAGGTCGCTCAGCCACGAGTTCAGCGCCTCGTCCGGTTGCCGTCGGGGAACGCCGACGCGGTCTGCGCCACCGATCTGAACCGACCGGGGATCGAGGTGGGGGAGCCACTTGGCCCACGTCCAGTCCGACATCCGGTCGGCGTCAGCGAGCAGGAGGAAGTCGACGTCTCCCGGGGCGTGCAGAGCGGCGAGCTGTGCCACGACCGAGGCCAATGCCGAGACTGCCGCTCCTCGGGGCCCCACGACACCGAGACCTCCGCCCTGCGGCAGGTCGACCACCACGGGCAGGGACGTCGCCGCTTGGCGAACACGCCGGCCACCGGTCTCGACACGCGTCACGTTCGTGGTGCCGGAACCGGACCCCACCCGAACCGAGAGCGCGTCGGGGTCGCTGAGGCGCCGGCTCCAGACCAGGTGCGACCGACGGCGGGCACCCGACAGCAGTGCGGCCAGATCGGGTTGGGCGTCTTCCGCGGCCCGGACATCGGCTGCCACCGCGGCGGTCAGTCGGGCCTCCGCTGCGCGGAGTGCCGCGTCGTACTCGGCTCGCTGCTTCCGGCTGGTCCGACGGCCCGTCCAACGGTCGCTCAGCCAGGTACCCACCGCGACGATCGGGCTGAGCAGGGCGAAGAAGAGGAAGGTGGGCGTCTGCAGGATCCACGACATCAGGACCCCGGCCAGGGCGGGCAGGGCGACCGCCACCCACGCCAAGGGGCGACGTGCGGGGGGCATCGGTTCGGCGGGCATCGTGATCTCCACGGCCGGTGCCTGAGTTCTCATCCGGAGCGTGGGACGCACCTGCGATCGTCCGCCCGAACTCCTCCCGGTGGACACGCCGGTGCCACTCGGTCCCGCGATGGTGACAGCGCTGGCGCCAAGTCTGAGTACCTCACCGATCCGCCAGATCCGGGCCGTCCGGCCGAGGTCGTCCCCGTTCAGCGAGCTGCCGTTCGTGGACTCCAGGTCGGTCACGGTGACTTCGCCACCGGTGATCTGGACAGCCACATGACGTCGGGACACGTCCGGGTCGTCGAGCGGAACTGTGGCCTCTGCACTGCGCCCGAGGATGTGCCGCCCCTGGTCCAGGGGCACCGTGCGACCGGCGGCAGGCCCGCCCACGACGTGCAGTTCGAGAGCGCTCGTCCGGTCGTCGAGTCGTGATGAGGGCACGGGGTGGCCGAGACCCAGGACGGCGCCGTGGACGAGCTCCGGCGCGCTCAGGGGTAGATCTTCCGGCAGCCGGGTCGGACCCACGAACAGGCCCTCCACGGCGGCTCCGGCCAGCCGGTGCAAGCCGGGTATCAGGGTGCCGAGATGTTCGTCGTCGTGAGCGGTCACCGACACGTCGAACGAGTCGTCCCCGTACACCACGGACCAGCACCGGGTGGACCGGCTGGGGCTCGCGTCGTGCGCCGGACGGGGGTTCATGGGGCGATGGTGTCCGGTGGCGGGCGGGCGGTGGGGCCTCGATCGACGATCTGTGGACAGGCATCCCGGCTGTGGACAACTGCTGCGGTCGATGTGCCGACCGACCTAGGTTCTGGCCTGACCGGGAAGGGCCCGGACCGGAGGAGGACCCGTGAAGGTCGACATCGCCACCCTGCAATCCATGGCGGGACAGTGCCGCGCTGAGGCTTCGGACACGGCGACGCGGCACGCACACCTGTCGAGCAGCATCAACACCTCGGTGCTCGACGGCTGGACAGACAGCCAGGCGGCCATTCGCTTCAGCGAGCTCTACGAGCACTGGCGGTTGTCCGCTCAGGGAGTCAGCGACGCACTCACCGGCATGGGAACGCTGCTGAACAACGTCGCCGGCTCCTATCAGCAGCACGAAGCCGACATGGCGGCCCGGATCGGAGCCA
Source organism: Blastococcus sp. (assembly GCA_025965795.1). Lineage (GTDB taxonomy): Bacteria > Actinomycetota > Actinomycetes > Mycobacteriales > Geodermatophilaceae > Blastococcus_B. The sequence continues at coordinate 7,864 of JAOPWH010000306.1, forward strand.
TGCTCTGATCGAAGTCCGGCAGCGGACGGCCCTGTCGTGGATCGAGTCGAGTCCGGGCTCCAGCTCCAGTCCCAGCTCCAGCTCGGCACGGCCGACAGGGCCGTCCGTAAGATCAACGCCCGCCTAGGCGGGTCATCGACGCTTCGCGGTGGGCGGCCTGCTCCTCGATCCTGTGGGCCTGTCCCTGCGAGTGCCGTGCCACCCGCTCCGCACATCGAGTCGGGAGCCAGCAGATGCAGTTCGGTCGGTACTACGAGGAGTTCGAGGTCGGGGCGGTCTACAAGCACTGGCCCGGCAAGACCGTCACCGAGTACGACGACCACCTGTTCTGCCTGCTCACGATGAACCACCACCCGCTGCACATGGATGTGAACTACGCGGAGAAGACCACCGACTTCGGCAGGAACGTGGTGGTCGGCAACTACATCTACTCACTGCTGCTCGGCATGAGCGTCCCGGACGTGTCGGGCAAGGCGATCGCGAACCTGGAGATCGAGTCGCTGCGACACGTCGCCCCGACCTTCCACGGCGACACGATCTACGGCGAGACGACCGTGCTCGACAAGACCGAGTCCAAGTCCAAGGACGACCGCGGGATCGTGCACGTCGAGACGATCGGCTACAAGCAGGACGGCACGGTCGTCTGCACCTTCCGCCGCAAGGTCATGGTCCCGAAGCGGTCCTACGGCGAGGCCCGTGGCGGGGAGCAGCCGGGCCGCCCGGAGCCCATCCCTCGCTGAGCGGGAGCGGGCGACCGATGGCGGGTCAGCCGGGAAGGACGCCCCAGTCCCGGAGGGTCTCGACGAGGAGCGGCGTGCAGCGCAGTCGGTCGATGTCCGATGCGTCGGCGAACATGACCGCCGCCGCGTCGTCCCCGGCGACCGGCTGCTGTGCAGGATCGACGAGAGTGCAGGCCAGGTCGACGACGTCGTACACGACCTCGCCGGCCGGGATCTGCACCCGCCCGACGGGAGCACCGGCCCGCACCCGCAGTCCGGTCTCCTCGAGGACCTCCCGCACCACGGCCTTCGCCGCCGTCTCGCCGGGCTCCAGGCGGCCGCCCGGCAGAGACCACAGGCCGGCATGGGGCGCATGCCCCCGCCGGATCAGCAGCAGCCGGCCGGATCCGTCGTGCACCACGCCGCCCACGCACGGCACGAGCGGTCGCGCACCGGCCGGATCAGGATCTTCGGCGGCCATGCGCGGCAGGCTACGCAGCCGGCACCTACAGCAGCGCCACACCCACACGCCGCGGTCGGTCCGCTGCGCTCCGCCTGACGAACCGCTGCGCTCCGCTTGACGAACACTCGCGGTCACAGGACGGTATTGCCCGATGAGCGTGTCGCCGGTCTGCCCACGCTGCGGTGAGCCGTTGGTCGTCCGACCCGGGTCGACGGCCCAGGCGTGGTGCCACGTGCACGGCGCCGTCACGCCGCTGCACCACACCGTCCTCATCGCCCACGACGCGATCCAGGCCGTCACCGCGGACGCGCGGGTGCCCGCCTGGGTGCCCGATCCCATGCCCGCGGGATGGTCGCTCACCGGCATGGCGTGGGGGGGCGAACCAGGCGCCAGAGCGATCGTCGTCGACTGCGCCGGCCCGGCCCCCCTCGGTGGATCCGCCGAACTCGTGCTGGTCGCCGAGGAACCCGGCGTGGGTGTCGGCTGCGGCTACGCGGGACTGCCGGGCCTGGATCCCGGGGACGTCATCACCGGACCGTCGTCGGTAGACGTGAAGGCGGCCGGCCAGCACGCACCGCTGTGGGCCGTGCCCACCACCGACGACCGCGCCGCCTTCGTCGGGGAGTCCTACGGCGTGTGGCTGTGGCTGGTCATGTGGCCGATGAACGCCGCGTGGCTGCTCGCCGAGCAACTCGAGCTGATCGACCTGCGTGACCGCATCTATCCCGACCTCCCACTGGGGCCACCCAGCGAGCACCTCCTGCCCGGTCGCTGAAGCGGAACTCGACGGGCTTCCTGCTGGTCGGCGCGTCGCCGGGGGTGGCGCAAGCGACCTGTGTTACCCATGGGACGAACGCGTCCGCCGCACCTCGCGAACGCCGTCCCTGCAGGACCGGAACTCGCCGGGCCCTGCACCTGCACGCGACTCCACGGAGGTGGCGGTGAGCATGAAGAAGATCATCACCTGGCTGGTCGTCGCCTTCGTCGTCTTCTACATCATCCAGGCGCCGGAGTCCTCCGCCCAGCTGGTGCGCAACGCCGGCCACGCACTCGGTGACGCAGCGTCGTCCCTCGCCGCCTTCGTGGGCTCGCTCGTCTAGCCCCGCATGACCGGAACCGTGGAGACGCCGCTCCCGCGCCGGGCGAGCAAGGACGTCGCGAAGTACCTCCTTCCGGAAGAGGGTGCGGTCGTCGCCACCCGGCGGCACTGGGCGGTCCTCATCGGACCGACGTTCAAGTTCCTCCCGGCCTTCGTCGCGGGCGGCTGGCTGCTGCTGTTCGATCCTGACAACCGGGTCACCAGCTCGGCCGGCCTGCTGGTCATCCTCGGCGCGCTCGTCTACTACGGGTTGCGGGTCGGCGAGTGGTGGATGCGGCACTTCATCGTGAGCACACGACGGGTCCTGCTCACCTCCGGCGTCATCGTGCGGACGGTCACCCTCCTGCCCCTGCGCAGGATCACCGACCTGACCTGGAAGGAGACCCTGTTCGGGCAACTCCTCGGGTACGGCACCTTCCGGTTCGAGTCCGCAGGTCAGCAGCAGGCGCTCTCCGAGATCACCTTCCTGCCGAGCGCGGACGTCCTGTACCGCCGTGTCAGTGCGCTGCTGTTCAGCAGCGACTGGGGTGGCGGCGCGTCCGGTGGCGACGACGAGGGCAATCCCGAGCCGGCCGGGCCACCGCCCCGCCGCCCGCGATCGGACGTGCGGCGCGACACGGAACCGATCCAGGGCCTGCCGCCGCAGCAGGCATGAGCTGCGCCGCCCCGACCGGTGCCGTGGCGCCCGGTACGGCAGGCTGAGCCGCGATGCGGATCGACCTGCACACCCACTCGTCGGTCTCCGACGGGACCGAGAACCCGGCCGAGCTGCTGACCACGGCGCGCAACGCCGGGCTGGATGTCGTCGCGCTCACCGACCACGACACCACGGCCGGCTGGGCACTGGCCGAGGCGGCGCGGCCGGCGGGGCTCACCGTGGTGCCCGGCATGGAGCTGTCGTGCCGTTGGTTCCCCGACGACCAGCCCCCGATCAGCGTGCACCTGCTGGCCTACCTGTTCGATCCGACGCACCCGAGCTTCGCCGCGGAGCGCGGGCGGCTGCGCGACGAGCGCCTCCAGCGGGGGGAGCGGATCGTCACCGCGCTGGCGGCCGACGGCTATCCCGTGGTCTGGGAGGAGATCGTCGAGCGGTCGGAAGGCGGAGTGGTCGGCCGGCCCCACCTGGCCCGTGCCCTGGTGGAGGCGGGCGTGGTGGAGTCGGTGGACGAAGCGTTCGCCACCCTGCTGCACCACCGCAGCCCTTACTACGTGGCCAAGGTCGACACCGACGTCCGGGAGGGCATCGCGCTGGTCCGGGCGGCCGGGGGAGTACCCGTCTTCGCGCACGGGCTGGCCACCAAACGGGGCCGGGTCGTGGGGGACGACGCGATCGCCGCGATGGCACAGGCGGGTCTGCTCGGCCTGGAGGTCGACCACCCCGACCATGCGCCGCACGAGCGTGCCCACCTGCGCGGGGTCGCGGCGGAGATGGGCCTGATCGTCACCGGCTCCAGCGATTACCACGGCACCAACAAGCAGACGCCGATCGGCGCCTGCACCACCGACCCGGCGCAGTTCGAGGCGCTGCTGGACGCCGGCATCGGCAGCGCGCCGTTCCGAGACTGACCCTGAATCGTCGGACGCCGCGGTTACCGTGGCGGGCGTGACGACTGCCGGGCAGAGGGACGCGCAGCTCGAGATGCCGGGCATGCCGCGGCGGCTGTTCTCTGCGACCCCGAGCAAGCTGGCCTCGTTCTCCGATTGCCCGCGCCGCTACCGGTACGCCTACGTCGACCGCCCGACGCCGGCCAAGGGCCCCGCGTGGGCGCACAACAGCGTCGGCGCCGCCGTGCACGCCGCGCTCCGTTCGTGGTGGGACCTTGCGGTCGAGCGCCGGACGACGGCCGGAGCGCGGCAGCTCCTCTACTCCGCGTGGTCGCACAACGGCTTCCGGGACGCCGAGCAGTCCGAGCGCTGGCGCACCAAGGCGGCCGGCTGGGTGACCGAGTACGTCAGCGGCCTCGATCCCACCGACGAGCCGATCGGAACGGAGCGCACCGTCGGTGCCACCACCGACCGGCTGGCGCTGTCCGGGCGGGTGGACCGCATCGACCTGCGCGGGGACGAAGCCGTGATCGTCGACTACAAGACCGGACGGCTGCCGTCCACGGACGACGAGGCGCGCGGTTCGCCCGCCCTGGCCGCCTACGTGCTCGGTGCGCGGCGAACCCTCCGGCGCCCGTGCACCCGGGTGGAACTGCACCACCTGCCCAGCGGGACGGTCGCGGCCTTCGAGCACACCGACCGGTCGCTGGCCAACCACGTGCGCCGGGCCGAGGACATCGCGATCGACATCGCGGCGGCCACCGCGGCGGTGGCGGCGGGGGAGTCCCCGGAGGTCGCCTTCCCTCCCGTGCCCGGCCGGCAGTGCAGCTGGTGCGACTTCCGGCCGAGCTGCCCGACCGGGCAGGCCGCCGCGCCCGCGCGAGAGACGTGGAGCTTCCTCGCCGAGGACGAAGCAGACAGCTGACCGTTCCGGATCGACTCCCCAGCGGTCGGCGACGGCGACCGAGTCCCCGCGCCGGGTCCGGGTCGTGGCTGTTCCGTTATGCCGCGATCCTGGGAGCGGCGCGGTGCAGACCTTAGGGTTTCCGCCATGTCCCGGCCCCGTCTCATCGCCGCAGTCGCCCTCGCGGTCCTCGTCCCGATCGCCGGGTGCACCAGCACGACGACGGAGGTCGCCGCCCCGAGCGGCACGTCGGAACCCACCACGACGGCAGCGGCGCCGAGCTCGCCGACGACGTCGCTCACCTTCCCCGCCCAGGTCGCAGGGGAGGTCGCGCGGAGCGTGTACGCGTCCGAGAACCAGCCGGCCGGCACCCTGGAGAACGCCCCCGAGGCCGGCGTGGAACAACACGTGGTGGGGGAGCCCGAGGCGGGGCGCGACTACGTCATCCAGGCGGCCTGCCTGGCCGGCGCGCGACAGAGCACCGTCACCTACCGGCTGCTCGACGCTCGCGAGAGCAGCGCGCAACTTCCGGTCGAACAGCGGGCCATCAGCGCCGGGGAGCTGCCCTGCGACGGCACGACGTCCGTCAACAGCGCCGGCCCCCTGCCCGGCCCGGTGCAGGTCGAGTTCGACGGCAGGCCGGCGGACGTCATCGGCATCTACGTCGTCGTGGTGCCCGCCTAGCGTCCGCCTGCAAGAGGCGACGGTCAGGCGGCGGGTTCGGCCGCCGACACCCGCTCCCAGCCGCCTCGGGCGATCGGCGACCAGCGGGCACGTTCCGGCACCGCCAGCAGCGCCGTCCGGACGGCCCGGAGCGCCGTCGTCGCCGCCGCGTCGGTCAGCGGCAGGTTCGGCACCGAGTACATCCGACGGGCCCAGCCCGGCAGCGTCGCCATCCCGAGCGATGCCAGCGTGACCCACGCGGGGCGGGCGGGGGTGAGCACCTGCACCCAGCCGGGCATGGGCGGCACGAACAGCGTGCGCACGCCTTCCACCGCGGCCGGTGTGGAGGCCAGGGACGGCCGGATGTCCTCGAGGTATGCGTCCAGCTCGGCCACCGACCGCGGCGCCACGGACAGGGGAACCCCCACGAGCTGCGCGGCGGCCACCTGCTCGGCCACGTACCGGTCGGCGTCGTCGTCCGGAAGTGGCACACCGGCCCGCCGGGCCGTCGTCAGCAGGGAGTCGACGGCGGTCGCGTGCACCCACAGCAGCAGATCGGGGTCGTCGACCCGGTACACGCGGCCCGTCGTCTGCTCGACGCCCGACAGTTTTCGGTGGTATCCGCGCACGCGGGCCGCCATCCGCCGGGCCTCGGTGCGCGAGCCGAAGGTGATCGTCTCCATGTACTGGCCGGTGCGGGTCATCCGCATCCACCACTCGTCCTTGAAGCCCGTCGAGTTGCGCGCCACGCCGTCCATCGCCACGGGGTGCAGGGCCTGGAGCATCAGCGCCCGCAGTCCACCCACGTGATAGGCGGGATCGCCGTGGATCCGCCACGTCACGCTGTCCGGGCCGAAGAAACCCAGCCGGTCCTCTTCCTCCGACCAGTCGTCCGGCGAGGGCAGCGGCGCCAGCCGGCTCATGACCCCACCGAGGCGCCCGCCCAGAAGTCGAGCAGCACCTCCACGGTCCGGACCGGGTTCTCGACGGCGGGGGAGTGGATCGAGTTGAGGATGACCTCGTGCCGTGCGCCCAGCCGCGATGCCATGTCCTCCTGCACGTGCGGCAGCCAGGCGTCGTCGGCCTCGCCGTGCGCCACCAGGAAGGGCAGCCCGGTCGCGGCCAGCTCGGCCACGCGGTCGGGCTCGGTCAGCATCGCGTCGGCCATCCCGCGCAGCCCGGCTTCGGAGTTCCGCAGGAACCGCCGCGAGTAGAACTCCCGGGTCGGTGCGGGCACCGCCTGCGCCTTCGGGTCGGTCATGGCCACCTGCTCGAGCGTCTCGTGCACGAGCGCCACTCCGCCGGCGTCCAGCAGCGGGCCGAGGTGGTCGAGCAGGTCGGCGCGGCGGCCGGTCAGCTTCGACGGCCCCGAGCCGAGCAGCGTGAACGAGGTGAACAGCGCCGGCTCGGCCAGCACGGCGGCCCGGGTGACCAGGCCGCCGAAGCTGTGCCCGAGCAGGTGCAGCGGCTCGCCGGACTCCTCGCGCAGGATCCGCGCCACCTCGACGACGTCCAGTCCGAGCTCGGCCACCGTGTAAGCGGACGGGTCGTCCGGGCCGGGGGACTCGTACTGCCCGCGCTGGTCGAGTGCGACCACCCGGTAACCGGCGTCGGCCAGCGGTGCGAGGATCGGCGCGAAGTCCTCCTTGCTGCCGGTGTACCCCGCGACCAGCAGTGCGGTGCCCCGCACGGCCTCGCCGCCGGTGTCGAGCGCGGTCAGCGGACCGGCGCGGCCGGGGAACGTCCGGTGCTCGGCGTCGTGGTCGGCGAGCTGCCGGAGGTCGTCGGGTGCGATGGCGAGGGGCACCGTGAAGTCGGGGCCGCCGGGCAGGACCATGGTCCCTAGTGAACCCCGATCCCGCCGAACGCGCCGGAAGGCCATCTTCAGGGCCCGCGCCGAGCCTGCGAGGCGTCGGGGAGGGTGCTCCTACTCCTAGCGGTAGGCCACCACCCGGTCGGGCAGCCGGTAGACGATCATCGGACCCACGCCGGCGGCCGTCCCGCCGGCCGGGACGTCTGAGACCGTGGACGCCCCGAGGCGGTCGCCGGATGCCGGATCCAGGTGGGCGAAGCCGCCGTCCTCGGGCACCAGGAGCGAGCCGCTTCCGTCCGAGCCGGCCGCCGGCAGCCCCCGCGCGGGCGCCTTCCAGCGGGTCTTGCCCGACTGCGGGTCGAGCGCGTGCAGCGTTCCGTGGATCAGGACCAGCGAGACACCCTCGACCGATCGCATCCGGGGCGGCTGGTCGGCGTCGGAGGGGAGCGGCAGGGTTGCTCTGACGGCGCCGTCCGCGGCCGACCGGCCCTGTACCTCGTTGCCGACGACCACGCCGAGCAGCTGGTCGGCACCCAGCAGCTGCACCTCCTGGTCCGCGGGGAGGTCTCGCTCCCAGTGCATCTTGCCGTCGAACCCGTCGAGCAGCTTCAGCAGGACCGACGTCTCGTCGCAGGTCTGGACGAGGGCGACCCCGGCACTGCCGACCTCGGCGGCGTCGATCAGGCAGCCTTCGGGCGGGGTGTAGCGCCAGCGGATGCCATTGCCGGTCGGGTCCAGCGTGACGAGGCCGGTAGCACTGGCCGCCAGCACGATGCGGTCCGTGGAGGACAGCCTCGCGTCCCCCCGGAAGCCGACGTTGCGGGTCCAGGCACGAATGCCGGTGTCCGCGAAAAGCGCCACCGCCTCGTCGCACCGGTCCGCGGTGCGGAAGACCGTCACGACGACGCCGTTCACCGCCGTGACACCGCACAGGCGCGCGTTGGACCGCGTGTAGTGCCACGCCTCCTCGCCGCTCTCGGGATCGACGGCCTGCACCCCGTGGGCCGAGGCGAGGATCACCCGTCCGCCCTCGACGACGTCTCCGGGGAGCGGGTCGCCCTCAGCGGCCCACGCCTGCGAGACGGCATCGGCCGGCGTCCCCTCGAGGACGCCGGCCGATGCCGCGGTCGTGCTCTCGGTGGCGGCGGCGTCGGATCCCCGCCACAGCAGGGCGCCGACGACGACGAGCGCCACGGTGCACGCTGCCCAGATCAACGCCCGGAACGGCGGGCGCCTTGTCGGCCACCTCGCGGGTAAGGCCCCGTCCAGGGCACCGCCCTGAGCCTGCGAAGGGTGGGGAGGACGGGGTCCTTCCCCCTTCATCAGGCGGCGGACTCGGAGCCGCCGCCGCGGTTGGCGCCCCCACGACGACGACGGCGACGCGGCTTGCTCGCGCCGTCCTCCGACGAGCCCGGCTCGGACGAGCCCTGCTCGGACGAGGCGGCCGGCGCGGCAGCGCCCTCGCTGCCCGGCGTGCCGGTGCCCCGGGTGCGGCGCCGCGGACGGCTCTTGCCGGCCTCGCCGTTGCCGGAGCGGTCAGCGGCATGCTCACCGGAGCGGCCGTCGGACGGGCCGCGGGAGTCGCTGCGCCCGCCCGGGTCACGACCGCCACCGTCACGACCGCCGCCGTCACGTCCGCCGGAGTCGCGTCCGGCGGAGCCGTGTCCGCCGGAGCCGTGTCCGCCGGAGCCACGGCCACCGCCGTCACGACCGCCGGACTGGGTCGGGCGGTTGCGCTTGCCGGTCTCGCCGAGGTCTTCGAGCGTCTCGGCCTCCAGGCCCTCGCGGGTGCGCTGCGAGCGCGGCAGGCGCCCGGTGGCCGTCGTCGGCACGTCGAGGTCGGTGTAGACCCACGGCGAGGTCGAGTAGGTCTCCGGCGGCTCGGCGAAGTCGAGGTCGAGGGCCTTGTTGATCAGCTGCCAGCGGGGGATGTCGTCCCAGTCGACCAGGGTGACCGCGACGCCCTCGCTGCCCGCCCGACCGGTGCGGCCGATGCGGTGCAGGTAGGTCTTCTCGTCTTCGGGGCACTGGTAGTTCACGACGTGGCTGACGCCGGTGACGTCGATGCCGCGGGCCGCGACGTCGGTGGCGACCAGGACGTCGACCTTGCCGCCGCGGAAGGCCCGCAGCGCCTGCTCGCGGGCACCCTGACCGAGGTCACCGTGCACGGCGGCGGCGGCGAAACCGCGGTCGACGAGCTCGTCGGCGACCTTCTGCGCGGTCCGCTTGGTGCGGCAGAAGACCATGACGAGGCCGCGGTCGCGCGACTGCAGCACGCGGGAGAGCAGCTCGGGCTTGTCGAGGTTGTGCGCACGGTAGATGTACTGCGTGGTCTGCGGAACGGTCGAGCCCTCGTCGTTGCCGTGCGCCCGGATGTGCGTCGGCTGGCTCATGAACGACCGCGACAGGGTCACGATCGGGCCGGGCATCGTCGCGGAGAACAGCATGGTCTGCCGCTTGTCCGGAACCATCGCCAGGATCCGCTCGATGTCGGGCAGGAAGCCCAGGTCGAGCATCTCGTCCGCCTCGTCCAGGACGAGGACCTTCACCTTGCCCAGGATCAGGTCGCCGCGCTGGGCCAGGTCGAGCAGCCGGCCGGGAGTGCCGACGACGATCTCGACGCCGTTCTGCAGCGCGGACACCTGCGGCTCGAAGGCTCGCCCGCCGTAGATGGCCTGCACGCGGATGCCGCGCTTGGCGCCGGCCGTGGCCAGGTCGCGGGAGACCTGCACGCACAGCTCACGGGTGGGGACGACGACCAGCGCCTGCGGCACGCCGTCGCCACCCTCGGCCGGGGGGACGACGCGCTGCAGCATCGGAACGCCGAAGCCGAGGGTCTTGCCGGTGCCGGTGCGCGCCTGGCCGATGAGGTCGTGGCCGGCCAGGGCCAGCGGAAGCGTCAGCTCCTGGATGGCGAAGGTGCGATGGATGCCGACCTCCGCGAGGGCCGCGATGACGTCGGGGTGCACGTCGAAGTCGCTGAACAGCGGGCTGTCGGGCGCGACGGGGGCGCCGCCCAGCTCCTCGACCTGCGACTCGAGCTCCTCGGGAGCGGGGGCACCGGTCTCGGCGTGCTCGAGGGCGACGGCCTCGGTGGGACCGGCCTCGGCGGGACCGGCGTCGGTGGACTCGTCGGTGGACGTGGTGGTGTGCTCGCTGGTGCTCAGTGGTCTCGCCTCTGGTCTGCGGGGGGAACGGGCCCGGGCGAGTCGCTCCGGACCTGTCCCGGATCGGTGTCGCGGGATCAGTTCCAGCGCCGACGCGGCCAGCAGACCGGGCGTCATGGCAGTCAGCCCGGGAGACAGCCCTCGGGGGGCTCTCGATCACCGGTCCCCGGAGGGACGGCGTCCAGCGGTTGTCAGCGCACAGATACACAGCGGGCCCGGAGGCTCGCCGACTCCCATGGTAGCGCGGCCACCCGATAGCCTCTGCCCGCCGCGCTGCCCGCGACCTCGCAACGACTCGTGCAGGTCAGCCGCGTGCCCACCTCGACACAGGAGCAGCGGATGAACCCGGTCGACAACCGAGCCGTCGTCGACCTCATGGGTGCCCTCGCCTACGCCGAGCTGACCGCCTTCGACCGGCTGGCGGAGGACTCCCGGCTCGCGCCGACCCTCGCCGGCCGCGCCGCGCTCGCGCGGATGGCCGCGGCGGAGATCGCCCACCACACCAGGCTCACCGACCGGCTGACCGAGCTCGGGATCAAGCCCGCGAACGCGATGGCGCCGTTCGTCCGCGCGCTCGACGCCTTCCACAACAGCACCCGGCCGAGCACCTGGCTCGAAGGACTGGTGAAGGCCTACGTCGGCGACGGGCTGGCCGCCGACTTCTACCGCGAGATCGCCGCCTTCCTCCCCGCCGCCGACCGGGCGCTGGTGGAGGACGTGCTCGACGACACCGGGCACTCCGACTTCGCCGTCCGGGAGGTGCGGGCGGCGGTGATGGCCAACCGCAAGCTCGTCGGCCGGTTGTCGCTGTGGGCGCGGCGCCTGGTCGGTGAGGCGATGAGCCAGTCGCAGGCCGTGATTGCCGAGCACGACCGGCTGGCCGAGCTGATCATCAGTGGCACAGGCGATCTCGGTGGTGTCGCCCTGCTGACCGACCGGATCACCTCCGCGCACACCGAGCGGATGCGTGCGCTCGGGCTCAACCCGTAGGAGTTCCCATGCCGCACCTGCTGGTCATCGGCGCCGGGCGCGGAATCGCGGCGGCCACCGCCCGGCGGTTCGGGCGGGAAGGGTTCGCGGTCGGCCTCGTCGCCCGGCGGGAAGAGGCACTCGCCGAGCTCGGGACGGCGCTCCGGGCGGAGGGCATCCGGGCGGACGAGGCGACCGCCGAGGCCGGCGACCCGGCCTCGCTGACGGCCGCCGTGGCCGCACTGGTCGAGGCGCACGGCCCGGCGGACGTCCTGCTCTACAACGTCTCCGTCGGCCGTTCCGCCCTCGTCGCCGACCTGGACCCGGAGGATCTGCTGGCCGACCTCGCCGCGGGCGCCGTCGGCCTGCAGACGGCGGTCCGCGCGGTGCTGCCCGGCATGCGGGAACGCGGCTCCGGCACGGTGCTGGTCACCGGCGGGGGGTCGGCCGACCGGCCCATTCCGACCATGGCCACCCTCGGTGTCCAGAAGGCGGCCCTGCGGGCGCTCGTGGAGGTGCAGGCGCGGGCGCTGGCACCGGAGGGGATCCACGTGGCGACGGCGACGATCCGCGGCCTGGTGGGGGAGGGCAAGCCGATCCACCCCGACCGGATCGCCGAGCTCTACGCCGAGCTGGTCGCCGAGACCGACGGCCCGCCAGTGGCCTGGCGGACCGTCGTCGACGTGAAGGGCTGACCGCTCAGACCTTGAACTGAGCGACCAGCCGGGACAGCTCCGCCGTGACCTCCGCGAGGTCCTCGCTCGCGGCGCGGGTCGGTGCGGCGTCCTCACCGGTCTCGGAGCTGACCGCCGAGATGGTGGTGATCGACGTGGCGATCGTGCCGGTGCCCTGGGCGGCCTCGCTGGCGCGTCGCGACATCTCGTTCGTCGTGGCGGTCTGCTCCTCGACCGCGCCGGCGATGGTCGCCTGGTAGTCGCTGATCTGGGAGATGACCTCGTCGATCCGCGCGATCGCGGCGATCGCGGCGATCGCACCGGAGGTGTCGGACTGGATCGACTCGACCCGGCGGACGATGTCCTCGGTCGCCTTCGACGCACACACGCCGACGGGGCGCCTCCGCAGCTGCGGAGACGCCCCGACGGGACGAGAAGTTCGGGCGGAAAGTTCAGGCGCCGCCGATGAAGCCCACGCGCCGTTGATCGGGCTGGGCGATCTCGACGTAGGCGATCCGGTCGACCGGGACGACGACACGGCGACCCCGCTCGTCGACCAGGGTCAGGAGGCCGTCCTTGGTGGCGCCGGACATTGCTGCCGACACCTCCTTGGCGATCTCGTCGGGGCTCTTGGGGCTGTCGATGACCAGCTCCCTGGGCGAGTGCTGGACGCCGATCTTGACTTCCACGTAGGCGATGCCTCCTCGGTTCGCGCGACTGTCCCCCACGCTAGCCCAGGCATGCCGCCCGGGCTGCGCTCCGTCGGTGCGCCGTCAGCGAACGGCGCCGCGGCTCAGTCGACGCGCGGGAACCCGGAGATGCCACGCCAGGCGAGGGCGGACATCAGCGACACGGCCTCGTCGCGGGAGACGGTGCCCTTGCGCGGCAGCCACCACCGTGCGCTGGTCTCGGCCAGCCCGGTGAGCGCGGAGGCGATCAGCAGCGCCCGCTCGGGGTCGGCACCGGTGTCGGCGGCGATCACCTCGGCGATGGCCTCGACGCAGGCCCGCGTACCGCGGTCGACAATGGCGCGGACGTCGTCGTCGTTTCGCAGGTCTGACTCGAAGACGAGCCGGAAGGCCTCGCCCTCGGCGTCGATGAAGGCGAAGTAGGCGCCGACGGCGCCGTCGACCCGCTCCCGGTTGTCGTCGGTGCCACCCATCGCCTTGGCGACCCGGTCGGCGAGCTCGGATACGTGCTCCTCCAGGAGCGCCAGGTAGAGCTCCCGCTTGCCGGGGAAGTGCTGGTACAGCACCGGCTTGCTGACCCCGGCCCGATCGGCGATGTCGTCCATGGCGGCGGCGTGGAAGCCCTGGGCGACGAAGACGTCCTGGGCCGCCCGGAGCAGCTGCAACCGGCGGGCACCCCGCGGCAGACGGGGACTTCGCTGACCGGTGGTTGCGGGATGAGAGGGCTGCATGACACCGGGGACTTTACCGGCGGGTCCGCCGAGCGCACGCGGACGCGGGCGTCGCGGCCTACCGTCGAGGAGATGTCCGAGTCCGCTACCCCCACAGATCCGGTGCCGGTCACCCCGTCCTCCGTGCCCCTTCCACGGCTGGCGACGCTGCTGCCGCCGTGGCCCGGCGCGGCCCTTCCCGTGCACGGCGGCGAGGTCTACGTCCGGTTCACCCCCTGGACCGGACCAGCCGACGGTGCCGTCGACGGGGCCCCTCGCGAGCGGGCCCTCTACGTGCACGGCCTGGGCGGGGCGTCCACCAACTGGACGGATCTGGCCGCGCTGCTCGCCGTGCGCGTCGACGGGTGGGCGCTGGACCTGCCGGGCTTCGGCCGGTCGCAGCCTCCGCCCCGCGGTCGGTACTCGATCCGGGGCCACGTGCGGGCGGTGGTCGACGTGCTGGAGCACATCGCCGATCAGCCGGGCGAGGCTGCCGGCCGGCCGGTGCACCTGCTGGGCAACTCCCTCGGCGGTCTGGTCAGCCTCCTGGTCGCCTCCCGTCGCCCGGACCTGGTCGCGTCGCTGACCCTGATCTCCCCGGCGATGCCGGTCTACCGCGTGCCGCCGGCCTTCAGTCGCATGCTGCTGCTCCTCCTCGTGCCCGGCATCCCGTCCCTCGCGGAACGACGGCTCGCCGGCATCACTCCGGAGCAGAACGTGCGGGCGATGATCGGAATGTGCTTCGGCAACCCGGAACGGGTGCCGAGGGAGCGGATCGATCAGTCGGTCGAGGAGATGCGTGAGCGCGCCGAGCAGCCGTGGGCGGGACGTGCGCTGACCCGGAGCATGCGTGGGCTGATCACCTCCTACCTGCGGGTCGGCGCGGCCAACGCCTGGCGGGCGGCCCGGTCGCTGCGCATGCCGACGCTGGTCGTCTGGGGCAGCCGGGACAAGCTGGTCGACCCCGCTCTGGCACCGCGGGTGGCCGCCGCTGTTCCCGATGCCCGCCTGCTCGTGCTCGACGGGATCGGCCACGTGGCGATGCTCGAGGCGCCCGAGCCGACCGCCCGTGCGGTGCTCGGCATGCTCGAGGAGGCGTCGTCGCCCGCGGGCGCCGTCGCGAAGGCCGGCTGAGCCGACACGAGGACGTGCCGATCCACCTCGCGCTGTGGCCGCCACGCCACGCAGCGTGAGAAGGTGGCTCGTTGCAGACCCTGGACGAGAAGCGGGAGGGCGGCCAGTGGGAGTACGCCCGGCAGACAGCCGCTCCCGCGGCGTGCGCCCGGACGGTCGCGTACGCCCGGAGGCTCGCCGCACGGTCGCGCGACCAGGACCGTTGGTGGCCCGCGCCGACCTCGGGGCCAGGAGCTCCTATCCGAGCGCCGGGCCCCCGCCCCGCATCCGGGCGCGCGGCGGCCGGGTGCGCCGGTTCGTGCACCGGTACGGATGGCGTGCCTACGCCGTGCCCCTGCTGACCGTCGCAACCCTGATCACCCTGGGCGACCTCGCGGCGAACGGCAGCACGCCGAGCCCCGCCGCATCGGCGTCCGCCGCGACGTCCACGGCACCATCCGCCGTGCCGCCCGCTGTGGAGACGTCGCCGCCGCTGCCGTCGGCGGTGGGTGAAGGGGGGCCCGACGGCGCCGTCGGGGGGGAGGCCGCGCCGAGCGTCGAGCCGGCCGTCGACGCGCAGTCCTACGTCGAGAAGGGCCCGGGAACCTTGTCGATCGTCGACTTCTCGTCGCGGGTCTACGGGACCGGTCCGCTGCGGCGCTTCGTCGTCGAGGTCGAGGACGGCATCGGCGTCGACGGCACGGCGTTCGCCAAGGCGGTGCGGGGCACGCTCGCCGACCCGCGCTCGTGGGGCAACGGCGGCAGGCTGTCCTTCCAGCAGGTCGATGCCGCGGCGGCCGCCGCCGGGCAGTACGACTTCCGGGTGGCCGTGGTCAGTCCCGGCAACATGGACAGCTTCTGCCCCGGGTTGCGCACCCTGGGCTACACCTCCTGCCGGGTCGGGGAACGCGCGGTCATCAACCTGGCCCGCTGGTCCACCGCCGTCCCCGACTACCAGGGTGACGTCGCCACCTACCGCCACTACGTCGTCAACCACGAGGTCGGTCACGCCCTGGGCAACGGGCACCAGCCGTGCCCCGGCCCGGGCGCCGTGGCGCCCGTCATGCAGCAGCAGACGCTGGGCCTGGATGGCTGCGTCAAGAACGCCTGGCCCTACCCGTGATCACGTTTCTTCCCTTGCTGTCCGAGCGGGTCCAGCTCGGGACGGTCCGCGGACGTCTGGTCGGCAGCCGTCTTCCCGACTGCGAACGGAGTTCCACATCGGTGCTGCCGCTGGCGCTGCTGCCGGCCGCCGGCGGCCTCCTGCTGCTCGCGTCCGCGGACTCGTCCGGCTGGCCGTCGTGGGCTCGGGGCCTGTCACGCTTGGCGCACCTGGCGCCGTCGGGCTCGCCCGGCTACGCCAGCCGCGACCTGCGCGGCTGACGAGGGAATCGCGGTCCGTGCCACGCTGTTATCCGCACGAACGCCGATCCCTCACGGGGTCGCTGCCGGATATCAAGAGGAGCAACCCGTGTCCCTGCCACCCCTGGTGGAGCCCGCCGCCGACCTGTCGATCGACGAGGTCCGCCGCTACAGCCGCCACCTGATCATCCCCGACGTCGGGATGGACGGGCAGAAGCGCCTCAAGAACGCGAAGGTGCTCGCCGTCGGCGCCGGCGGTCTCGGCTCGCCGGTGCTCCTGTACCTGGCCGCGGCCGGTGTCGGCACGCTCGGCATCGTCGAGTTCGACACCGTCGACGAGTCGAACCTGCAGCGCCAGATCATCCACGGCCAGTCCGACGTGGGCCGCTCCAAGGCCGAGAGCGCGCGCGACTCCGTCAAGGAGATCAACCCACTGATCGACGTCCGCCTGCACGAGACGCGGCTGGACAGCGAGAACGTCATCGAGATCTTCAGCCAGTACGACCTGATCGTCGACGGCACCGACAACTTCGCCACGCGGTACCTGGTCAACGACGCGTGCGTGCTGCTGGACAAGCCCTACGTCTGGGGCTCGATCTACCGCTTCGACGGCCAGGTCTCGGTCTTCTGGAACGAGCACGGGCCGAACTACCGCGACCTCTACCCGGTGCCCCCGCCGCCCGGCATGGTTCCGAGCTGCGCCGAGGGTGGCGTGCTCGGCGTCCTCTGCGCCACGATCGGGGCGATCCAGGCCACCGAGGCGGTCAAGCTGATCACCGGCATCGGCGACACCCTGCTCGGCCGCCTGATGGTCTACGACGCCCTGGAGATGACCTTCCGCACGATCAAGGTGCGCAAGGACCCCGAGGGTGAGCCGATCACGGAGCTCATCGACTACGACGCGTTCTGCGGCGTCGTCTCGGTCGAGGCCCAGGAGGCCGCCGCGGGCTCGACGATCACCGTCGACGAGCTCAAGGACATGATGGACGCCGGCAAGGACTTCGAGCT
>JAOPWH010000001.1 GCA_025965795.1 Blastococcus sp.
GGAGTCCGGTGGCGACCTCTGCGGCACGCTCGCCGCCTACCTCGGAGTGGGCAATGGTGCCGAGGCGGCGCGTCGCCTGTTCGTCCACTACAACACGGTCAAGCACCGCCTGGCCCGCATCGTCGACCTGACGGGGGAGGACCTGCACGATCCGCGCACGCGGTTGAGGTTGGCACTGGCCCTCGAGGCCCGCGCCCTGTTGTAGGACCGCACCCTGTTGTAGGACGGCGCCCTGTTGTAGGACCGCGCCCTGTTGCAGGAGCGGTCGGTACGGCGAAGAAGGTCTGCAGCACGTCGTCGCCTGATGGTGGAACCGCGCGCGCAGGTGGTCGCGCTGGCGATACTGCTCGGGTGGGCCACCTCTACCTGAGCCGCGAGCTCACCCCCGGTGCCATGGACGCCGTCCGCTCGCTCGGGCTGCCGCTCGTCGTCCACGACGACCCGGACCGGCCGCCGCCGCGGCAGCGACTCCTGGACGACGTCCGCGGCGCCTCGGCCCTGATCACGCTGCTCACCGAGCGGGTGGACGACGAGCTGTTCGATGCCGCCGGGCCGGGGCTGCGGGTGGTCGCCAACTGCGCCGTCGGCTACGACAACGTGTCCGTGGACGCGGCGAGAGCGCGTGGCATCGTCGTCACCAACACCCCGGGCGTCCTCGACGAATCGACCGCCGACGTCGCGTTCGGGCTGGTCCTCGCCACCTCCAGACGGCTGGTCGAGGCCGACCGGTTCATGCGCTCGGGTGCCGAGTGGGTCTGGGGGCCGCAGCTCTTCGTCGGCCTCGACCTCAGCGCCGGCGCCACTCTCGGGATCGTCGGGCTGGGCCGCATCGGCATGGCCGTCGCCCGCCGGGCCGCCGCCTTCGGCATGCGCATCCTCGCCACGGGCAGCCGCGCATCCTCCGCGGAGGCGCACGCGCTCGGCGTGCAGCCGGCCGACCTGTCGCGGCTGCTGGCCGAGAGCGACGTCGTCACACTGCACTGCCCGCTCACCCCGCAGACCCACCACCTGATCGGTGCGCAGCAGCTGGCCGCGATGAAACCGACGGCGCACCTCGTGAACACCGCGCGCGGGCCGGTCGTCGACGAGGCCGCGCTCGTGCACGCGCTCGAGCGGGGCGTCATCGCCGGTGCCGGCCTCGACGTCTACGAGGACGAACCGCGCCCGCACCCCGGGCTTCTGGCGTTGGACAACGTCGTCCTGCTGCCACACATCGCCAGCGCCGGCCGCGCCACCCGCGACGCGATGGGGAAGCTCGCCGTCGACAACGTGCGCGCGGTGCTCGCCGGCGACCCACCGCTCACACCGGTGCCCGGATGAATCCGCTGCTGCGTGCCTCGCACCGGCCGAAGCCGCTGCAGCCACAGCGGCAGGAGCGCGGTCCTACCCGATGAAAGCGGAGGCCTTGAAGCATCGTCGACACGGTTGTACATTTTGTACATGACCGAGGCCAGTGAGCGGAGCGTCTCCGAAGCTCGCAAAGACCTTGCCGCCGTCATTGATGCGGCTCGCTCGACGCACGCGCCGGTATGGCTGTCCCGCCGAGGTCACCGCGTCGCAGCGGTCGTCGCGGCTGACGATCTGGAACGGCTGGAGGCGCTCGCCGAGGACATGGCCGACATCCTCGACGCCGAGGCTGCTCGGGCCGAGATGCGCACGACTGAGGCCGAGCCGGTCCCCTGGGAGCAGGTCAAGGCCGACCTCGGTCTTTCGTGACCTACGCGGTATTCCTGGCGCCCGCCGCGGAGCGGCAGCTCCGCAAGCTCGACGCGGTTGGCCGGCGCCGTGTCCACGCGGCGATCGATCTGCTGGCCACCGACCCACGCCCACCTGCCGCGCGACAACTGGTGGGGGGCGCCGGGGAGGAGCGCGTACGCACGGGAGACTTTCGCATCAGCTACGAGATTCAGGACCAGCAGCTGCTGGTGCTCGTCATCAAGGTGGGTCACCGCCGAGACGTGTACGAGAACCGCTAGCTCCTCCTCCTATGCCGAGGACGTGCGGGCGCCCGGCAGCGCGGCCATCGCCTCGGTGACCGGCCGCGGCTCGATCCCGAGTTGCCGAATCGCCGCCGCATCCACCCGCAAGCCGTCGACGTCCATGCTCAGCGACATCGCCATGACCGACGCCGTCGCCGGACGCAGCCTCCGTAGCGCCCTAGCTCCCGCCGCCAGCACCGGCCGCGGCACGGAGAACCGGCGGAACGTGGTGCCGTACGCGCGCTCGAACGCGTCCACCACCTGGTGCCGGGTCAGCTCCTCCGGTCCACCCAGCTCGATGACCGACGGGGGAGCGGCTGCCAGTGCCAGCCGCACGCAGGCTTCGGCGACGTCGTCCACCGCGATGTAGCTCACCGGCGTCCGGCCCTGCCCGAAGATCACCGCGCGGCGCTTGGCCGGGTCGATGCCGGTGTCCGCTGCGAGCCACACCTCCTGGAAGGCCGCGGGCCGCACGATCACCGAGTGCATCGGCGAAGCCGCCACCAGTTCCTCGGTCTGCCGCTTCGCCGCGGCGAACGGGGCGCGCGCCACCATGGCGTCGTTCAGCCCGGCCAGGGAGACGTAGACGAAGCGCAGCACGCCGGCAGCCTCGGCAGCCTGCACGACACCGGCGTTCCCGTCCCGGTCGACGGCGTCGATGGACAGGTCCTTGGCGCCGTCCATGATCCGGCCGATCGCGTTCGCGGTCGTGACGACGACGTCCACGCCGCGCAGCGCCCGATCGAGGCCGGCCCGGTCGGTGAGGTCGCCGGCCTGGATGTCGGCGCCCAGCGCCCGCAGCGGTGCGGCGTCGGACGTCGGCCGGACCAGCGCACGGAACGGGGCGCCGCGCGCGGCCAGCCGGCGGGCGATCGCGCCGCCGAGCTGGCCCGTGCCACCGCAGAGCAGGACGGCGGTCATCGCGAGGGCTCGGCGAGTTGCCGGACCGCTTCGTCGATGGCCGCCCCGCCCTGCTCCACCGGCTCCATGTACAGCCGCGCCGCGCCGGTCAGCCCGTCGTCGGTCACTGCCCGCCGAAGCCCCGGTTGGGGTGTGCGGGCTGCTGGCTGCGGTAGTCCGGCGAGAACAGCTCGGACATGACTTCCGCGTCGTGACCGTTCATCAGGTCGCGCAGTCTCGCGATGGTCGGATTCATCGCCGCTCCCGTCGTCGGGACGGGTCCAGCCAGGCACGACCGCCGGACGGCGTCAATCCCCTCGAGCGCGCCGCGGGGACCGCAGGCCGGGTGCGGAAAGCTGTGCCCATGCCGAAGCGGAGCGCCGGGATCCTGCTCTACCGGTTCGCCGCCGACGGTGCCTGCGAGGTGCTGGTCGGGCACATGGGCGGCCCGTTCTGGGCGAAGAAGGACGCCGGCGCCTGGTCGATTCCCAAAGGCGAGTACGTCGACGGCGAGGTGCCCTTCGACGTCGCCAGGCGTGAGTTCGAGGAGGAGCTCGGCTCATCCGTCCCGGCATCCGAGTTCGTGCCGCTCGGCGAGGTGCGGCAGTCCGGCGGGAAGGTCCTCACCGTCTGGGCGGCCGAGGGCGACCTCGACGCCGACAGGTCGGTCAGCAACACCTTCGAGCTGGAGTGGCCGCCGCGGTCGGGCCGCATGCAGGAGTTCCCCGAGATCGACCGCAGCGCCTGGCTTCCGCTCGCCGCGGCACGGGAAGCCCTGGTCAAGGGCCAGGTGCCGCTCCTGGAACGGCTCGCTGCGCACCTCGGTCAGGTGTAGGGCAGCCCACCGCGCTCGACCAGCTGCCGCGCGATGATCGAGCGCTGGATCTCGTTGGTTCCCTCGCCCACCACCATCAGCGGTGCGTCGCGGTAGAAGCGCTCTACCGGGTACTCCGTCGAGTAGCCGTTGCTGGCGTGGATGCGCACCGCCGTCTGGCACAGCTCCCAGCAGACCTCGGAGGCGTACAGCTTCGCCATGCCGGCCTCGAGGTCGCAGCGCCCGCCGGCGTCGCGCCGGTCGGCGGCCGCGAGCACCAGCATCCGCGCCGCCTCCAGCTTCACCGCCATGTCGGCCAGGTAGTTGCCGATCGACTGGTGCTGCCAGATCGGCACCCCGAACGCCTCGCGCGACTGCGCGTACGCCAGCGACGCGTCGAACGCGGCCCGCCCCACCCCGGTCGCGCGGGCCGCCACCTGGATGCGCCCGAGCTCGAGCCCGCTCATCATCTGGGCGAAGCCGCTCCCGACCTTCCCGCCCAGCACCGCGGACGACGGCACGCGGCAGGACACGAACGCGATCTCGCACGTCTCCACGCCCTTGTAGCCGAGCTTGGGCAGGTCGCGGGAGACGGTCAGTCCCGGGCCCGGCTCGACCAGCAGGATGCTCATCCCGCGGTGCGCCGGCTGCACGGACGGGTCGGTCTTGCACAGCACCGCGATCAGGCCGGCCCGCCGCGCATTCGTGATCCACATCTTCGTGCCGTCGACGACGAACCCGTCGCCGTCCCGGCGGGCCACCGTGCGCATGGCCTGCAGGTCCGAGCCGCCGTCCGGCTCGGTCAGCGCCATCGTCGCTCGCGTCTCACCCGTGGCGAGCAGGGGCAGATAGCGGTCGCGCTGTTCGGGAGTCCCGAACCGCGCGATCAGCGACGCCACCACGCTGTGCCCGCCCATCGCCCCGGCCAGGCTCATCCAGCCGCGCGCCAGCTCTTCGGTCACCGCCGCGAAGCACGCCGTCGAGACGCCGAGCCCGCCGTGCTCGACCGGCACGACCAGCCCGTACACGCCGAGCGCCTTCATCTGCTCGATCAGCGCCTCGGGATAGGCGTTCGCGTGCTCCAGTCCGCTCGCCACGGGCATCACCTCGCGGTCGACGAACTGCCGCACCGTCGCGACGATCTGCTGCTCGTCGTCGTCCATCGACGTCATGGAAACCTCCGGGAGATGCGATGCAGGGAACCGTCTGGGCCCCGCCGGCCGTTGCGCTGTCGATACACCACCGGAGGCCCGCCCGGGTGACGACCACGACCTGGTGGTTGACCGACCCCCGGACCGGGCACGGAGAGAGCAACCAACCAGAAGGAGGCTGTCATGGCAGGACTGCTCAAGAAGCTCATGGCGTCAGGCATCGCGGCCAAGGCGATCCAGGAAGCCCGCAAGCCGGAGAACCAGGCCAAGATCAAGAAGGCCATCTCGGACTTCCAGGCCAAGCGCGGCGGTCAGTCGGGTCGTCGTACCCACTGATCCACTGCTCCTCCGGGAGCGCGAACCGCCTCGACCCCCGCTCGGACCCCGGTCCGGGCGGGGGTCGGTTCGTTTCGCGTCAGCAGCACCGAGTACACCCGGGGCGTGCATCGCATCGCCGTCCTCGACGACTACCAGAGCGTCGCGGCCACCTACGCCGACTGGTCCACCGTCGCCGAGCAGCTCGACGTCGTGGAGTTCGCCGACCACGTCGCCGACGACGACGCCCTCGTGGCCCGGCTCGAGCCCTTCGACGTCGTCGTCGCCATGCGCGAACGGACGGCGTTCCCGCGCCGGGTGCTCGAGCGACTGCCGAACCTCCGCCTGCTCGTCACCACCGGCCGCAAGAACGCCTCCATCGACGTCGCCGCGGCCGGCGAGCTCGGCATCACCGTCTGCGGCACCGACTCGCACCCCACCGGTCCGGTCGAGCTCACCTGGGCGCTGATCCTCGCCACGGCCCGGCACGTTCCGCAGGAGGACGCCTCGGTCCGCGCCGGCGGCTGGCAGGAGACCGTCGGCACCGACCTCGCGGGCGGCGTCCTCGGAGTGGTCGGCCTCGGCCGGCTGGGGGAGCGGGTCGCGAAGGTCGGTCAGGCGTTCGGCATGGACGTCGTCGCCTGGAGCCAGAACCTCACCTACGAGCGCGCGGCTGAGGTAGGGGTCCGGAAGGTCGAGAAGGAGGAACTGCTGAGGACGGCGGACGTCGTCACCGTCCACCTCGTTCTCTCCGACCGCACCCGAGGGCTGATCGGCCGCGACGAGCTCGCGCTGATGAAGGCGGGCGCCATGCTGGTCAACACCTCGCGCGGTCCGATCGTCGACGAGGCCGCGCTGGTCGAGGCGCTGCACGACGGCCGGATCACCGCGGGCCTCGACGTCTTCGACACCGAGCCCCTCCCGGCCGACCACCCGCTCCGCACGGCGCCGCGCACGGTCCTCGCCCCGCACCTCGGCTACGTGACCGAGCAGACCTACGAGGTCTTCTACCGGCACGCGGTCGAGGATGTCGCCGCCTTCCTCGCCGGCGCGCCGCTCCGGGTGATCGCCTGACGGACAGCCGGACTGGCTGAAGCGCGAAGGCCGATCTGTGACATCGGACGACCGTGGCCGGACGCCCGGCGTCCAGGCGTGTACCCCTGGGGAGCCGTCGCGCGTCGGGCCACGAATCCGTCAGTACCGCCACATAGTCTTCGATCGACGAGCCTGCTCCTATCGCCCTCTGCGGTGGGCCCTGGGGCGCAGATTGAAGGGGCTTCTTGCACATGTACCTGGCGCTGACCGACGCCGACGGGGTGGACGAGGGCAGGCCACGGCCTCTGGGCAACACTCGGGTGACAGGCAAGGAGCAGTTCTACACACCCCCGAACATTGCTCGGGACGTCGTGACCGCACTGCTGGCTGAAGTGCCCGACGCGATCGGCAGGACCTGGTTGGAGCCGGCGGGTGGTACCGGAGCGTTCATCGATGCCGCCGAGGCCGTCGGTGTCGAGCGCGTCGTGAGCTACGACATCGAGCCGCATCACCCGCAGGTAGCTCTAGGTGACTTCCTCGCGCAGCGTCTGGAGCTCACAGGGGCGATCGCCGTCAGCAATCCGCCCTTCGGTCGCAACAATGCACTGTCGATCCCCTTCTTCAACCGCTGCGCGGACCACTGCGACTACATCGCGTTCATCGTCCCCCGGTCCTGGCGGAAGTGGAGCGTCGTGAACCGACTGGATCGCCGCTTCCATGTGGTGAGCGACACCGACCTGGCCATCAACTACGTCAACGTCAAGGGCGAGGACGCGTACGCGAAGAACAACCTGCGGACGTGCGTACAGATCTGGCGCCGGGAAAGCAGGCAGAGGT
This sequence comes from Blastococcus sp., assembly GCA_025965795.1. GTDB lineage: Bacteria > Actinomycetota > Actinomycetes > Mycobacteriales > Geodermatophilaceae > Blastococcus_B. Next base: position 7,032 of record JAOPWH010000001.1, read on the forward strand.
CGTTGGTCAAAGTCGAGGACCGCGGTGTCGTCCAGAAGTGCTCACCCGCCGAGGCCGATGTGGCGCTCACCATCTTCGGCTACGGCTGTGGGACGGTGAATACCAAGTTCCCACGCCGTAAGGTGACCACTCAGATGTACCTCAGACTCGTTCACCCTCGCGCGCTCGAAGCGCTTGATGCCGTTGATTTCGGCCGATTCTTCAACAACGTCGCCTATACCGAGGCGCTATCGTTCCCGGAGATCAACTACCTGCTGAACGAGTTCCTCTTCGGTGACCCTGGCGTGATTGGCATGGGCGACGATCCCGCGAGCGGAAGCCTCTTCTAGATGTAGTGCTCATGAGCGTTGTCGGCGGCGCTGCGGCCGATCCACGGCAGCAACCTCCGAGCGCAGGTGAGGGTGCTGACGACCGACCAACAGCGCCTGGAGCTCTCGATGGCCCACGCTGGTGCCCGTTCGACCGTTCCTGGCCGCGCCGAACACGTCTGCCGATTGCTGGTCGAAGCCCGACCGCACGCGCACGCCGTCGTCGTGCTCAATGGCTCAACGGCCACCAGCAGCTGGCTCGCCGGCGGCCCTGATGCGACCGTCAGCAACGTTGCTGGGCGCTGCACCTGGATCGTTCACAGTCGGACGGTGTCGGTCAGCATGGCCAGTAGCGCCCTTCGAGAGATACGCCTCGGGTCGCTCTTCGACACCGTTGCCAGCACGGTCTCCGTAGGGATCACAAAGTATCGGAACGGAATGCTGGCGTCGTAGCCGCTGGTGTTCGTGTAAATGTAGAAAGCGTTCTTGTCGAAGCCAGAAAGCTTGCAGATCTCCAATGCCTGCGCATAGTCGCCCGCGTCCAGGAGTTTCTTGATCCGGGGCCCATGGTTGTTCGGCCCGAAAGTGCTGGACGCTCCCGTGTGGAACCAGTCGGCAGCGGGCTTGGGCCAGAGCTCGGGATCCCGGTAGGACTTGACTTCATAGCCGCGGCCTTCGTGGTCGATCAAGTCGGACGAGCCACCCTCGCTGTTCTCGCGCAAGCCCGACAGCCGGGAGACCAGGTGCTGGAACAGGATGTAGCTTGCCCGACCGTTGCTGAGCGTCGCGGTCACATCCAAGCTGGGACCGGTGGAAAGGTTGAGCGTCAGGGAATCGATGTCGAGCTCGTACAGGGTGAACGGCAGGCAGTAGGGATCGGGCATGACGCAGAACGTATGTGACCTGCCATGCGGTGCCGTGGATGTGCTCGGTGTGGCGCCCTGCCCCGCACGGTGGGGCTGACACCGCCTCACGAGTCGCGGAAGTCGGCACTGGCCGTGGGCTGGGGTCCCCACACGCCGGCAGTTCCAGGCAGCGCAGCCGCTCCGCCGAGCCGCTGCCGCATGCCCAGCAAGTAGCCCGTCGCCGGGCCGCGGGTGCGCGACCGGCGCCGAGGCGTCCCCGGGGTGCGGCTGTCCGGTGTTCGCCGCTGACATCTGGCGGGACGTCGGATGCCTGGAGTCGGGGGCCCTGATCGCCCCCGGCCATGCTTCCGCCCTTCCCGTCGGCACCGGCGCGTTCCCGCCCCGGATCCACCTGTCGACTCACTGCCTCGCATGCATCCTGCCGGGCGCGGGGCGCGGCCCCTCAGCCGGCGATCCGCAGGGGAACGCCGGCCGAGCCTTCAGTCGCCCTTGACGTTGACGATCTGGCGCAGCGTGTGCCGCACCTCCACCAGGTCATCGGCGTCGGCCATCACCTGGTCGATCGGCTTGTACGCGTCGGGGTGCTCGTCGAGGAACGCGTCCGAGTGCCCCCACGCGATCCCGGCCATCCGGGCGTCGAGGTCCTTCCGTGCGAACCGCTTCCGGGCAGCCGACCGCGAGAAGTTCCGCCCCGCGCCGTGCGGCGAGGACATCAGCGAGGGCACATTGCCCTTGCCGACGACGACGTAGGACGCCGTTCCCATCGAGCCCGGGATCAGCCCCCACTGCCCCTCGCGCGCGGAGATCGCCCCCTTGCGCGACAGCCACACCTCGCGGCCGAAGTGCTTCTCCCGCTCGGTGTAGTTGTGATGACAGTTGATCACCTCGACCCGCTCGACCTCCGTGCCGAGGAAGCGGCCGGTCTGGTCGACGACGCGGTCCATCATCTCCTCGCGGTTGAGGTAGGCGAACCGCTGCGCCCAGCGCAGCGCCTCGATGTAGGCGTCGAACTCCGGCTCGCCCTCCACCAGGTAGGCGAGGTCGCGGTCGGGGAGCTGGATGTGCCGACGCCGGCACTGCTCCTGCGCCACCTTGATGTGCTTCTGCGCCAGCTTGTTGCCCACCCCGCGCGAGCCCGAGTGCAGGAACAGCCACACCCGGTCGGCCTCGTCGAGCGACACCTCGATGAAGTGGTTGCCCGACCCGAGCGAGCCCAGCTGCAGCGGCCAGGCGTGCACGGCGCCGTCTGCCTGGTTGGCGCCCGGCATCGCGCGCAGCTCCCCGACCCGCGGCGCCGCGGTCTCCCGCACCGACTTGTTGTTGTGGCCCGCGGACAGCGGCACCGAGCGCGAGATCTGGTCGTGCAGGACGGCGAGGTCTCGGCCGGCCAGGTCGGAAGCGGTGAACTGGGTGCGGACAGCCATCATCCCGCAGCCGATGTCCACCCCGACCGCCGCCGGGATGATCGCACCCTCGGTGGGAATCACCGAGCCGACGGTCGCGCCCATGCCCAGGTGCGCGTCGGGCATCAGCGCCAGGTGCGGCCAGATGAACGGCATCGACGCCGTCCGCTCGGCCTGCTGGCGGGTGTTGTCCTCCAGGATCGACGCCCAGTTGAGCAGGCGGTCGTTGATCTTCTCCATGGTCCTTTCTCTCTTCGGCAACGGTGGGGCTGCGCAGCCGGTGCAGTCAACCCGTCGGCTCCGATCCCCGCGACCGCATTACCCGAGAGCCCGTGCCCCGATCAGGACGGAGGCGGTCGCCGTCCTAAGGTCAACGTCCGTGGCAGCTGATCCGCAGGGCCTGCGCTGGTGGTCCGACGCCGAGCAGGCGGTCGCCGACCTCCTGCAGCGGCTGCCCGACGACGACCTGGCCGCCCCGTCGGCCCTACCCGGGTGGTCCCGGGCGCACGTGGTGGCGCACCTGGCGCGCAATGCCGACGCGCTGGTCAACCTGCTGACCTGGGCGCGTACCGGCGTCGAGACCCCGATGTACCCGTCCCGAGCGGTCCGGGACGCCGACATCGCCGCGACCGCCGCACGGCCGGCGGCGGAGTTGCGGTCCGACCTCGTGGCGGCCGGAGCCCGGCTCGCCGAAGCGGTCCGGAGCCTCCCGGACGACGCGTGGACGGCGCAGCTGCGCAACGGCCAAGGTCAGCCGATCCCGGCCTCTGCGGTGCCCTGGATGCGGGCGAAAGAGGTCTGGGTGCACGGCACCGACCTCCGCGCCGGGCTGTCGTTCCCCGACCTTCCGGCCGATTTCTGCGCCGCCCTCGTCGACGAGGTGCTCGGCCACTTCGCATCGCAGGGGCAGTCGCCCGACGCGACCGTCGTCGCCACCGACGTCGAGCGGACGTGGGGCACGGGCACCCACCGGGTACGGGGGCCGGTGTCCGCGGTCGCGGCATGGCTGACCCGCTCCGACCCCACCGGCCTCGACGGCGACGTCCCCCCACCGCCGACCTGGCTCTGACGGATGCCGGCAGGCGCATGCCGGCCTGAGCCACCTGCTGCCCGATCGGGACGCCGGCTGCCGATAAAGCCAGCGCTGGGCTTTCCGGAGGGCAGGAGTCGATCTCGTGGGCGTCGTCATGTCCGGCCGGTCTCCGCGGCGTCTCGCCGCGGCACTCATGGTCGGCGTCGCGATGGCCGGCTCGGTCGCCTGCAGCTCCCACTCGCTACCGCCTGCCGCGGCCGGCACGGTGACCACGCGGCCACCGCCCCCGCCTCCGGCGCCGGTCTACTGGCCGCTGACCGGGCTCGAGAGCGGCGAGGTGGCCGCCCGCCCCGCGCTGGCCGTCAAGATCGAGAACTCGATCGACGCCCGCCCGCAGACCGGTCTCAACTCCGCCGACATCGTGTGGGAAGAGGTGGTCGAGGGCGGGATCACCCGCTACGTCGCCGTCTTCCACTCCACCCTGCCGCGGAAGATCGGGCCGGTGCGCTCGGTCCGGCCGATGGACCCGGCGATCGTCGCGCCGCTGCGCGGCCTGCTCGCGTTCTCCGGCGGCCAGCAGCCTTTCGTCGACGCCGTCGCCGACGCCGGACTGCAGGTGGTCAGCAACGACGCCGGTGCTCGCGGCTTCTACCGGCTGCCGGGCCGGAAGGCGCCGCACAACGTCTACGCCGACCCCTCGACCTTCCTCGCCCAGGCCGACCCCGCCCACCGGTCCGCCCCGGCCGAGCAGTTCGACTTCGCCCTCCCCGGCGCGCTGTCCACCGCGGCGTCGGCGGGAACCCCCACCGCTGCGCTGCAGCTGAAGCTGTCGGGGGTGAGCCATCCCCGCTGGACCTGGGACCAGGCACACGGCGCGTGGCTGCGGGCCGAGGGCGCCACGCCCGCGGTCGAAGCCGACGGCGCACCGCTGCGAGCGACCAACGTCGTCGTGCTGCGGGTGGAGATGGACAACTCCACCGGCTTCAGCGACCCGGCCGGCAATCCGGTGCCGGAGACCCAGATCGTCGGCTCGGGGGAGGCGCTCGTGGCCACCGGAGGCCGCACCGTCGTCGCCACCTGGAGCAAGCGGGCGCTGGGCGCCCCGGTGGTCCTCATCGGATCGGACGGCATGCCGGTAAGGCTGTCGCCCGGCAACACCTGGGTCGAGCTCGTGCCGGCCGCGACAGGATCGGTGACCGTCGGCTGAGCCGCCGCCGGGCCGAGGGGGATGCCGAACGCCCGCTCCGCTGCCGAGTCAGCGGGCATGCCCGCATCGATCAGGCTCGACGACGTCCCCGACGAGACGCTCGAGGTACTGGCTGCCCGAGCCGCCGACCGGGGCCGGGTTCAGGACGGGGTCCTGGGCACCGGGATCCGGCTGCCGCCGGACCTCGTTGGTGATGCCCGGGCGCAGACCGTCGCGGAGAGCGCGGCTGGACCCTCGCCGCAACCGACCTCACCCCCCAAGCGAGGGAGCACCTCGCTGCTGATCAGCTCGATGTCGGTCTGCAGATCGGCGCTGCACAGCAGGGTGTTCACCCGCCGGACGCCGGCCTCGCCGAACCGGCCGATCAGGTCCACTCACCGGTCGGGCGTCCCGGACATGCAGGAGGAGGTCATCTTCTCCCGCGGCACCCCGAAGATGTCTGCATCATCGGGCCCAGCAACGCCGCCGCCTCGCCCTCCTGTCGGCCGATCGCGGCGAAGAGGTAGGCGGTGGCACCCAGCGCGTCCGGGTCCCGCCCGGCGTCCTCGGCGTGCCGGCGCAGCTGCGTGAGCCCTTCCCGGAATCCCTCGGGGCCCACGTAGACCCAGAGCCGGCAGTCGGCGAGGCGACCGGCCCGCGTGAAGGCGCCGGGGGAGTAGCCGCCTACCCAGATCGGGATCGCCGGTCGTGGGGAGAGCTGGACGTCCGAGCAGCTGCCCGAGACCCGCGACCAGCCTGCCCTCGGACAGGTACTGCGCCGACAGCAGCGAGTGCGCCGTCAGCACCGGGCTCCGCCGGGCCACGCACAGCACCGACGTGCCGATCGTGACCCGTGAGGTCCGGGCGGCGAGTGCGCTGAGGAGGGGCAGGGTTTCCAGCCAGGGGAACGTCGGACAGGGTCCCCTCGTACGGGCAGAGGTCCGGGCGAGCGCCGGGGGTACAGCGGGCCGGCGAGACCTCAGACGGTCAGGAGTCCCGACGGCTGCTCGGTGAGGCGGGCCCGCTCGAGCGCCAGGGCCAGGCCGGCCTCCAGCAGCGGCGTCACGGTCGGCGTCCGTCGTCTGTAGCCGAACACGGCCGCCGTCTGCGTGAGCAACTCGTCCCGCCGCATCCCGGCCGACGCCCGGCAGAGCGCCACCATCGCGTTGGCGATCTCCTCGCGCGCGACGTGGTCCAGCGGCCGGTCGGTGCTCGACATCTGCCGCCGGAACCCGGTCCAGGAGGCCGCGTCGGTGCCCTCCGGCCACAGGTAGTCGCCCTCGACGGCCGACGGCGGCAGGAGCGACAGCAGCGCCGACTTCCGGACCTCGGCCACCCGGTTCAGCCCGAACGCGCCCACGGTGAGCTTCGCCAGCCGGTCGACGTGGATCGGACCCTCGGCCTTGACCCCCGCGGCCAGCACCCGGCGCACCACGCGGGCGGCCTTCGAGGCCGGCAGCTCGTCGAGCACCGCCTTCTCGCCGGCCAGCTTCGGGATCCACGGCACGAACTGCGTCTCGCCGTCCAGCGCCGCCGGACCCGACGGCTTCCGCACGACCGGCTTGGCCGCCGGACGCGGGGCGGCGGTCGCAGCGGACGGGGGAGTGACCGCCACCGACGTCACCGACGCCCGCAGCGCGGCCACGCCCTTCCACGACTCGACCGCCGCTGTCGGGAAGACGAGGGGAGCCGGTGCGCTCGCGGGCACCGTGTCGACCGAGGCGACCAGCTCGTCCAGCACCGCGCCCGGATCGGCCAGCCACGACGGCAGCCAGACCCGCTCGACGGCGGGCCAGCGCAGCATGTCGCGCAGCACGTCGGCGGGCAGGCCGTCGCGGTCGCCGACCGTCCGCCGCCGCGCCCATGCCGGTCCGTCCAGGAGCACCGCCATCACCGGTGTCTCCGGATCGACAGGTCGACTTATCGACAGGTCGACCCGGAACTCCGACAGGCCGACGTCGGTGCGGACGACCAGTCCGCGCTCGCGCAGCGCGGCCGCGATCGACTCCCGGTGCCGGTCGACCACCGAGGAGGAACGGGCATCCCGCGGGAGCACGTCGGTGCCCTGCGCGGCCAGGTCGAGGTAGGCGCGCAGGTGCTTGATGCCCACCGACGACGTCTCCTCGGCCCGCAGCTGCTCGGGATCGAAGGAGGAGAACAGCACCACCTGGCGGCGCGCGCGGGTGATCGCGACGTTGAGCCGGCGCTCGCCGCCCATCCGGTTCAGCGGGCCGAAGTTCAGCGGCAGGTTGCCCGCGGAGTTGGGGGAGAAGCCCGTGGAGAAGAAGACGACGTCGCGCTCGTCGCCCTGCACGTTCTCCAGGTTCTTGACGAACAGCCCTTCGCCGTCGGTCCGGTCGAGCGCCGCGGCCAGCCGGTCGTCGTCCGCGTCACGCAGCAGTGCCTCGATGTAGGCCCGCTGCTGGGCGTTGAAGGTGACCACGCCGATCGACGGCACGGTGTCCGGGAAGAGGTCGAAGCGCCGACGGATCTCCCCGACGATGGCCTTCGCCTCGATCGGGTTCGTCCGCAGCAGCCGACCGGCACCCGACCGGTGGAACGTGCCGGGCACCCGTACCAGCGAGACGCCACGGCCGTCGGGCTCCGACGACGCCCGCCCGTGCGTGGGCGCCGGGAACGACGACAGCCGGTTCTCGTAGTACTGCGCGTTGGAGAAGGCGATCAGCGACTCGTCCTGACTGCGGTAGTGCCACGACAGCCACTGCCGCGGCACCCGCGCCTGCACGCACTCGCTGAGGATCGACTCCTCGTCCTCGACCGTCGTCTCCGGGAAGTCGCTGCCTTCGTCGCCACCCGCCGACGGCTCGGCGAACGACGTCGGCGGCATCTGCTTGGAGTCACCGACGACGACGGCCGCGCGCGCCCGGCCCAGCGCGCCGACCGCGTCGGCCACCCGGATCTGCGACGCCTCGTCGAACACGACCAGGTCGAACTGACCCGACGCGGCCGGGAAGAACCGGGCCACGGAGTCCGGCGAGACCAGCACGCAGGGCATCACCGTGGTGATCAGCTCTCCGTACTGCGCCAGTAACGACCGCACCCCGAGCCCGCGGCGCTGCTTGGCCAGCTCCCGCTGCAGCGCGCCGACCTGGCCCGATCCCGACCCGGCGTCGAACGGGCGCGCGGCCAGCACCGCCGCCGGCAGCGCCGACGTCAGGTGCTCGCGCACCGCGCGCGAGGCGGAGGTGAACCGGCGGATCGACTTCTCGTGCGCCCGGGCGTCGAACATGTCCAGGCCGGTCGCGTCCAGCCGCTCGGCCACCGACGCGGTCGCCAGCCCGCGGTCGAAGGCGCGCACCGCGTCGTCGGCCGGTACAGCGCCTGTAACGAGGAGCGTGCGGGCGTCGAAGAGGCCCGCGTAGCGCAGCGGCTCCAGCGTGTCGAGGAACGTGACCCACCGGCGCAACGACATCAGCACCGAGCCGGCCGGCACGCCGGACTCAGGGGTGGCGAGGCCGCGCTCCGGGCGGGTCATCGACCAGCGCAGCACGAAGCCGTCGTCCCCGGCCCAGGTGGCCAGCTGGTCGGTGCTGCTCCCGGCCACCGTCAGCAGTCCGTGCACCGCGTCCCGTAGGCGCGCGACGGCGTCGGTGGCCGGAGCGCCGGGCAGGCCGGCGACGATCAGCCGGCGGAGCGCGACGTGGAAGAGCGAGGAGCCGTCGACGCACGAGCCCGCCCGCCGCAGCCACTGCACCTGCGAGTCGAGCAGCGCGGTGTCCACGAACGGGTTCCAGCCCTCGGGCACCGACAGCCCGGGGATCGAGCCGGCCCGCACGGCGATCGCCGACACCGCGGTCTGCACCCGCCACAGCGCCTCGACCAGGGCCGGCACGTCCTTCGGCTTCACCTTCGCCTCGGGCCGCAGGTAGGGCGCCAGGCGGTCGCGCACCGCGGTCAGCCGCCGCCGGCGGCCGAACCAGGACGACGCCGCCGCGGTCTGGGCGTGCACGTAGATCTCGGCCAGCGGCAGCGCCAGCACCTCGGGGCCGCACACGTCGAGGCCGGGGTGGCGGAACGCGGTGAATGCCGCGATCTCGCCCATGACCGCCGACGTCGCCGCCGTCCAGAGCTCGGTGAAGGTCTCGTCGATGACGTCGAGGCCGATACCCGGGCCGCTGAGGATGTGCACGAGCGCGTCCAGCTCGTCGGCGGTCCTCGCGCGGCGCAGCACCCCGGCCAGTTCGGGGATGGCCGACACCTCGCGCACCGCGCGGTCGACCGCGGTGGCGGCCGCCTGGGTGGCCGGGAGGTCGATGTCGGGGGAGTCGACGAACGCCCACGGGTGCCGCAGCGACGGCCGGGTCAGGTCGGCGATGTCGGGCAGCAGGGCCAGCTCGACCCGCACCGCCCGCAGCACCTCGGCGGGGGCGTTCGCCGCGAACGGCGCGGGGATCGGCAGCGGCGACACCTCGGTGCCGGCGGTCAGCTCCGCCGTCCGCGCGGAGTACAGCGACAGCCCGACCGCGTTCTCGGAGTGCAGCCGGTCGGCATAGCGGGCCAGCATCCGGCGGGAGGAGCGGAGGTTCTCCTCCTCGGTGGCCAGGCCCTGCTCGTCGACGGCGACCGCGTGCTCCAGCGCCAGCCGGATCTGGGCCCGCACCATCGAGGCGCGCGAGCCCTTGTCGTGCAGGTCGAGGGCGAACATGCCCATGCCGACGGCGTCCAGCCGGCGCGCGACGACGTCCAGGGCCGCCCGCTTCTCGGCGACGAAGAGCACCCGCTTGCCGTCGGCGACCGCCCGGGTGAGCAGGTTGGTGATCGTCTGCGATTTGCCGGTGCCGGGCGGGCCCTCCAGCACGAACGTGCGACCCGCGGACGCCTCGGCGATCGCCTGCAGCTGCGAGGCGTCGGCCGGGGCCGGCAGCCGCGCGGCCAGCTCGTCGAGATCGACGAACTGCGCGGTGTCGCTGGCCGGGTCGCGGAAGGCCTCGGTCGGCTGGTGCACCAGGTGGGAGACCAGCGGGTTGTCGGCGAAGTCCGACCAGTGCTCGTCGAGGTCCTTCCACAGCCGGAACTTGGCGAACTGCAGGATCGCGAGGTCCGCCGTCGCCTCCACCCGGTAGGGCAGGCCGTGCCCGACCAGGCCGACCCGCATGGCCTCCAGCGCGGTGTCGAGGTCGAGCCCACCGCCGTCGACCGGCTCGGTCAGCGTCGGGACGACGAGGCCGTGCAGCTGGCGCAGCTTCTCGAGCAGGCAGTAGTTCGGCGTGCTCGATCCGGACTCGTCGAGCGTGAGCCGGTAGGACCCCGTCCGGCCCATCGGCGCGAGCGTGACCGGGATGAGCACCAGCGGCGAGCGCAGCGGCCGGCCGTCGAGCTCCCACACCAGCGAACCCAGCGCGAGGTAGAGGTTGTTGGCGCCGGTCTCCTCCTGCACCGTCTTCGCCTTGTAGGCGAGGTTGCGCAGCCGGGGCAGGTACCCGCCGGTGGTGACGTCGGCGTGGATCTCGCGGCGGTCGGTGAGCAGGTCGGTCAGCTGCTCCTCGGGCAGCTCCCGCGCGGTGGTGAGCCCGCGCTCCTTCTGGACGGCGGCCAGCTGATCGGCGGGCAGCAGCGTGAGCGGCGTCCCGTCGTGGACGAAGTTCTCCAGGACGCCGAGCGAGGGACCCGGCACGGTGAGCGCCAGCCCGGAGCGCTCGGTGTAGTTGATCAGCCGGTTGCGCAGGCTGAGGTCGAGCAGCGCGTTCTTCCACTGCTGCACCCGCGCGGGGGCCTCCGGCCGGCTCGACGGCGCGGGCGC
>JAOPWH010000045.1 GCA_025965795.1 Blastococcus sp.
TGGCCCTGCCGGTGGTGGGACGTCGGTCCCTGTGCGACAGCCGGCCACCGGGTCAAGGTGAGCCATGCCCGCACAGCGTAGCCACAGCCCGGTGGCCCCTGCCCCTCGCGTCCCACCGGGAGGGTCCCGCGCCGGCACCCTCGACAGCGCCACGCCGCCCGCGACCGGCAGCGGCCGGCAAGCCGCCCGGGTGCAGGGCGCACGCCGGACCTACGGCGTCGGCGCGACGACCGTGGTCGCGCTCGACGACGTCACGGTCGGCTTCGCGGCCGGGGAGTTCACCGCGATCATGGGCCCGTCGGGCTCGGGCAAGTCCACGCTGATGCACTGCATGGCCGGCCTGGACACGCTGACGTCGGGACAGGCCTTCATCGGCGACACCGACCTGGCCACCCTCTCCGACCGGGAGCTGACCGTGCTCCGCAGGGACCGCCTCGGTTTCGTCTTCCAGGCGTTCAACCTGCTCCCGACGCTGTCCGCCGAGGAGAACATCACGTTGCCCGCCGACCTGGCCGGCCGGCCGGTCGACCGCGCGTGGTTCGACACCGTGGTGTCCACCCTGGGCATGCAGGAGCGTCTCACCCACCGGCCGGCGCAGCTCTCCGGAGGACAGCAGCAGCGGACCGCGGTGGCCCGTGCGCTCGTCTCCAGGCCGGAGGTGGTGTTCGCGGACGAGCCCAGCGGGGCGCTGGACTCGAAGGCATCCGCGGAGCTGCTGCGCTTCCTGCGATCGGTCGTGGACGGCCTGGGGCAGACGGTCGTCATGGTCACCCATGACCCGGTGGCCGCGGCGTACGCCGACCGGGTGATCTTCCTGGTCGACGGCTCGGTCGTCGAGGAACTTCCCCATCCCACCCGGGACTCCGTCCTGGAGACGATGAAACGGCTGGGCGGCTGACGTGCTGAAGGTCTCGCTACGCAACGTGCTGGCGAACAAGCTCCGGCTGTTGCTCACCGTCGCCGCGGTCACCGTCGGGGTCGCCTTCGTCTCGGGCACCTTCGTGCTCTCCGACACGATGACCAAGGCGTTCGACCAACTGTTCGCCGGGCTGACGTCCGGCACGGACGTCGTCGTCCGTGGGCAGTCGGCCTACGCCAACGGTGCGGCCACCTCAGCGCAGCCGCGACCGTTCGACCAGGCCCTGGTCGCCGACGTCCAGCGGGTGCCCGGAGTGGCCGCTGCCGAGGGCGGGGTCACCGGCTTCGCTCTCATCCTGGACCGGGAGGGCAAGCCCATCCAGCCCGGTGGTGCCCCCACTCTGGGCACGACCGTGGGCGGGGACGAGAAGCTCGCCGGAGCCGTCGGGTTCCGGGAGGGACACGCTCCGGCCGGAGCCCACGAGGTGGCGATCGACGCCGGCTCGGCAGCGAAGGCCGGATACCAGCTCGGGGACCGCGTCGACGTCGTGTTCCAGGACGGCCGTGACACCTTCACGCTGGTCGGCACCGTGGGGTTCGGCACGACCGACAGCCTGGCCGGCGCCACCGTCGCCGCGTTCGACCTGCCGACCGCGCAGCAGCTGCTGGGCAAGGTGGGTGCGGTCGACCAGATCGACGTCCGGGGCGACGACGGCGTGACCGCGGACCGACTGCGCGCCGACATCGCCGCGGTGCTGCCTCCCCATGTCGAGGCGGTCACCGGACAGCAAGTGGTCGACGAGAACACCGCTGCCGTGAGCAAGGGCACGGCCGTGTTCAGCCAGGTGCTGCTGATCTTCGCCGCGGTCTCGGTCCTGGTGGGGTCCTTCGTCATCTGGAACACCTTCAGCGTCCTCGTCGCCCAACGCCGACGCGAGGTGGCACTGCTCCGCGCGGTCGGCGCGACCCGACGCCAGGTGCTCACCGGAATCATGGTCGAGGCGGGACTGATCGGGCTGGTGTCGGCCGGCGTCGGCCTGGTCGCCGGGGTGGGGCTCGCGGTGGGCATCCGCAGTCTGCTGAAGCTGGTCAACATCGACGTACCCACGACCTCTGCGTCGGTCGAGTTGCGGACCGTCGTCGCCGCGCTGCTCGTCGGGGTCGTCGTCACCATGGTCGCCGCGTTGGTCCCCGCATGGGCCGCCACGCGGCTCGCGCCGGTCGAGGCGCTGCACGAGGCCGCGCCCACCTCGGCCGGGATCGGGACCAGCCGTCGAACCGCGGGCTGGGTGCTGCTGTCCACGGGCCTGGCCGGGCTGGTCGCCTGTGCCGTGGTGGGCAGCCAGCCCGTACTGACCGCGCTGGCGACCCTGGTCGCGTTCGCGGGTCTGGTGACGGCCGGGCCGGCGCTGGCCCAGGGCATGGCCAGGCTGGCCGACCACGGACGCCCCGGCGGCGGATGGCGCATGGCCGCCCGGAACATCGCCCGGGCTCCCCGCCGGGCGGCGGCCACGGCGCTGGCCCTGACCATCGGCCTCACCGTCGTCTCCGCGGTGGCGGTCACCGCGTCCTCGATGAAGGCATCCGTGGCCGACTCGGTGACCGGCGGGAACCGATCGGACTTCGCCCTGCAGCCGGACGGGGCGGGCGTCGGGGTCAGCCCGGCAGCGGCCGACCTGGTCCGCGGCCTCGACGACGTCGACACGGTCGAGGAGCTCCGGTACACCGGTGCCCTCGTGCAGGGCGGCAGCAGGACCGTCGTCGGACTGGACCCGGCCGGCCTCGACCAGGTCGTCGACCTCGGCCTGCACGACGACGGTCTGGCCGCGTTCGTGCCGGGAACGATGCTCCTGCGCGCCAAGACTGCCGAGGCGCTCGGCCTCACCGTCGGCGACCCGGTGCGCATCACCTTTCCGGAGACCGGCGAGCGCACGATGACCCTGGCCGGCACGTTCCCCCAGGACTCGCTCCTCGAGTCCGACTTCCTCATCCCGTTGGCCGACTTCGAGCAGAACGTGACCTCCCGGCTGGACGGGTCCGTCCTGGTGACCATCCGGGACGGCGCCTCCCCCGCTGCCGTCGAGCGCAGCCTCACCCAGGCACTGACGGACTACCCCAACGTGACGATCAGCGACCCCGCGAAGCTCACCGCGGACGCCCAGGCCTCCGTGGACCAGATGCTGGGGCTCGTCACCGCGCTGCTGCTGCTCGCCGTCGTGGTCGCCGTCCTGGGCATCGTCAACACGCTGGTGCTGTCGGTCGTCGAGCGGACCCGCGAGCTCGGCCTGCTGCGGGCCGTGGGCGCCACGCAGAGCCAGATCCGCACGTTGGTCCGCCGGGAGTCGGTGCTCATGTCCCTGCTGGGTGCGGTCACCGGGATCGTGCTGGGCACCGTGTCCGGCATCGCGCTCAGCCGCGCGCTGCTGGACCAGGGCGTGACCCGGCTGGCCGTTCCGACGACGACGCTCACCGGCTACCTGGCAATCGCAGCCCTGGTGGGGGTCCTCGCCGCGATCGGTCCGGCCCGGCGGGCCAGCCGGGTCGACGTCCTGCGGGCCGTCACCACCGAGTGACCCCGAGCTACCCGGGGCGGCGGTCGGAGGTCCCCGTCACCCAGGGGCCCTCGGCCGCTGACCCGGGTCCACCGGCCCCCTCGTCGGTGACGTCCTCCCCTGCTGACGTCGGCCTCGACCGGAGAGGCTCGATACCGACACCGCACGCCGCGCACGCCCCTCGATCGGAGATCGCCATGAAGGCCGCCGTCGTTCCCGCGCTCGGTTCCCCCCTGCAGATCCTGGACATCCCGGTTCCCCGGCCCGCCGCGGGCCAGGTGCTCGTACGGATGGAGACCAGCGGCCTCTGCCACACCGACATCCATGCCGCGCGCGGCGACTGGCCGGTGAAGCCCGTGCCGCCCTTCGTGCCCGGGCACGAGGGCATCGGGATCATCGAGCAGCTCGGTGAAGGCGTCACCGCCCGCTCCGTCGGCCAGCGGGTGGCGATCGCCTGGCTCGGGTTCGCCTGCGGGGCGTGCCGGCAGTGCATCGGCGGCTGGGAGACCCTCTGCGAGCAGCAGGTCAACTCCGGGTACTCGGTGGACGGCACCTTCGCCGAGTACGCGGTCGTCGCCGCCGGGTTCGCCACCCCGGTGCCCGACGCCGTTCCGAGCCTGGACGCCGCGCCGCTGACCTGCGCAGGCGTGACGACCTACAAGGCGATCAAGGTCGCCCGCGTGGCCCCGGGTGAGACGGTCGCCGTGTTCGGCATCGGCGGCCTCGGCCACCTCGCGCTGCAGTACGCCCGGATCGCCGGCGGCTTCGTCATCGCCGTCGACGTCCAGGACGACAAGCTGGCCATGGCCCGCGAGCTCGGCGCGGACGAGGTGGTGAACGCCGCCACCACCGACCCGGTCGAGGCGATCCAGGCACTCGGCGGAGCCGACGTGGCGGTGGCGCTGGCCGCCTCGCCGCGGTCGTTCGACCAGGCCTACCGGTCGCTGCGCCGCGGTGGCCGGCTGGTGTGCGTGGCCCTGCCGGCCGACGGGACGATGGCGCTGCCCATCTTCGACACCGTGCTGTCCGGCAAGTCGGTGATCGGGTCGATCGTCGGCACCCGCAACGACCTCGCCGATGTCTTCGCCCTGCATGCGGCCGGCCGCACCACCGTCGTCTCGGTCGAACGCAAGTTGGACGAGGTCAACGAGTCCATAGACGACGTGCGGTCCGGGGTCGTCCCGGCGCGGGTCGTGTTCCAATTCTGAGTCCCGCCGCGGCACAGGAAGGTCCG
>JAOPWH010000046.1 GCA_025965795.1 Blastococcus sp.
GACCTGACCGACATCCAGCAGGAGATCCTGTCGACGGTCAGGAGCTTCGTCGACAAGGAGATCATCCCCAAGGCGCAGGAGCTCGAGCACGGCGACATCTATCCGCAGGAGATCGTCGACGGGCTCAAGGAGCTCGGGATCTTCGGGCTGATGATCCCCGAGGAGTTCGGTGGCCTCGGTGAGTCGTTGCTGACCTACGCGCTGGTGGTCGAGGAGATCGCCCGCGGCTGGATGAGCGTCTCCGGCGTCATCAACACCCACTTCATCGTCGCGTACATGATCGTCCAGCACGGCACGCAGGAGCAGAAGGAGCACTTCCTGCCCCGCATGGCCACCGGCGAGGTGCGTGGTGCGTTCTCGATGTCGGAGCCGGGGCTGGGTTCGGACGTCGCGGGCATCCGGACCAAGGCGACGAAGCAGGCCGACGGCGGCTACGTGATCGACGGCCAGAAGATGTGGCTGACCAACGGCGGCAGCTCCACGCTGGTGGCGGCACTGGTGCGCACCGACGAGGGCGCCGAGAAGGCCCATCAGAACCTGACGACCTTCCTCGTCGAGAAGCCGGCCGGCTTCGGCGAGGTCAAGCCCGGCCTGACCATCCCCGGGAAGATCGACAAGATGGGCTACAAGGGCGTCGACACCACCGAGCTCATCTTCGACGGCTACCGGGCCGAGGCCGCCGACGTCCTCGGGGGGACGCCGGGCCGCGGCTTCTCGCAGATGATGGACGGCGTCGAGGTCGGACGGGTCAACGTGGCCGCCCGCGCCTGCGGCATCTCGATCCGGGCCTTCGAGCTGGCCATCGCCTACGCCCAGCAGCGGGAGACCTTCGGCAAGCCGATCGCCCAGCACCAGGCGATCGCCTTCCAGCTCGCCGAGATGGCCACCAAGGTGGAGGCCTCGCACACGATGATGGTGCGCGCCGCCCGCATGAAGGACTCCGGCGAGCGCAACGACGTCGAGGCGGGCATGGCCAAGCTGATCGCCAGCGAGTACTGCGCCGAGGTGACCACCCAGTCCTTCCGCATCCACGGGGGCTACGGCTACTCGAAGGAGTACGAGATCGAGCGGCTCATGCGCGAGGCGCCGTTCCTGCTCATCGGCGAGGGCACCAGCGAGATCCAGAAGACGATCATCAGCCGCGGACTGCTCAGGACGTACGCGCTCAAGCGCTGACCCCACCGCACCCGGAGCGGCTGGCGGCCCGGGCGTCCAGGGCGACGTCGTGGCAGGGTTTCCCGCCATGGGGCAGGACGGGGCGCCGGCGGCGCTCCGGCGCGCGGCCGGGGTTCAGGTCGCCGCTCTGCGCCGCACCGCGAGCGATCCGCGGCTGGTACGTCTGCAGCTGTCCTGGGCGGCGGTGATGGTCGCCTCGTGGACCGCGACGGTGAGCCTGTCGGTCGTCGCCTACGCCGAGGGCGGCAGCGCCGCGGTGGCGCTGGCCGTGCTGGCCCGCACCGTTCCGGGCGTCGTCGTCGGTCCGGTCGTCGGTGCGCTGGTCGACCGCTTCCCGCGGCGGAAGTGCCTCACCGTGGCGGCGCTGCTCTGCGGTCTCGCGACGGCGGGTGCGGCGCTCGGAGCCGGAACGCTCGCCGTGGCGATCGGGCTGGTCACCGTCGTCGCGCTGGTGACGATGCTCTTCCGGACGGCGCAGTCGGCCATCCTCCCGGAGCTCGTCGACGACCCGGCCGAGCTGACCGCGGCCAACGTGCTGTCGAGCGCGGTGGAGTCCGTCGGGGTCTTCGCGGGACCGGCACTCGGCGCGGCGCTGCTCCTCCTCCAGGGCCCACGGCTCGCCTTCGCCGTCGCCGCCGGCCTGTTCGTCGCCGCGGGGCTGCTCGTGATCCGGCTGCCCGCACGTCCGGCGAACGCCGGTGCGGAGGCGGAGGCATCGGGTCGGACCCGCGACCTGTTCCGGCTACCCGCCGCGCGGCTCGTCTTCGCCCTCCTGCTGGCCCAGACCGTGCTGTCCGGCGGACTGGTGGTGCTCTATCCGGCCCTCGCCGTCGACGCGCTGCGCCTCGATGCGAGCGCGGCCGGGTGGCTGACGGCGGCGTACGGGCTGGGCGGGGTCGTCGGGTCGGTGGGGCTCTTCGCGCTGGCCGGGTCGCGCCGGCTGGGCGCGCTGACAGCAGCCGCCCTCCTCCTGTGGTCGCTGCCGCTGCTCCTGCTCCCCCTGGGACCGGCGCTCGCCGTCGTCCTGCTGCTCCTCGCGGTGACCGGTGGCGGGAACGTGCTCTTCGACGTCACGAGCGTGACCCTGCTGCAGCGGGGTGTGCCCGTCCGGCTGCTCGGCCGCGCCTTCGGTGTGGTGGAGACCGTCGTCGTCATCGGGCTCGGGGGAGGCGCCGCCGTCGCCCCCGCGCTGGACGAGCTCGTCGGTCCGGCAACCACGCTGGCGGGAATGGCGGCGATGCTCGTGGTGGTCACGGGGCTCGCCCTGCGCGCGCTGCACCGCCTCGACCGGGAGCTCACCGCGCCGACGCGGCAGGTGCGGCTGCTGCGAGCCCTCCCGGCGTTCGCCCTGCTCCCGCCGCTGCAACTGGAGCGGCTTGCCCTGCACCTGCGCCGGACGGAGCTCGCTGCGGGCGCGGCGGCCGCCCGGCAGGGGGAGCCCGGCAGCACGTACTTCCTGGTCGACACCGGGCGGCTCGGTGTGGAGGTGGATGGCCGGCCGGTCCACGATCTCGGGCCGGGCGCCGCGTTCGGTGAGATCGCGTTGCTTCGGTCCGGTGTGCGCACCGCCACCGTGGTCGCCCGGGAGCCGTCGGTGCTGTGGGCACTCGACGGCGACGTCTTCCTGGCCGCGCTGCGCGCCGACGGCGGCCGTGCGCTGGCCGCGCTGGACGCGGTGGCCGAGGAGAACCTGCGGCGCGCGGCGCCGGCGTACCACCCGTCCCCGAACGGGCCAGGGCCGAACTAGGTCCGCGGACGGTCGCGCTCTGCTGACACGGGCGGAGGAGACACGACTGTCCAGAGACCTCTTGGGGCGGGCGTGATGCCCCCGTGTTAGGCAGAGGGGTGCGCGCAGCGGGAGTGACCGAGTTCGGTGGACCCGAGGCCCTGCGGATCGTCGAGGTGCCGGACGAGCCGCTGGGGGCCGGCCAGGTGCGGCTGCGGGTTGCGGCCGCGACGGTCAACCCCACCGACACCTACAGCCGGGCGGGCGCCTACGCGGAACGCGATCCGGTGAAGCAACCGCCGTGGGTGCCGGGGATGGACGTCGCCGGGGTGGTCACCGAGGTCGGCGACGGGGTCGGGCACCTGTCGGTCGGCGACGAGGCGATGGGGATCGTCGTCCCGACCGGAGCGCACGGCGGCTACCGCGAGAACCTGGTGCTGCCCGGCGACTCGGTGGTGCCCGTGCCGGTGGGCGTCGACCTCGTGGCCGCGTCGACCCTGCCGATGAACGCGCTCACCGCCCGGCTGGCGCTCGACCAGCTGGCGCTGCGGCCCGGCGAGGTGCTGGCGGTGACCGGGGCGGCCGGAGCCTTCGGCGGGTACGTCATCCAGCTGGCCAAGGCCGACGGGCTCACCGTGATCGCGGACGCCGCGGCGTCCGACGACGACCTGGTGCGCGGGCTGGGTGCCGATGTCGTCGTCCGCCGGGGCGACGACGTGGCTGCGCGCATCCGGGAGCACGTGCCCGAAGGGGTGGACGGGCTCGCCGACGGATCGGTGCAGGACGCCCTCGTCCTCCCGGCCGTCCGCGACGGCGGCGCGGTGGCGACGGTGCGCGGCTACCGCGGCGACGGCGGGCGCGGGCTGCGCGTGCTCCCCACCATGGTCCGCCGGGTGGCGGAGGACCGGGCCGCGCTGGACCGGCTGCGGCAGCAGGCCGAGGACGGCGTCCTGACGCTCCGCGTGGCGCGGACGTTCCCCGCCGAGGATGCCGCGGAGGCGCACCGGCTGCTCGAGCGCGGTGGCGTCCGGGGCCGGTTGGTGCTCATGTTCTGAAGTCGCGCGCCCCGACCGGCTGCTGGTTGGCTGGGAGCAGAGACACGGGCGGCAGAGCCCGGGGGACATGGAGGTTCGCGTGGTGCACAGGCTCATGGTCAGCTACGGGCAGCCGGAGGATCCGGCGGCGTTCGACGCCTACTACCGGGAGACCCATACGCCGCTGGCGCTCCGGCAGCCCGGCCTGCTCCGGTTGAGCGTCGGGCATCCGCGGCCCCTGAACCCGTCGCAGCCGGTGCCCTACCTCGTCGCCGAGCTCGACTTCGAGTCCGAGGAGGCCATGCAGGACACGCTGGCCACGCCGGAGGGCCGGGCGGCCGGCAAGGACCTCGGCAACTTCGCGACCGGCGGATTCACGTTCTCGCACTTCGAGGTGCACGAGGCGCAGAAAGGGTGAACGGCGCCCAGGCACTCATCCGCACCCTCGTCGGGGCCGGCGTCGACGTGTGCTTCGCCAACCCCGGCACGTCGGAGATGCACTTCGTCGCGGCCCTCGACGACGTCCCCGAGATGCGGGGCGTGCTCACGCTGTTCGAAGGTGTCGCGACCGGCGCGGCCGACGGGTACGCCCGGATGGCCGGCCGCCCCGCCGCGACCCTGCTGCACCTGGGCCCCGGGCTGGGCAACGGCCTGGCCAACCTGCACAACGCGCGGCGCGCCCGGACGCCACTGGTGAACGTCGTCGGTGACCACGCGCGCTCCCACAAGCGGCTGGACGCGCCGCTGGAGTCCGACATCGACGCCCTCGCCGGCACCGTCTCCGGCTGGGTGCGGCGCTCGCTCGCGCCGGCCGACGTGGCCGCCGACGCCGCCGACGCAGTGGCCGCCGCGGCCTCGGCGCCGGGCTCGATCGCCACGCTGGTCCTCCCGGCGGACGTGTCCTGGGAGGACGGCGCGGCCGTGGCCGACCCGGTGCTCGCCCGGCCGGCACCCCGGGTGGCCCCCTCCGTCGTCGAGGACGTCGCGGCGGTGCTCGCCTCCGGGGAACCGACCGTGCTGTTCCTCGGCGGCGACACGGTGGGGGAGGAGGGACTCCTCGCCGCCGGAGAGCTGGCCGCCGGCACCGGCGCCCGGCTCATGACCGAGACGTTCCCGGCGCGGACGGCCCGCGGTGCCGGCCTGCCGGACGTGACGCGGCTGCCGTACCCGCCGGAGATGGCGATCGCTGCCCTCGAGGGGACGGCGCACCTCGTGCTCGCGGGGGCGACTTCGCCGGTGCACTTCTTCGGCTACCCCGGGGTGCCCGGGCACCCGGTGCCCGAGGGGTGCACCGTGCACGTCCTGTCCCGGCCGGGGGAGGACGGCGTCGCCGCGCTGCGGGCCCTGGCCGCGCTCGCCGCTCCCGAGGCGAAGGCCGACCTGCTCGAGTCCTCGCGCCCGGAGCTGCCGACCGGCGAACTCACCCCGCGCACGATGAACGCGGTCATCGGTGCGCTGCTCCCGGAGAACGCGATCGTGGTCGACGAGGCGCTGACCTCCGGTGTGGGCCTGATGGAGCTGACCTCGGGTGCGCCGCGGCACGACTGGCTGGCGCTCACCGGCGGGGCGATCGGCGACGGGCTGCCGATGGCGCTGGGTGCCGCGGTGGCCTGCCCGGACCGCCCGGTCATCGGGATCCAGGCCGACGGCAGCGCCATGTACACGATCTCGGCGCTGTGGTCCTACGCCCGCGAGCAGCTCGACATCACCACGATCATCTGTGACAACGGGTCGTACGCGATCCTCGAGCACGAGCTGTCCCGGGTGGGCGCGCAGGGCGACGGCGACCGCGCCGCCAAGCTGCTGGACCTCGGTGCGCCGAACCTCGACTTCGTGGCGCTGGCGACCGGTATGGGTGTTCCGGCGACCCGGGCTACGACGGCGGACGAGCTGGCCGATCAGCTGGGCCGGGCGCTGGCCGAGCCGGGCCCGCACGTCGTCGTCGCCGTCCTGCGCGAGAGCTGAGCCGGGGAGTTCCACGGTGAGCGGGCGGGCGGCCGGAGTCGCCCGTCCCGCACGGGCCGGACGCGTCGGCGGTTCTCGGGGAGACGCGTTCCGGCCCGACATCGAGGGGCTGCGAGCCGTAGCGGTGCTCGCGGTCGTGATGTTCCACGCCGGTGTTCCCGGCGTCCCGGGCGGCTTCGTCGGCGTGGACGTCTTCTTCGTCATCTCCGGGTTCCTGATCACCGGCATGCTGGCGCGGGAGGTCGGGACCACCGGAACCGTCCGGTTGGGCCGGTTCTACGCCGCTCGGGCCCGCCGCCTGCTGCCGGCCGGCGTCCTGGTGATCGTGGCGACCGCCACGGCCGCGGCCGCCCTGCTGCCGCCGTTGCAGGCCCGGGCGGTCCTGGGAGACGGCGTGGCCAGCGCGCTCTACGTCGCCAACTACCGGTTCGCCGCTCAGGGCACCGACTACCTGGCCGCGGACGCGCCGCCCTCGCCGTTCCAGCACTACTGGTCCCTCGGGGTCGAGGAGCAGTTCTATCTCCTCTGGCCCGCCGTCCTGATCGCCACCGCCTGGTTCGCCGCCCGCTGCCGGCGGGGCGGCGCCGACACGGCCGCGTGGCGGCTCCGTGCCGCTGTGCTCGTGCTCGCGGTCATCGCGGCCATTTCCTTCGCCGGCTCGCTGCGGTGGACCGACGTCTCGCCGCCGTGGGCCTTCTTCTCGTTGCCCTCCCGCGCCTGGCAGTTGGCCGCCGGGGGACTCGCCGCACTCGGGGCCACCTGGTGGCGCCGTCTGCCGCCGCTCGTCGCCGGTCCGCTGGGCTGGGCGGGGCTCGGGCTGATCGTGGCCGGCTGCCTTCGGCTGGACGACGGGACCGCCTATCCCGGGCTCGCCGCGCTGCTGCCCGTGGGAGGGGCGGTCCTCGTCGTCGGCACCGGCTGCGCGCACCCGGTCCGGGGGGTGGGGTCGGTCCTCGCCCTGCCCCCGATGCAGTGGATCGGCCGGATCTCCTACTCCTGGTACCTGTGGCACTGGCCGGTGCTCCTGTTGGCTCCCGCCCTGCTCGGGCATCCGCTCGGGCCGGCGTCCCGGCTGCTCGCCTCGGCCCTCGCCGCCGCTCTGGCCGTGGGCACGGTGCAGGCCGTGGAGAACCCGGTCAGGTACGGGCCGCTGCGGAAGGCCCCCGGACGCAGCCTGGCCCTGGCCGGCGCGCTCACCGCCCTGGGTGTCTGTGCGTCGCTGGCCGCGCTGTCCGCCGTCCCGGCACCGGTCGGGAAGGGCGCGTCCACGAGGACTCCGGAGATCGGTGCCGGGCAAGCACCGGCGGTGCCCTCCGCAGCGGGCCGGACCCCGGAGGAGGCGGCAGTGCAGCGGCTCACGGCACAGGTGCAGGCAGCGGTCGCCGCGTCGGTCGACGTCCGTGCCGTGCCGGCGGACCTGATGCCGCCCCTGGCGAAGGCGCCCGTCGACAAGCCGGAGGTGTTCGTCAACGGCTGCGTCCGGTCGTGGCTCGGCGTGGGCCAGAAGGAGTGCGCGTCGGGCGACACGGCATCGGCTCTCCGGGTCGTCCTCGTGGGGGACTCCCACGCGGCCATGTGGACGCCCCCGATGGAGCAGGTCGCGGCCGAGCGTCACTGGCGCCTGGAGACGATGGCCAAGGTGTTGTGCCCGATGCTCGACCTGCCCACGTTCAGCCCCTACCTGGGCCGGAACTACGCCGAGTGCACGAGGTGGCGGGGACAGATCCTCGATCGGCTCCGGGCGGAACATCCCGCGGTGGTCGTCCTCGACATGGCGCGCCGGTACACGCCCGACTACGGGTTCGCCGTCTACGGGGGGGCCTGGCTGGACAGCCTGAGCCGGATGGTCTCGGAACTCCGGTCCACCGGCGCCCGGGTCCTCGTGCTGGGCCCGGTTCCCGATCCGCGGTCGGTCGTGCCGACCTGCCTGTCGGAGCACCTGGACTCGGCGGTCGACTGCGCCCCCGACCGGGCGGTGGCGGTCGACGACGCCGGCATCGCCGCGGAGGAGCGGGCGACAGTGTCGGTCGGGGGCTCGTACGCGAACCTGGTCCCGCTGTTCTGCACGGCGTCGCGATGCCCGGTCATCGTGGGCGATCTACTCGTCTACCGAGACGACAACCACGTGACCATCGACTACGCCAGGTGGCTGGCCCCGGTCCTGGAGGCCGATCTCGACCGCGTGCTCGCGACCCCGTGAGGGTCGCTCGGCGGCGCCGGAACACCGGCGCCGCCGAGTCGGTCAGTGCTTCTTGGTGCCGTGGGTCAGGTTGTCCATCTGCGAGCTGGTGTCTTCCTTCGCCTTCTTGTCCAGCCGCTTCTCCTTGATCGACTTCCCGGCAGGTTTCTTGGCGCTCGAGTTCTTCGGGGACTTGTCACCCATGATGTGCGCTCCCTCGTCGAGAGCCCGTGCGGCTCCGTGGGCGGGACGCTACGCCGTCGACCGTCGTGTCAGGGGCACCCGGAAGGCTCGTGATCGGGTTGACGCCGGCGGCGTGTGCGCCCGTCCGGGCAAGGGCCCCAGGTGCCGGTACCGGTGGCGGAGTTCCGGTCGAGCCGGTAGCGGAGCCGGGACCAAGAGCACTGTCCGGCGCACTCGGAGGTCGTCACCCTGGGCGCGCGGCGAGCGCGGATGTGCCCGCCGTCGGCGTCGTCCCTCGAAGGCGTGGGGTGTCGGTCATGTCGGTCCGCGCGAGGTTCCGGCCGCCCCGTCCCGCTCTCGTCGCCGTCCTCGCGGCGCTGCTGACCGGCGTCCTGATCGCCACCGGACCCGAGGCCTCCGCCCCGGAGGGGCGGTCCGAGGTCTGCACCGGTACCGATCCGATCGTCGTGCACTACTGCGAGCTCGGCGGTGCCGCCTCCGTGCTCGGCTCCCCGGTCGGGGCGGCGTACGCGGTCGGCGCCGGGCGGGGGCAGGACTACACCGCCGGGTCGATCTACTGGACCGTGGCCACCGGTGCCCGTGAGGTGCACGGTCCGATCGCGTCCCGTTCCCGCTACGCGGGCGGGCCGCTGGGACGGCTGGGCTTTCCGATGTCCGACCAGCGGACGGCCGCCGACGGGGTCGGCGCCTACAACCACTTCCAGGGTGGATCGATCTTCTGGTCGCCGGCCACCGGTGCGCACGAGGTGCACGGCGTGCTCCGTGCCCGGTGGGCACAGCTGGGCTGGGAGCGCAGCCCGCTCGGCTATCCGATCAGCGACGAGTACGCGGTGAACGGCGGCGGGCAGAGCGACTTCGTCGGTGGCTTCCTGCGCCGGGACACCGCCACGGACGCCGTGCGGACGGCGCTCCTCGCGCCCTACCAGGGGGCCGGCACGTGGATCACCCGCTACCGGTTCAGCCGTGAGTTCGGCGGGGCGGACGCACCGACGACACCTGCCGACGTCGACGCGATGGCCGCGGCCGGCGTCCGCACCATCTACATCCAGGCCGCCGCCGACGACCCCCGCTACCTCGGGCTGCTGAGCAGCGACCTGCTCGGCCGGTTCCTCACCCGCGCCCACGCCCGCGGGATGAAGGTGGTGGCCTGGTACCTGCCGCACCTCACCGACGTTCCGGCCGATCTGCGCCGGCTGCAGGCGATGGTCGCGTTCCGGGCGTCGGGTCAAGGGTTCGACGCGGTGGGTGTCGACATCGAGGACCTCACCGTTGCCGACGTGGACGCCCGCAACGCCCGGCTGGTGGACCTGTCGGCGCGGCTCTACGCGGCGGCTCCCGGGACGACGCTCTCGGCGATCGTGCTGCCTCCCGTGGTCACCGACGTGCTGAACCCCGCCTACTGGCCCCGCTTCCCGTGGCGGACGCTGAGCCGCTACTACCAGGTGTGGATGCCGATGGCCTACTGGAGCAACCGCAGCGACCCGGCGTGGAGTGATCCGTACCGGTACATCACCGAGAACATCTCGCGGGTGCGCGCCGCCCTGGGGGAGCGGTGCGCGGCGGTGTCGGTCGTGGGGGGATACGGCGTCGAGGTGCCGACCGCTGCTTACGCGGCGATGGCGCGGGCCGCTCGCGACCGGGGCGCCATCGGCGTCTCCGTCTTCGACTGGGAGACGACGCCCGGACCGTCGTGGGTGCCACTTGCCGGCTACCCGACCCGCGGCTGCTGAACGGTCGCTCCGCTCACTGTGTGTGACCGGACGCCTCGATACCGGTCAATCGCGCTGACCTTGCACGCACGTCGGGGGAACCGCGGGGCGTGCTGCGAAGAAATCGCAGGTCGTTCGGCATGATCCGGGTCCGTTGTGGGCAACTCGGTGCCGAACAACAAGACGCGCTGTCTGGACATGAATTTCCCGGAGGGTGCATCCGGATGGCCTCGGTCGTGCGAAGTACCCGTGCAAGCACCACTCAGCGTGAACACGCACCATCCTGACGGCGTCCAACGGTGGGCCCGCAGGGAGACCCGATAGGGGACCACCTTGAATCGCATGACGCGCGCAGCAATGACCGTTCCGGTGATCGGCCTCGCGGCCCTGTTCAGCTCGACCGGTGTCGCCGCCGCCGCCGACGGGTCGGTGCAGGCGGAGCTCTCACCGGTCCCCGTCAGCGGTCCGGAAGGCAGCAGCGGCACCGGCATGGTCCAGATCTCCGGGACGACGCTGTCGTTCACCCTCGCGGCCAAGGGCCTCCTGGCCGGATCGCCGCACGCGGCCCACATCCACTTCGGCGCGACCGCCCGGCACGAGTGCCCGACCGCTGCGGACAACAACGCCGCGGCGCTCGACAAGGAGACCGCTCCGGAGACCCACTTCACCACCACCGAGGGTGGTCCGGCCTACGGCGACATCGTCGTCTCGCTGACCACCACCGGCGACACCTCCCCGGACTCCGGCCTGGCCGTCGACCGCTTCCCGGTCGGCGACAACTTCGAGTACTCGCGCGGAGACGTCCAGGTGACCGAGGACGTCGCGAAGGCGATCGTCTCCGGTGAAGCCGTGGCCGTCATCCACGGTGTGGACTACGACGGCGACGGTGCCTACAGCGCCGGCGACCGTGGCGTGTCCGACCTCGACCCCACCCTCCCCGGTGAGGCCACCGACCCCGCGCTGTGTGGCGTGCTGAACGTCTCGCAGATGGGCAGCATGCCTGCCGGTGGCGTCTCCACCGGTGGCGGTTCCACCACCGGCACCGAGAACGCCGGGCTCCTCGGCCTCGGCGCCCTCGCAGCCGTCGGCGGCGGTGTCGCGCTCATCGCGCGTCGTCGTACCTCCACCGACAGCTGATGACCGGCGACGCCGCGGGCGGGGAGAGCACCTCCCCGCCCCGGCGTCCTGGCCGCAGCCTCCTTCTCGTCCTCGCGGTGCTGCTCCTCCTGGGGGGTGGCACCGCGGTGGCGGTCGGACTCCTCGGGCAGGTCGCCGACCCGCCGCTTCCCTCCGCCGCCCAGCACCCCGTGCCGGGTACCACCACTGCGCGGGAGTCGAGCGCGCCGGCCACCCCGCCGAGCGCGTCACCCACCACGCCACCCGCCTCGTCGGCACTACCGGTTTCGCTGAGCATTCCCTCGATCGACGTCCACTCCGACCTGCTCACCCTCGGCACGAACCCGGACGGCACCCTCGAGGTGCCCCAGCCCGGTCCCGACTACGACAAGGCCGGCTGGTTCGACGGCTCGCCGCGGCCCGGTGACCTCGGGCCCGCCGTCATCGAGGGCCATGTGGACAGCGCCAGGAACGGCCCGTCGGTCTTCTACTCCCTCGGCGCTCTCGCGATCGGCGAGCGCATCGAGGTCGCACGGGCCGACGGCAGCACCGTCGCCTTCCGGGTCGACGACGTCCGCGTCGTGTCGAAAGCCGACTTCCCCACCCTCGAGGTCTACGGCAACACCGACGGCCCGGAGCTCCGCCTGATCACCTGTGGCGGCCCCTTCGACAGTTCCGCGGGCCACTACGAGGACAACGTCGTCGTCTTCGCCAGTCAGGTGACCTGACGGGTCTCTCGCCGACTCCGGACGCGAGTCGCACGGCCTGGGGATCGGCGAAGGCACCGGAAAGTGTCTCCGGCGGCTCGTTCCCGCTCTCTTCCGCATGACGGACGGTCCGGCCTCCAGCCCGACCGCCGCCCGCGGGAGGTGGCCCCCATGGCCGAGTGCAGCGGACCGACGTACCAGCAGCTGCTCGAGGAAGCGCTGGAACTCGGCCGCCTCGACGGACGGTTCGCCGCTGCGTTCGAGCCGACCGTGCCGCTTGCCGAGTCGGCCGGCGCCGACGGCCGGTGTCTCGGGCGGACGCACACCGGGTTCGCCGAACTGCTCTGGGAGGGCCGGCCGGGGGAGCCCCCCGCGGGGCTCGCCCTGAACGCACCCCTCTGGTACGCGACCGGGTTCGCCGAGGGTCTGGCGACGCGGCGGGCGGAACAGCGCGCCGCCGACCTGGCGCGCACCCGGCGAGTCTTCAGCTGACGCGGCCCCGATGTCCCCCGCGAGGAGCCGAGCACAGCTGTGGCCCGGACCTCGTCGGTCCGGGCCACAGCCGTGCGCTACGACGTGGGTTCTGTCGTCGTCGCAGTTCCTCCGATCACGGTCTCGCGACGTTGAGGAGCCCTGCTCCATAGGCGTCGCTGTTGGAGATGACCGGACCCTCGAGGTGGCAGTACCCGGAGCGGCAGGGCACCCCGCTCAGGTCACCGGGTGACTTGTCGGTCGCGGAGAGCGCCCGGGTCAGGTTCGTCCGGTCGACCGCCTGGGCCTTGACCCTGGCGATCAGGCCTGCCGGGTTGTGCCGCAGGTTCGCGTGCGCACTCGCGGCGAGGGCGATGGCGGCCGAGACGTGCGGAGCGGCCATCGAGGTGCCCTGGATCGTCGAGTAGCACTGCTTCGGCGGGAAGCCCGAGTCGGCATCCGTGAAGGTGAAGCAGGGGATCTCGACCGCCCAGTTCGACGTCGTGCTGAAGTCCTCCCACACGTTGTCCCGCTCCTGGGTGGTGTAGGGGAAGCCGGGCGTACCGCCCCGGTCGAAGTTGGGCAGGTTGAACT
>JAOPWH010000047.1 GCA_025965795.1 Blastococcus sp.
CGACTGGAGCGGGCTCGACGTCGCGGCCGTGCCACTGCTCGCGGAGACCCGCCGGCGCCATCCGGGGCTCCGGCTGACCCGCTGCCGCCAGGTCGTCGAGATGCTCGTTGCGGCGATCCTCGAGCAGAAGGTCGCGACCGTCGACGCGCACCGCGCCTGGGCGTGGCTGATCCGCCGGCACGGCGAGCGGGCCCCCGGTCCCGCACCGGAGGGCATGCGGGTGCCACCGCCCGTCGAGACCTGGCGCCGCATCCCGTCCTGGGACTGGCACCGGGCCGGCGTCGACCCCAAGCGGTCGGCGGCCGTGATGGCGGCGACCGCCGTCGGACCCGGTCTGGAGCGGACCCTCGCGCTCGGCCGCGGCGGTGCGGAGATCGCCAAGCGCCTCCGCAGCGTGCCCGGCGTCGGCATCTGGACCGCGGCGGAGACCAGCCAGCGGTCGCACGGCGACCCGGACGCCCCGAGCTTCGGCGACCTCCACCTGCCCGGCATCGTCGGCACGGCGCTGATCGGCGAGAAGGTCGACGACGCCGGCATGCTCGAGCTGCTCGAGCCCTGGCGCGGTCAGCGGCAGCGGGTGGTCCGGCTGATCCTCACCGGCGGCCGCGCGGCG
Organism: Blastococcus sp.; assembly: GCA_025965795.1. GTDB lineage: Bacteria > Actinomycetota > Actinomycetes > Mycobacteriales > Geodermatophilaceae > Blastococcus_B. The sequence goes on from JAOPWH010000047.1 coordinate 614, forward strand.
CGCCCACCACGGCGGGGTCCCCGGTTCGCCCCGACCGACTACCGGCGCATGTGAGCCGTCAGGCCCTGGAGCGCAGTTCCGCGTAGCGGGCGGTGCACTGCTCCATCGTCGGCAGCAGACCCTGCTCGCGGGCCTCGGCGAGGGTGGGGGCGGCCTGGTCCTTGGCGGAGAAGCCGAACTCCATGTCCGCCGGCCACGGCAGGTCGAGCTGGGGATCCATCGGGTGGATCCCGAACTCCCGGCCGGGGGAGTAGCCGGTCGACACGAGGTAGGTGACCGAGCTGTCATCGGCGAGGGAGACGAAGGCGTGCCCGAGGCCCTCGGACAGGTACACGGCCCGCGGCTCGTCGCTGTCGAGCACCACGGAGTCGTGCACGCCGAACGTGGGTGACCCGACCCGGATGTCCACGATGACGTCGAGCACCCGGCCGGACGGGCAGTAGACGTACTTGGCCTGTCCCGGGGGCACGAGCGCGAAGTGCACGCCGCGGAGGACACCTCGGGCGGACACGCTGTGGTTGGCCTGGGCGAGGGTCAGGCCGAAGCCGGTGGCCCCGGCCAGCACGTCGGCGCGGTACCACTCGGTGAACCGGCCGCGGGGGTCACCGTGCGGCACGAGGTCGAGGACGTAGGCGTCGGGGACGGTGAGCTCGCGGATGTCCACGCCCTCGACCGTATCCGGCGGGACGGCTGGCCGCCGCGCTGCCTGCGTCAGCGCCCGTCGGCCAGCCAGAGACGGCCGACCAGGGACGACCCGCCCGGGGTGCCGACCGGTTCCCAGCGGGTGGCCCAGCCGTCGGCGTGCAGCTGGACCATGGCAACCGCCAGGACCGCGCCGAGGTTGAGCGCACCTGCCAGGTTTCCCGCATCGGGGAGGTGCACGTCGACCACCCCGTCGTCCTCGCCGCCGTACCGGAGCACGACCGGGAACTCCGGCAGGGCGGTGCTGGCCACCCGGAAGGCCTCGGCGACGGCCTCGCGCTCGCCGGCGCGCCGGGGCTCGGCGGTGGCCGGGGTACGGGCCGGAACCAGGTCACGGGCGCCGTAGGGAAAGAGGTCGTCGCCCGGCGCACGCAGCAGCGGGCGGGTGCCGGGGTCCGGTACGGGCCGGTCGAGGCGCAGGCCGCGGACCACGGCGACGGGAAGGCCGGCCAGCTTCCCCTTGACCAGGTCGGCGGCCGACGCCAGCTCGTCGACCACGGCCACCCGCGTCGTCTCCAGCCGGTTGCCGAACCGGTCCACGGCACCGCGGTGGTCGGTCAGGGCCTCGATGCCGGCTGCGCCGACCGCGACGTCGGTCAGCCCCTCCCGCCAGGTCCGGCCGAAGGTGTCGCTCACCACCACCGCCACGTCCACGCCGAGCAGCTCGCGCAGCCGGCCGCGCAGCAACCGGGCCGACGCGTCGCCGTCGGCCGGCAGGAGCACCAGCGCGTCCTGGCCGACGTTGGAGGCGTCGATGCCCGCGGCGGCGACGACCCAGCCCTGCCGGGTCTCGACGATCGACAGCGGGCCGCGTCGCGCGAGCACCCGGACGGTCTCCTGCTCGATGGCCCGCTGGCGGGCCTGCTCGCGGTCCTGCCCCGGCTCGACGTGGACCAGCCGGCCCTCGACCTTCGAGACCACCTTGGAGGTGACGACCACGACGTCGTCGTCGGCCAGCCACGGTGCGGCGCCCGCGATCGCCGCGGCCAGGTCGTCGCCGGGCTCGAACTCGGGCAGTCCGGGAACCGGGTGGACGGAGATCCCGGCTGGGGGCGGGGAGACTTCCCGCGGCGGTTCGGCCCCGTCCCGGGTCCCACCCTGAGCGGGCGAGGGGTGGGGGGGACGGGGCCCTCTGTCAGACACCGGCGGCATCGAGCGCGGCGGAGGCCATGGCCGCGGTCGTCTCCGACGAGCTCATCAGCAGCGGCAGGGAGCGGACGTCCACGCCCGGCACGTCGGCGGGGTCACCGGTGTGCACCAGCCAGGCGTCGAGCAGGCCGCCGGTGGTGCGGGCGCCGTAGTGCCGGCCGACGCCCTCGGCGCTGACCTCGATGCCGAGCACGGGCAGGCACCGGTCGGCCATGCCGCGCACGACCGCGCCCCCGACGATCGGGGAGACGCCGACGACCCGGGCGGGCGAGGAGAGCAGCGCCTCCCGGAGCCCGGGGACGCCGAGGATCGTGCCGACGGACACGACCGGGTTGGACGGCGCCAGGAGGATCGCGTCGGCGACGGCGAACGCCTCGACCACACCGGGAGCCGGGCGGGCGTCGTCCACACCGACCTGCACGAACGCCGAGGGCTCGAGCGCGGCCCGGTGGCGGACCCACCACTCCTGGAAGTGGATGGCCCGGTTCCGGCCCGTCTCGGGGTCGGTCACGACGACGTGGGTCTCCACGCGCTGGTCGCTCATCGGCAGCAGGGTGACGCCGGGTTGCCAGCGGTCGGTCAGTGCGGCGGTGACGGCCGAGAGGGGATAGCCGGCGTCGAGCATCCGGGTGCGGATGAGGTGCGTGGCGAGATCGCGGTCGCCCAGGCCGAACCAGTCGGGGTCCGCGTCGTAGGCGGCCAGCTCCTCTTTCACGGTCCAGCTCTCGCCGGCCCGGCCCCAGCCGCGCTCCTCGTCGATGCCGCCGCCGAGGGTGTACATGACGGTGTCGAGGTCGGGGCAGATCCGGAGCCCGTGCATCGTGACGTCATCGCCGGTGTTGACCACCGCTGTGATCGACGCCTCCGGGGCCGCCGCCTGCAGCCCACGCAGGAATCGAGCCCCACCGGTCCCGCCGGCCAGCACCACGAACTTCACGAAAGACATGCTGCCCGATGAGCAGTTGTCGACTGTTCGCCGGGCGTGTCGCGATACAGGACGAGAGTTGACGAACGAGGCGTGACGGATGGGGCTGGTGTGGCGTGTCGCTTACACCGGGCAAAGTTGACGGCTTGGCAACGACACGCGTGTAATTCCGTCGATGTCATCGAGTGCACCGCGGTTCGGGAACCTCCCGGCACCCGCGCACCGGGACGAGAGCGAGAGGGGACGCATCGTCATGGCCGAGGTTTCCTGGTTGAGCGATTACGTGAGTGCCAACGACAGGTCGGCCGACCGGTTCGGTGCCGGTCTGGGTCAGGGCGGTGGCCAGGGCGTGGGTCCGGGCGTCAATGCTTTCGGCATCGCGGGTCAGGGGATCGCCGGTCTGATGGGCATCGGCCTCGAGGCCGACGCGCAGTCGTGGCAGGAGCAGGCGCTGTGCGCCGAGACCGACCCCGAGGCGTTCTTCCCCGAGAAGGGCGGCTCGACCCGTGAGGCGAAGAAGATCTGCACCGGGTGCGAGGTGAAGGCCCAGTGCCTGGAGTACGCGCTCTCCAACGACGAGCGCTTCGGCATCTGGGGCGGGCTCTCCGAGCGTGAGCGCCGCCGGCTGCGCCGCCGCGCCGTCTGACCAGGACTTCGGCCCGCCGTCCCCCGGCGGGCGCACGACCACAGCCGCCGACGGTCTCCGTCGGCGGCTGTGGTGCTATTCGGGTCGTGCGCGCACGTGCCCCGATCCGGATCGCCGTCGGCCGTGCCGAGGTGGTGCGCGAGGTGCGGGCCGCCGAACCCCTGATGGCCGCGCTGCGCGCCCCGGTGACCGCGCGCGCCCCCTGGCTGACCGCGGTCCTGAACCAGGGAACCGCCACCGGAACCCGGTCCCGTCCGGTCGCCGTCGTCGTCGAGCCGCACCGCCAGGACCCCCCCGAGGCGGTGGCGTTCCTGTCCCTCCGCCGGCGCGGCGTGCGGACGGCGGTCACGCTGCTCGGGGACGGCACCGTCCCGCTGCCGCCGGGGACGCCGCCGTTCCGGCTGCCGGCCCGGGACGACGCGGCCGCGTTCCGGCTCGCCGCCGGCATCCTGGAGCTGCTCGGGTCGCTGCGCGGTCCCTGGACCCTGCGGCTGTCCGGCCTGCCGCTCGGTGATCCCACCGTCGCCGCCCTCGCCGCCGAACTGCCCACCGCGGTCGTGCGCAATGCCCGCAGCTACCGGCTGGTCGACCAGCTCGACGGCGCCGGCACCGTCGTCCGCAGCCGCGACCCGGAGGTGCTGGAGCGCCGGCTCCCGGGCCTGCTCGCGCGCGAAACCGACCGTCGGGCGCGGAGTTTCCTGCGCGCGGCGGCCCGCCTGCACGCCGCGATCGGCCAGGTGGAGGTGGCCGTGGTGACGGACGGGAACGACGTCCGGGCGGGGCTGCTGACCCTTGTCGACGGGGAGGACCGCCGGCCGTGGTGGGGCAGCAGCGACGTCGGCGGACTGCCGACCGTCCTCGGGTCGCCGCTGGTGGAGCTGACCGTGCCGGCGCGGGGCTGGCCGCCGGCCCCGCGCCGGGGCCGCTAGTTCCCGGTCCGGTCTCCGTAGCGGAGCACGTTGATGCCCGCGGCCGCGTCGGATGCCGTCGTCCTCGCCTCGTCCTCACCGAGCCGCAGGAGTCCGCTGACCGGCCGCCAGCCCGTTGCCGACGGGTCGCCGAGGTCGACGGTGACGACGAGCTGGTAGCTCCGGCCGGTGACCGCGGGCGGAGATCCGTTCGGCCGGGTGACGGTGGGGAAACGACCGGAGATCCGGAGCTCGTCCCCGTCCTCGGACACCCGCAGATCGGGGGACTCGAGGTCGGCGAACTCGGTCAGGGAGCGGCGGCAGCCGGCCGCTTCAGGATCGGCCGGCGCTTCATCGGTGAGGCAGTTCCAGGTGGGCAGCTCGACCACGGCACGGCGGTCGGTGCCGTCGCCGGTGAGGCGCAGCTCCGGATAGGTGGCGGTGACCCCGACGGCCCGCCGCTCGAGGATCACGCCGCCGAAGACGAGCGCGGCCTCGAGGTCCCGGCGGGGAGCAGGTGCGTCGGAGCTCCGCCGGGGGTCGGTATCCGCGCCCAGCCCGAGCGCGAGCACGACTCCGAGGGCCGCCGCGGCACCGACGAGCAGGGCGACGGCGGCGGTGGCCGCCAGCATCCGCCAGGACGTCCGGCCGGACCCGGCGACCGTGCTCCCTCCTCCGGCGACGGTGCTCCCGGTCGCCGGAGCGCCGAGCGCCGCCCAGCCGTCGCCGGAGCGGCTGCGTGCGCCGGGGGAGCCGGGCGGATGCTCCAGGAATCGGGCGAGGTCGTCGGCGTCGTCGTCCCTGCGGTCGGGTGGAGGCACCGGCTGCCCCGCGGCGGGACGCCGCCGGAACGCCCGCACGGCCGCAAGGATGTCCATCCCGACCAGCATCGCAGGGTGGCTTTCTGCCCCCCGCGGGGCGCGTACCCGGTGCGACGGGCGTCCGGCGCTGTCACGATCTCGCCGATGGAGGAGAAGGAACGGGGAGACCGGTGAGCGCGACCAGTTCGGCAGGACACGCGGCGGACCCGCGAGGCCGCGTGGTCGCGCTGCTCGCCGACCTCGGGATCGACCAGCCGCTGGCCGCGGTGACCGACCACGGCCAGCGGCTGGGCGTCGTCCAGGGCGTGCTGGCCGACCGGGTGCTGGACCTCGCCGTCACCGAGACCGGCCGGCAGCGGATCCGCGCCGAGCTGCGGGGCCGTCGCTGGGCCGAGGAGCGGGGGATCGGGGTGCCCGAAGCGCTCGCGGCGGCCGACGACGGCCGGTGGCTGCTCTCCCGCCGCGTGCATCCGGGCCCGTCGGGTGGCCCGCGGTGGGTGGAGGAGGCGATCGAGGCGGCGATCCGCGTCGCGCCACCTCCCGGGCCCCCGGGGGAGTCATGGCGGCCGCCCTCCGGGGACACCGTGGCCCGCGCCCGTGGCTCGGCCGAGGACGTCGGCCGGCTGCTCCGCAACGGGGTGCGGCTCGGCGAGCTCAGGGCGGTGCGGGCCGCCGCGGGCCGGCTGCCGCTGCCCGAGATCGGGCACGGCGACCTGCGGGCGGCGAACGCCGTCCTCGACGACGAGCTGGACCGGCTGGTCGTGCTCGAGTGGGCCGGCGTCCACTCCGGCCCCCGGCACGGCGACCTGCTGATGCTGTGGGCGACGACCCCGGACGGCGAGGACCGGGCGCGGATCGCCGAGACGGTCCTGACCCGCACGGCCGGCTGGGAGAAGCCCGACGTCGGCCTCCTCTGGCACGCGGTCGCCCTGGAGCAGCTCGTCGAGCGGATCACCCGGCCGGAGCGCGGCGACGGCCTCGACGTCGGGTTCGCGCGGCGGCGGCTGACCGAGGCGCGCCAGGAGGCGACGCGGCTGGGCAGCCCGCTCTAGCCGGTGGGGTCGATCTCGTCCGGATCGCGACCCAGCAGGACGGCGACCTGGTCGACCACGACGTCGCGCACGAGCTCGGCGAGGTCCTCGCGGTCGTGCGCCCGGATCTCCAGCGGCCGCCGGTAGACGATGATGCGGGGCGGCACCTCGCGCCCGTTCTCGCGGTGCGCCGGCAGGACGCGGGCCAGCGGGATGCTCCCGTCGTCGAGCACGTCGGCGTCCAGGACGACGTCGTCCGGGCTGGTGTGGTCCACCCACGGCACGTCCTCGACGGCGAACTCGACCCCGGCCAGCTCCCGCTCCCAGCGGCGCTCGATGTCCTCCACCGCGTCGAGCACCAGGTCGTCGAACTGCTCGGCACGGGTTCGGGCGAGGGGGACCTCGGTGGGCACCAGGCGTCCGCGCAGGCCACGGCCGTGGCGGTCGCGGCGGGAGGGTGCCGGGCGGCGGGGCGGACGGGTCATGTCGCAGGGAGCGTACGGCGCGCCGAGGCCCTCGGGCCGGTGTCGGTACCCACGGGGTCATCGTGCAGGATGGGACGGCAGACCCCCGCGGAACCCCGAATTCCGGTGTGCCTGATGCCATCCACCCCGGTGCGGGATTACTGTCCCCAGCGTGAGGAACCGGTGGTGAGGCAGTCACGTCGCTGCTCGCGCAGCGGCTGCGCGCAACCGGCAGCGGCGACGTTGACCTATGTGTACGCGGAATCGACCGCTGTCGTGGGCCCGTTGGCGACGTTCTCGGAGCCGCACAGCTACGACCTGTGCGAGTTCCATGCCGAGCGCCTGACCGTGCCCCGCGGCTGGGAGGTGGTCCGGCACGAGATCGATCTCGAGGACTCCGGCCCCACCGGCGACGACCTGCTCGCCCTCGCCGACGCCGTCCGCGAGGCGGCCCGTCCCGAGCCCCCGCGCAATCCGGCCGACGACGGCAGCGGCACGCGCCGCGGGCACCTTCGGGTGCTCCCCGACCTCACCTGAGGCGACCGCCGATAGGGTTCCGGGCGGAGTCGCCGCCCGGGTGACGCCGGCCGGAGTCGAGGGTGTGTGGCTTGTCCGATCTGTCGTCGCTGATCAAGGCCTACGACGTGCGCGGCGTCGTCCCGGACCAGTGGGACGAGGACGTGAGCCGGGAGATCGGCGCGGCCTTCGCCGAGTTCGTCCGGGAGGACAGCGGCGCGACCGCGGTCGTGACCGCCCATGACATGCGCGAGTCGTCGATCCCGCTGTCGCGCGCCTTCGCCGAGGGCGTGATCGGCCGTGGACTCGACGTCGTCGAGGCCGGTCTCGGGTCCACCGACCTGCTCTACTTCGCGGCCGGCTCGCTGGACCTGCCCGGGGCGATGTTCACCGCGAGCCACAACCCCGCGCAGTACAACGGCATCAAGATGTGCCGGGCCGGCGCCGCCCCGATCGGCCAGGACTCCGGTCTGGTCCCGATCCGCGAGTCGGCCGAGCGGGCCAGCTACGACCGCCGGCCCGACCGCATCGGCCAGGTCACGCAGCGGAACGTGCTGGCCGAGTACGCCGCCCACCTGCGGTCGCTGGTCGACCTGTCCGAGATCCGGCCCCTGCGGGTGGTCGTCGACGCCGGCAACGGCATGGGCGGGCACACGGTGCCGGTCGTCCTCGCCGGGCTGCCGCTGGAGATCACCCCGCTCTACTTCGAGCTCGACGGCTCGTTCCCCAACCACGAGGCCAACCCCCTGGACCCGGCCAACCTGGTCGACCTGCAGGCGGCGGTCCGCCGGGAAGGCGCCGACATCGGCCTGGCCTTCGACGGCGACGCCGACCGGGTGTTCGTCGTGGACGAGACCGGTGCCGCGGTCAGCCCGTCGGCGATCACCGCACTGGTCGCCGTCCGTGAGCTGGCCAAGGGCCGCGGCACCACGATCATCCACAACCTGATCACCTCCCGCGCCGTCCCGGAGATCGTCCGGGAGCACGGCGGGAACCCGGTGCGCACCCGGGTGGGCCACTCGTTCATCAAGGCCGAGATGGCGCGGACGGACGCCGTCTTCGGCGGCGAGCACTCGGCGCACTACTACTTCCGTGATTTCTGGCGGGCCGACACGGGCATGCTGGCCGCCATGCACGTGCTCGCCGCGCTCGGGGAACAGAGCCGGCCGCTGTCGCAGCTGACCGCCGCCTACAGCCGGTACGCGGCCTCCGGGGAGATCAACTCCACCGTCGAGGACGCGTCCGCCCGCATGGCCGAGGTGCGCACCGAGTACGGCGGCCGGGACGGCGTCGTGGTCGACGAGCTGGACGGGCTCACCGTCGAGCTGCCGGACGGCGCGTGGTTCAACCTGCGCGCGAGCAACACCGAGCCGCTGCTGCGGCTGAACGTCGAGGCCCCGGACGCCCACCGGATGGCCGAACTCCGCGACCAGGTACTGAGGATGGTGCGTTCATGACCAGCGCGAACGGGTCCGCGAGCGGACCGCTGGGGCTGGACCCGCAGCTGCTGTCCATCCTGGCCTGCCCCGACACGCACCACAGCCCGCTGACCGTGGACGAGGAGGCGAGCGAGCTGCTCTGCACCACCTGCGACCGCGCCTTCCCCGTGCGCGACGGCATCCCCGTGCTCCTGCTGGACGAGGCGCGGCACCGCACCTCATGACGGGGCGCGCATGACCCCGCCCGAGTTCGCCGAGGAGGTCCTCGACGACCTCGAGCTGCTTCGCGCCCGTGATCCGCGCGGGCTGCTCCCCGCCGTCGCCGGATCCGGCGCCCAGGTGCGGGAGAGCGCGCGGCTGACCACCGAGGCGGGGCTGGGCCGGGTGACCGACGGCGGCCGGCCCCGCGGGCTCGTTGTCGTGGCCCGGCGTGAGGGCGCGGTGGCCGGCGAGGTGCTGCGCGCCCTCCTCGGCCCCTCCAGCCCGGTCACCGTCGAGGTCGTCCCGGGGCCGACGCTGCCGGTCTGGACCGGACCCAGCGACGTCGTCGTCGTCGCCACCCGCACCGGGGCCGGCCGCTACGCGGTGACCCCGGCATACGAGGCAGGCCGCCGTGGGGTGTCCGTGCTCGGCATCGGTGCGGAGAGCGCGCCGCTGCACGCCGCGTGCTCGGCCGCCCGGGCGCCGTACGTCGCGCTGCCGGCCTCGCGGGTCCGGCACGCGACGCTCTGGTCGCTGCTGACGCCGATGCTGCTGCTCGCCGCCGACCTGGGACTGCTGCCCGAGGGCGTCGCCGATCCCGAGGCGATCGCCGCCGCGCTCGACGAGGTGGCCGGCGAGTGCGGGCCGGCCCAGGAGTCGTTCGTCAACCCCGCGAAGACCCTCGCGCTGGAGATGCTCGACGCGCTGCCGGTGATCGCCGCCGAGGGCCCGCTCGCCGGCGCCGCGGCCACTCGCGTCGCCGACCAGCTCGCCACGCTGGCCGGCCTGCCGGCCACCGGTTTCCGCCTTCCCGACCAGCGGGTGGCCGCCTGCGCCGTCCTGGGTGGACCGCTGGCACCCCGCGAGCAGGGCGACTTCTTCCGCGACCGCGCCGACGACGCCGGCCGCCGGCTGCGGCTGCTCACCATCCGGGACGACGACGGCGCCGGGCACGACGGCGCGGGAGAACGCGAGCCGCGGTCGGCCGCCGAGGCCATGGACGAGGTGCTCCGCACCGCTGCGGCCCACAATGTGCCGGTCAGCGGCCTGGCCGAGCACGGCGACCCCTCGCGGTTCGGCCGGCTGCCCCGGCTGGCCCGGCAGCTGGCCGTCGCGGACTTCAGCGCCGTCTACCTGGCGCTGGCACTGGACAACGAGAGGGCACTGGGCGCATGACGACCGAGTCGAAGACGTCCGTCGGATCCCCTTCCGGGGAAGAGGCGGGGGGCCACGGGGGCGGGGGGCACGGCGGCGGGGGGCACGGCGGCGGGGGGCACGGCGGCACCAAGGCGATCATCGCCGCGCTCGCGGCCAACCTGGGCATCGCGGTGTCGAAGTTCGTCGCCTTCCTGGTCACCGGGGCCTCGTCGATGCTCGCCGAGGCGATCCACTCACTGGCCGACTCGGGCAACCAGGTCCTGCTGCTCGTCGGCGGGAAGCGGGCCACCCGCGCCGCGACGCCGCAGCACCCCTTCGGCTACGGGCGCGACCGCTACATCTACGCCTTCATCGTCTCGATCGTCCTGTTCAGCATCGGTGGCCTGTTCGCCATCTACGAGGGCGTGCACAAGCTGCAGCACCCGGAGGAGCTGACCTCCCCGATCTGGGCGATCGGCGTGCTGGTGGTCGCGATCGGCCTGGAGAGCTTCTCGCTGCGCACAGCGGTGAAGGAGACCGCCGCGGTCAAGTCGCCGGGGGACAGCTACTGGCAGTTCATCCGGCACGCCCGCTCCCCGGAGCTGCCGGTGGTCCTGCTCGAGGACGTCGGCGCTCTGATCGGCCTGGTGCTGGCGCTGCTCGGCGTCAGCGTGGCCGCGCTCACCGGCAACGGGATCTACGACGGGATGGGCACCGTGGCGATCGGCGTCCTGCTCGTGGTGATCGCCTTCATCCTCGCCATCGAGACCAAGAGCCTGCTGATCGGCGAGTCGGCAACGCCGGAGGACCGGCGCAAGATCCTCGCGGCACTGGAGGGCAGCACCCCGCCGCTCTCGGTCATCCACATGAAGACGATGCACCTGGGCCCCGATGAGGTCCTGGTCGCGGCGAAGATCGCCCTCCGTCACGACGACACCGCGGCCGGGATCTCCCGCGCGATCGACGACGCGGAGCAGCGGATCCGGGCCGCCGTCCCGATCGCCCGTGTCATCTACCTGGAGCCGGACCTGCGTCGGCCGGCCGATCCGCCCCAGGACGGGGCCCGCGCCACGCCGGAGGGGTGACCGGTGTGGGGAGAGCTCGGGCGAGGGACAGTGGGAGCATGAGCCAGACGCTGCTGAACCCGGAGCGACGACGGGCCGATCGTGCCCGGCTGGACGACGAGGTCGTGGACGTCCTGGTCATCGGGGGCGGGGTCACCGGCGCCGGCGCCGCGCTCGACGCCGCCAGCCGAGGCCTCACCGTGGCCCTGCTGGAGGCCCGGGACTGGGCGGCCGGCACGTCGAGCCGGTCCAGCAAGCTCATCCACGGCGGGCTCCGCTACCTCGAGCAGCTGGCGTTCCCACTGGTCCACGAGGCGCTGTCCGAGCGGGCGCGCCTGGTGAAGACCATCGCGCCGCACCTGGTGACGCCGCTGCCGTTCCTGTTGCCGTTGACCGCGCCGGTGTGGCAGCGCGCGTACTTCGGCGCGGGGGTCGCGCTCTACGACGCCCTCGGTGCCGCATTCACCTCCGCCCGGGAGATCCCGCGGCACCGGCACCTGTCCCGGAAGGCCACCCTCGCGGCGTTCCCCGGCCTGCGCGGCGACGTCGTCCGCGGGGCGATCCGGTACTGGGACGCCCAGGTCGACGACGCCCGGCACACCCTGGCCGTCGTCCGCACCGCCGCCGGGTACGGCGCCCGGGTGCTGTCCAGTGCGCGGGTCGTCGGCCTGCTGCGCGAGGGCGACGGGCCGGACGGCAGGGCGGGTGGCGACAGCAGGGCGCCCGTCGTGGGCGTCCGGGTGGCCGACCTGACCGACGGCTCCTCGTTCACCGTCCGCGCGCGCAGCGTCATCGCCGCGACCGGCGTGTGGAGCGATGACATCGGCGACATGCTCGGCGCCTCGGCCCCGAGCCTGAAGGTGCGCGCCTCCAAGGGCGTGCACGTGCTCGTGCCGCGCGCGGCCATCGACGGCGCCGAGCTGACCGCGGCGGGAGCGACCCAGGCGGGGCTGATCCTGCGGACGCCGACCAGCGTGCTGTTCGTCATCCCGTGGGGCGAGCACTGGATCCTGGGCACGACCGACACGCCGTGGGAGCTCAACCGCGACCATCCGGCGGCCAGCAGCGCCGACATCGGCTACCTGCTCGAGCAGGTCAACCGGGTGCTGGTCCGCCCGGTACGCCCCGACTCGATCGTCGGTGTCTACGCCGGGCTCCGGCCGCTGCTGGCGGGGGAGTCCGACGAGACCAGCCGGCTGTCGCGCGAGCACGCCGTCCTGAACCCGGTGCCGGGGCTGGTGCTGGTCGCCGGCGGGAAGTACACGACCTACCGCGTCATGGCCGAGGACGCCGTCGACAAGGCGGTGGCCGGCCTGCCCGGGGTGCCCGCCTCGCAGACGGCGCACCTGCCCCTGGTGGGTGCCCGCCAGTGGGCCGAGGTGCGCGACCGCGCCCCGGAGATGGCCGCGGCCAGCGGACTGCCCGAGGCCGCGGTCGCGCGGCTGCTCCGCCGTCACGGGGACCGCATCGTCGACGTGCTGGACCTGGTGCGCTCCGACCCCGCACTCGGCCGGCCGCTGAGCGGGGCACCGGGCTACCTCGCCGCGGAGGTCGTGCACGCGGTGACCGCCGAGGGCGCCCTGCACCTGGACGACGTCCTGACCCGGCGCACCCGGGTGTCGATCGAGACCGAGCACCGCGGCGTGGACTCCGCCGGCGAGGTGGCCGCGCTGATGTCGGCGGTCCTGGGCTGGGACGAGGAACGGACCGCCCGTGAGGTGGAGCACTACACCGCCCGCGTGGCCGCGGAGCGGGAGTCGCAGCGGATGCCGGACGACCGGACGGCCGACGCCGCCCGGCTCGGCGCGCCCGACGTCCGGGCCGCCGTCCGCTCGGCGTCTGCCCCCACGGGGTGATCTCGGACTCCCCGGGGCACTCCGGGATACCGGAGGGCGGTGCCTGGGTCGTAGCCTGACGGCGATGTGGCAGCTCACCAGCGGTGTCCGCTTCTACCCATGGGGTAGCCGGACCGTGATCCCGGAGCTCCTCGGGCAGCCGGTCCCGGCCGACCGCCCCTACGCCGAGCTGTGGGTGGGAGCGCACCCCGACGAGCCGAGTCTGCTCGATGACGGCCGTCCACTGGACCAGGCCATCTCGGCCGATCCGGAGGCCCTGCTGGGCACCCCGGTCGTCGAGCGCTTCGGTCCCCGGCTGCCGTTCCTCCTCAAGGTGCTCGCCGCCGACAGCCCGCTGTCGCTGCAGGCGCACCCCACGACCGAGCAGGCCGAGGCCGGCTTCGCCGCGGAGGAGGCCGCCGGCGTCCCCCGGGACGACGCGACCCGCACCTTCAAGGACCCCTTCCACAAACCCGAGCTGCTGCTGGCGCTCACCACGTTCGAGGCGCTCTGCGGTTTCCGGCCGGTCGATGGGTCGCTGCACTGCCTGGCCAAGCTGCAGGTGCCAGAGCTGAAGCCGACGATCGCGGCGCTGGCCCGTGGCGGGCTGCGGGCGGCGATCCCGCAGCTGCTCGCCCTGTCCGGCAAGCGCCGGATCGAGCTGGTGAGCGCCGTGGCCGAGGCGGCCGGCAGGTTCGTCGCCGCCCACGATCCGCAGTTCATCAACACCTACCGCTGGGCGTCGTCGCTCGCGCAGGCCTATCCGGGCGACCCGGGCGTCGTCATCTCGCTGTTGTGCAACCACCTCAAGCTTGCGCCGGGCGAGGCGGTCTACCTGCCCGCCGGCAACCTGCACGCCTACCTCTCCGGCGCCGGGATCGAGGTGATGGCCAGCTCGGACAACGTCCTGCGCGGTGGCCTCACCGGCAAGCACGTCGACCTCGCCGCGCTCATCGAGGTGCTCGACTTCACCGACGGCAAGGTGCCGGTGCTGCACCCCGTGCTGGGCCCCGGCGGACTGCGCTACCCCGTCCCGGTCGAGGACTTCGACCTCACCCGCTGCCAGCTCGACGCGCAGTCCGGCACCCTCACCGCGAAGGGCCCGCAGGTGCTGCTGTGCACCGAGGGCACCGCCGTCCTGGCCTCGGCCGACGGCGAGCTGACCCTGGCGAAGGGGCAGTCGGCGTTCGTGCCGGCCGGGGCACCGGTCAACGCCCGCGGGCCCGCCGTCCTCTACCGGGCCACCACCAACCTCAGCTGAGCCGGCTGTCCGCTGACGCCCGGCCACCGATCGTCGCGCCGGCAGGAAAGCTGGTCAGGGCGCGAGCAGGGCCATTGTCCGCCCGCTCGGCCGCCCCTAGGTTGGCGGCGGACCGCGGGTCAGTCAGGCCCCCGGGACGGGGATGACCGAGAGGCTGTCCGATGCGTCGTCCACTGCTCTCCCTTGCAGTTGCCGGAGTCGTAGGCGTGGTCGTGATGCCTGTCGCGGCGTCGGCCGCGCCGCCTGCTCCGTGGCACGAGCAGAACAGCAGGGCGCCTCTCACGCTGAAGGGGATCGAATTCACCGACCGGTGTCACGGGTGGGCGGTGGGCGAGTCCGACCCAGCGGGCGGCAAGGCACTCATCGTGGCGACCCGAAACGGCGGGAGGACCTGGTCCAAGCAGAACTCCGGCGTCACGGACACGACGTTGAACCGGGTGGACTTCGTCGACAACACCCACGGCTGGGCAGTCGGTGAGCCGTTCGAGACCGGCGGGGACGACTCCGCGCCGGGGCCGGGCACCATCCTGCGGACGACGAACGGCGGCGCGACCTGGACGCAGCAGACCAACAACGTCGTCCCGCCGCAGGACGCCACCTTCGCCAACGACATCGAGGGCATCTCCTTCGTCTCCCGCCAGGAGGGCTGGCTGGCGGTCAGTTCCTACGCGAGCAGCAATACCGGCGCCATCCTGCACACGGCCGACGGCGGCGCCACCTACACGGAGCAGACGATTCCTGATCCGGCGACCGGCGTCGCGGACGTCCACTTCGTCAACGCCAGCAGCGGCTGGGCGGTCAACGACAACGGTGACATCCTCGCCACGACCGATGGCGGGACCACCTGGACCGTGCAGCTCACCGGGTCCGGTCCCTCGTTGGAGGCCGTGGCGTTCTACAACGTGCTGCGGGGCGTGGCCGTGGGTGACTCCGGAACGGTCTGGGTGACCACCGACGGCGGCACGAACTGGAACCCCGGCGTGATCGCTGCCCCGTCCGGGACGTTCGACTCCACCACGCTCACCGACGTCACCTTCCCGACGTCGAGCCGTGTGGCGGTGTCCACCGAAGAGGTCGGCGACGGACACTCCAAGGTCCTGGTCAGCACCAATGGCGGCGCCGTCCTGAACGTCCAGGACAGCAGGACCTCCGCGACGGCCAACAGCGTGGCCTACCCGCGCGGCCGCAATGCCGGCTGGATCACCGGTGAGGGCGGCTTCATCCGCAGCAACGATCCCAACGCGGGGGCCGGCTGCTGAGCAACGGAGAAAGCGTCGGGGGGTCGGGCCTCACGGCCCGGTCCCCCGACGTCGTATCCTGAGCGGTGGCACGAGCCCCGCCGAAGCCTCGGCATGCTCGCTCATCCTCAGAACCCGCCCCCTCGGGCCGGGCTGCACCCTGGAGCGACATGACCGCCAGCACTGGCACCCGCGTACTGACCGACAGCGACTTCAAGGTCGCCGATCTCTCCCTCGCCGGCTTCGGCCGCAAGGAGCTCTCCCTCGCCGAGCACGAGATGCCCGGCCTGATGTCGCTGCGCGAGGAGTACGGCGACGCCCAGCCGCTCGCCGGCGCCCGCATCGCCGGCTCGCTGCACATGACCGTGCAGACCGCCGTGCTCATCGAGACCCTGACCTCGCTCGGTGCCGATGTCCGCTGGGTCAGCTGCAACATCTTCTCCACCCAGGACCACGCCGCCGCGGCGGTCGTCGTGGGCGACGGCACGCCGGAGGAGCCCACCGGCGTCCCGGTGTTCGCCTGGAAGGGCGAGAGCCTGCCGGAGTACTGGTGGTGCACCCAGCGCCTGTTCGAGTTCCGCGACCCCTCCGGTGAGGTCGTCGGCCCGAACATGCTCCTGGACGACGGCGGCGACGCCACCCTGCTGGTGCACCTGGGCACCCGGTTCGAGGCCGACGGGGTCGTCCCCGACACCACCGACGCCGACTCCGAGGAGTACGGCGTGATCCTCGACGTGCTGCGCGGCACGCTGGCCGAGGACGGCCAGTACTGGACCCGCATCGGCCAGGGCATCAAGGGCGTCACCGAGGAGACCACCACCGGCGTCATGCGGCTCTACGAGCTCGCCCGCGACGATCGGCTGCTGTTCCCGGCGATCAACGTCAACGACTCCGTCACCAAGAGCAAGTTCGACAACCTCTACGGCTGCCGGCACTCCCTGATCGACGGCATCAACCGCGCCACGGACGTGATGATCGGCGGCAAGGTCGCGGTCGTCTGCGGGTACGGGGACGTCGGCAAGGGCTGTGCCGAGTCGCTGCGCGGCCAGGGCGCCCGGGTGATCGTCACGGAGATCGACCCGATCAACGCCCTGCAGGCGGCCATGCACGGCTACGAGGTGACCACGCTGGATGAGGTCATCGGCAAGGCCGACATCATCATCACCGCGACCGGCAACAAGGACATCATCTCGGCCGAGCAGCTGGCCTCGACCAAGCACCAGGCGATCATCGGCAACATCGGCCACTTCGACAACGAGATCGACATTGCCGGACTCGCGAAGACCCCGGGCGTCGTCCGGACGACGATCAAGCCGCAGGTCGACGAGTGGCGGTTCGCCGACGGCCACACGATCATCGTGCTGTCCGAGGGCCGGCTGCTGAACCTCGGCAACGCGACGGGGCACCCCAGCTTCGTCATGAGCGCCTCGTTCTCCAACCAGGTGCTGGCGCAGATCGAGCTGTGGAACAACCGCGCCGCGTACGAGGGCCAGACCCCCGGCGTCACCGTGCTGCCGAAGAAGCTCGACGAGCACGTCGCCCGGCTGCACCTCGGTGCCCTCGGGGTGAAGCTCACCGAGCTGACCAAGGTGCAGGCCGATTACATCGGCGTGCCGGTCGAGGGGCCTTTCAAGAGCGACCACTACCGCTACTAGAAGGCCCCCTGCACGGGCCGAAACCACTCACCCGGGGATCTCACCCGGGTGGGTGGGCCACCTTTGAGCCGGAGCAGCGCAGAATGGGCCCCGTGCCACCCAACGCTCCCCAGAACGGGCCCAGCCGCGGCCGTGTCCTGGTCGTCGACGACGACGCCGCCCTCGCCGAGATGCTCGGCATCGTGCTGCGGCGCGAGGGTTACGAACCTGCCTTCGTCTCCGACGGCAACCGCGCCGTCGGGGTCTTCCAGCAGACCCGCCCCGACCTGGTGCTGCTGGACCTGATGCTGCCCGGCCGCAACGGCCTGCAGATCTGTCAGGACATCCGCACGCAGTCCACGGTGCCGATCGTGATGCTCACCGCCAAGGGCGACACCATCGACGTCGTCCAGGGGCTGGAGGCAGGCGCGGACGACAACGTGACCAAGCCGTTCAAGCCCGTGGAGCTCGTCGCGCGCGTGCGCGCGCAGCTGCGCCGGGGCGAGACCGGGCAGGCGGAGAACCTGGCGATCGGCGACGTCCAGATCGACGTGCCGGCGCACCAGGTCATGCGGGACGGCGTAGCGGTCGCCCTCACGCCCCTGGAGTTCGATCTGCTGGTCGCACTGGCCCGCAAGCCGCGGCAGGTGTTCACCCGCGAGCTGCTGCTCGAGCAGGTCTGGGGCTACCGGCATGCGGCCGACACGCGGCTGGTGAACGTCCACGTGCAGCGGCTCCGGGCGAAGATCGAGCGCGACCCCGAGAAGCCGGAGGTCGTGCTGACCGTGCGTGGCGTCGGCTACAAGGCGGGGCCCCCGTGAGCGGACAGGTCCGTGAGCATCGGAGCGGGCCGTGGGAGCGAACCGACGAGCACTGTGACCGGGGTCGGAAGGCCCGGGTGGGCACCGTGATCGACCGGCCGTGACCCGCACGGAGCTCCCGCCGGGCGACGCCGAGGTGGACATCCCGGGGTCGCCGGAGCCGGCGCGTCCCTCGCGGACCTCGGCGGAGTTCGAGCGCGTCCGGCGGGGCCTCCGGCGGCGCGCCGGGATCCACCGCCGCCGCCTGCGGCTGACGGTGCGCCGAGTGGCCGCCCGGGCGGTGCACGCCTGGCGGTCGTCCCTGCAGGTGCGCATCGGCGCGATCACGATGGTCGTGGCCGGCACCGTGGTCGTGATCGTCAGCCTGGTGCTGTTCAGCCAGATCCGCGAGCAGCTGCTGTCGGTGAAGGAGAAGGCGGCGATCGACCAGGCGCAGGCCGGCGTGGCCTACGCGCAGACCCAGGTGGCCGGCATCGCGACCGGCGACGCATCCAGCGTGCGCACCACGCTGGACCGCACGGTGCGGCAGCTGCGGTCCCGTGTCGGCGCGGGCGTCGACGTCGTCATGGTCTACCGGATCGGGGACATCGAGCGCCCCGCCTACAGCCGCCGCGACGTCTACGAGGCCCTTCCGCCGGACCTGCGGTCCGATGTCGACGCGGGCAGCCAGTCCTACAAGTACTGGCCGGTGCCCGACGACGGGACGGGTGACCTCCAGGGCGCGCTGCTGGTCGGTGCGGGCGTGCCCAGCGACGCAACGGGCAGCCAGCAGATCGAGCTCTTCTACGCCTTCTCGCTGGCGCAGGAGGCGGAGAGCCTGTCGCTGATCCGCAGCACCGTGATCATCAGCGGGATCGCCCTGACCCTGTTCGTCGTCGGCATCGGGGTGCTCGTGACCCGCCTCGTCGTCGATCCGGTGCGGCGTGCGGCGGGAACGGCGCAGCTGCTGGCCGAGGGGCAGCTCGAGCAGCGGATGACGGTGCGGGGCGAGGACGACCTGGCCCGGCTGGCCACGAGCTTCAACGCGATGGCCGACAGCCTGCAGCGGCAGATCACCCAGCTGGAGGGCCTCTCCCAGCTGCAGCAGCGCTTCACCTCCGACGTCTCCCACGAGCTCCGGACGCCGCTGACGACGGTGCAGATGGCTGCGGAGGTCCTGCACGAGGCGCGCAGCGACTTCCAGCCGCACGTCGCCCGCTCGGCGGAGCTCCTGACAGCCGAGCTGGACCGGTTCGAGGGGCTGCTCACCGATCTGCTGGAGATCAGCCGGTACGACGCCGGCGCCGCGGTCCTCGACGCCGAGCCCAGCGACCTCGGGGCGCTGGTCGCGCGCGTCGCCGCGGGCATGTACGCCCTGGCCGAGCGGCACGAGTGCGAGCTGGAGGTCGACAGCCCCGACGTGGAGGTCATCGCCGAGGTCGACGCCCGGCGGGTGGAGCGCATCCTGCGCAACCTGGTCGGCAACGCCATCGAGCACGGCTCCGGAAAGCCGGTGGAGATCACCCTGTCGGCCAATCGGACGGCGGCCGCGATCACCGTGCGGGACTTCGGGGTGGGGCTCACGTCGGCCGAGGCGCAGCACGTGTTCGACCGGTTCTGGCGGGCCGATCCGTCGCGGGTGCGCACGGTGGGGGGCAGCGGGCTGGGCCTGTCCATCAGCCTCGAGGACGCCCGCCTGCACGGCGGCTGGCTGCAGGTGTGGGGCCAGCCCGGCGCGGGCGCGCAGTTCCGGCTGACCCTGCCGCTGGCGGCGGCCGGGGACCTGACCAGCTCGCCGCTGCCGCTGCGGCCGGCCATCGTGCGGCGACCGGGGATCCGGCGATGAGCCGGCGCCGGCGGCCGTCCGCCCTCCTGACCGCCTTCCTGCTGGCGCTGGCGGGCTGCTCGGCGGTGCCCACGAGCTCGCCCACCATCCAGATCACCCAGGTCCCGCCGCGACCGGCGGAGGACGTCGGTATCGAACCGCTGTCGCCGACGAGGGGCGCCCCGCCGGACGAGATCGTCCGCGGATTCATCGACGCCGCGGCGAGCACGGTGCCGGGGCACCCGATCGCGAAGGAGCACCTGACACCGACGGCGGCCAAGACCTGGTCGGACTCGACCGGCATCACCGTGATCAGCCCCGACTACGCCACGGTCACGACCGAGTCCGGCGCGGTGCGGGTGACCGCCAGCCTCATCGGGACGGTCGACCAGCGCGGCGTGTTCACCGTCGGCGCGCAGAGCGTCTTCAGCCGGGACTACACCCTGGAACAGGTCGAGGGGGAGTGGCGGATCAGCAACCCGGCCGGTGGCCTGGTCATCCCCAGCCTGGACTTCGAGCGGCTGTACCGCCTGCGGTCGGCGTTCTTCCTCGACATGACCGGGCAGCGCCTGGTTCCCGACCCCCGCTACCTGATCACCGGCGAGGCCCAGCCGAACACGCTGGTCCAGCGACTGCTGGACGGCCCGTCGGCCGCCCTGGCCGCCGGTGTGCGCAACCCGCTGGGCGGGGTGGACCTCGCCGGGACCGTCGCCGTCGAGGGGACGTCCGCGGTCGTCGACCTGACCGGGCTGTCCACCGATCCGGCGCCGGTGCTCCCGCAGATCTGCGCCCAGATCGTGTGGACGCTCGACCAGTTGCGGACGATCCGCACCGTCGAGATCCGCATCGACGGCGAGCCCGTCGACATCACCGGCGTCCCGGCGCAGCAGACCACCGACGACTGGTCGGGGTACGACCCCGAGGCGATGCCGGTGGACGCGGTCGGGCACTACATCGACCGAGGCGCGCTGCGCACCGTCACCACCGGTGAGCCGGCGCCCGGTCCCGCCGGAACGGGCAGGTACGGACTCACCAGCGCGGCCGTCTCGGCCGACCCCCGCACCGGATCGCTGTCGTTCATGGTGGGGGTCCGGGAGACCGCCGACGCGAGCAGCCTCGTGGCCGGCCCCTATGGCAAGGAGCTCAGCACCAAGCTGAACGGCGACACGCTGAGCGAGCCCAGCGTCTCGGCCACCCGCGCCGAGGCCTGGGTCGTGCGGAACGGTACGGAGGTCGTCCGGGTGCCGGACGGCGGTCAGGCGCAGGCGGTCAGTGCCCCCACCCTCGCCGGGCTGGGGCGTGCGGAGGTCCTGCAGCTCTCCCCGGACGGCGTGCGCGCCGCCGCGGTGGTGGACGGCCCGCGCGGCCCGGCCCTCTACGTCGGCACCGTCGTCCGTGCCCAGGACGGCGGGGTGGCCCTGCGCGACCTGCGCGAGATCACCCCCTCCCTCTCCCGTGTCACCGACGTGGCGTGGAAGGACGGCGGGACCCTCTACGTCCTGGCGCGCGACGCGGGTCAGGACCGGAGCGTGCCGTACACGGTCGGCGTGGACGGGTACGGCCTGACCGACGTGCCCACGTCCGGTCTGCCCACCCAGCCGACGTCGATCGCGGCCGCACCGGCGCGGCTGCCGCTGGTGAGCGCCGGCGGCACGATCTGGCAGCTGGCCGGCGGAACGTGGGCAACGCTGGTCCGGGGGGCCGAACCGCTGCCGGGAACGGCGCCGTTCTACCCGTTCTGACGCACCGTCCACAGGAGAGGGACCCCGTCCTCCTCACGCCTCGCAACCTCGCCCCGAGCCGCTGGTCGGGGCCTTAGGCTGGAGGCGTGGCGGACGGCTGGAGGTCGCTGCCGGCCGCGCTCGTGGACCTGCTGCTGCCGCGCACCTGTGCCGGGTGCGCCGTTCCGGGGCGGGTGCTGTGCCGGCGCTGCGCGGCGCTGCTGGCGGCGCCGCACGTGGCCGCTCCCCGGCGTTTCCCGGAGGGGTTCCCGCCGACGGTGGCGGCCGGGTCCTACGCCGGGTCGGTGCGCCCGGCGGTGATCGCCTTCAAGGAGCGGGGCCGGAGCGAGCTGGCGCGGTCGTTGGGCGCCGCGCTGGCGCTCGCCGTGGCCGCGGTGGTCACCGGCGTCCATGACCCCGCGACGGCCGCCGGGCCGGTGCTGCTCGTGCCGGTGCCCAGCTCGGCCGCGGCCCTGCGCACGCGCGGCCGTGACCACGTGCGCGAGCTGACCGTCCGCGCGGTGGCCGAGCTCCGGGCCGTCGGGGTGGCCGCG
>JAOPWH010000049.1 GCA_025965795.1 Blastococcus sp.
CCACCAGGCACCCGGCTGGACCATGCGCCGACTCCCCCACGGCGCCATCGAATGGACCACCCCCGGCGGCCACACGATCACCACCCACCCACCCCGCTACGGCACCGACGACGACCTCCCACCACCGGCAGAAACACCACCGGCGCATACACAACCGCCACTCACCGCGGAAGGACGCGTGCTCGGGCGACCGCTGCCGCCCCGAACACCCGACGACGACGCTCCGCCGTTCTGACGGCCGGCCGGTGAGATGCGGTGCCCGCTTCGGCGCCCGGCCGATCCGGCACGATGACCGAGTGACCCCTCTCGCCGGCGAATCTCTGCACCAGCGGTGGATCGAGGCCGTCGTCGATGAGGGCGCGCGCTTCGGCGCCCTGGCACAGGAATTGTCGGCCGGGCTCGCACCGGCGGCCGGCGGCTTGACGGCGACCGTCCCGTGGGTGCCGGAGTGGACCGCCCGTGATCTGGTGGGTCATCTCGGCACCGTGCACCGGTGGGCGACCGCCATCCTGAACGCCGGCCACACCCGACCGCCGGCGCCGGAGGCCACCCAGACCCCGCCGCAGGACGGGCTGCTCGACTGGTACGCCGCCGGACTGGACCAGCTGGTGAGCACGCTCCGTACCACCCCACCCGAAACACCGGCGTGGCACATGAGCCCGGTGGCCCCGAAGGTGGCCGCCAGCTGGGCCCGTCGCCAGGCGCACGAACTGGTCGTCCATCGCATGGACCTCGAAGCCACAGCGGGCATGCCCCGCGCCCCGATCGACCCCAGCCTGGCTGACGACGGCGTCGACGAAGTGCTCACCGTCGTCGTCCCCCGCTGGGCTCACAGGGAGCCACATGTCGCAGCGCGGGCGAGCTGCGCAGTGACCGCCACCGACACCGGGCGCACCTGGTCGGTCCGCGTGCACCGGGGCGCCGTGACCGCCCGGACCGAGCTCTCCGGCGAGGAGGACACCCATCTGCGGGGCCTCTCCACTGAGCTGCTGCTGCGACTGTGGGGCCGTCCCGCGGCCGTCACGGTGAGCGGCGACCCGGCCGCCGAAGCTCTGCTGCGCGGACGATGAAGCCGATGCGGCCGCCCCCCGGCCCGACGACGGTCGCCGGCGGAACAGCCGAACTGCTCGCCGACGCCGACCGGGACGGTTCCTGGATGTTGCTGGTCGACGGCACACCCCAGTCGCACGTCGACCTGGACGAGCCCGCCCACCTGGAGTTCGAGTACGTCCGGCGGATGGGCCACGTGCTCGACCTCGCCGCAGACCCCGGAACACCGATCGACGTCGTCCATCTGGGCGGCGGGGCCCTGACGCTGCCTCGTTACGTCGCGACGACGCGGCCGGGATCACGACAGCGGGTGGTGGAGATCGACCAACCGCTCACCGACCTCGTGCGGGAGCATCTGCCGCTCCCCCGCGGTGCCCGGGTCAGGGTGCGCACCGACGACGCCCGGGTCGGTCTGGCCGCGCTGCGGGATGCCAGCGCTGACGTCGTCGTCACGGATGTGTTCGCTGGGGCGCGCACGCCGGGGCACCTCACCACCGTCGAGTTCGTGACCGACGCCCGGCGGGTGCTGCGTCCCGGCGGCTACTACGTCGCGAACGTCGCCGACGGCCCGCCGCTGCGCTTCGCCCGGGCCCAGGTGGCCACGCTGCGGGCGGTCTTCCGGCACGTCTGCCTCCTGGCGGAGCCCGGAACGCTGCGCGGGCGCCGGTTCGGCAATCTCGTCGCCGTGGCCAGCGACAGCGACCTGCCCCTCGTCGGACTGACCCGGCGCTGCTCGGGCGACCCCATGCCGGCCCGGGTGGTCGACGGCGCCGACCTCGGTCGTTTCGCCGGCACCGCCCGGCCGGTGCACGACGCTGACGCGGAGCCTTCCCCCGAGCCCCCGCCCGGCGTCTTCAGTCGCTGAGTGCCGCCTCGAACGCGGCCAGCGCGCGGTCGTCGAACAGCACGAACCGCACCTCCTGCAGGTGCTCGACGTCGACGGCACGCACACCGGCAACCGCCTGCCGGGCCGCGTCGTCCATCGGCCAGCCGTAGATGCCGGCCGAGATCGCGGGGAACGCCACCGAGCGGGCGCCGAGTTCAGCTGCCAGCCGCACGCTCTCGCGATAGCAGGACCGCAACACCTCGGAACGGTCCTCCGACGCCGACCAGATCGGGCCGGCCGTGTGCACCACCCACCGGGCCGGCAACCGTCCGGCGGTGGTGACCACCGCCTGACCTCGCGGGAGTCGCCCGTCGGGCAGCCGGGCCTTGATCGCCCGACACTCCTCGAGGATCTGCGGGCCTCCGGCCGCATGGATCGCACCGTCGACGCCGCCCCCACCCAGCAGTCCCGGGTTCGCCGCGTTGACGATCACGTCCGCATCCGTCTCGGTGAGGTCGCCCCGCACCGCCCACAGCCGCACGCCACGACCGTAAGGTCTCCAGGCATGACCACGCCTGCTCCGTACCGGCTCCTGCGCGACAGCCGTCACAAGGTGATCGCCGGCGTCTGCGCCGGAATCGCACGGCGCTACGGCCTGTCGCGCGGCGGCCTGCGGGCCGCCTTCGTCATCTCCTGCGTCCTGCCGGGCCCGCAGTTCATCGCCTATCTACTGCTCTGGATCCTGATCCCGGCGGACGACGACTACTGATCGGTTCCGCTGATCTGCGGAACCGAGGGGCTCACCAGCTGTTGCCGCGCCTCAGTCCACGCACCGCCGGCCGGACGTCGACCAGGTAGACGACCGCAGCGATGACCGCAGGCAGCCCGAGGAATGTCATCGGGTTCTGGGACAGATAGAGGACCACGGCGGCGATGCCGGTGATGGCCGCCCAGCCGGGCTTGGTCAGCTTGCCCGCCGCCACGAAGCCTGCCGCCGGACGGATGAGGGCGTCGACGAACGCCCACACGGTCAGCCCCTGGGCGGCCCAGTAGAGGGCGGTGAACACCCACACGTCGAACCAGGAGGCCATGCCACTCAGCCTACCCGCCGATCGACCACCACCATTGGGTACGCGGGGCCGACACCACCCCTCCGGGAGGGGCGGTCCAGCCCCGGACAGCACAGAGCCCCGGAGCGCTGCACGCAGCTCCGGGGCTCTGGGTCAGTGTGCCGAGGATCAGCCGTTGCGCTTGGCGGGCACCGCGGTCGGGTCGGCCGGCTTGGCGCTCCGGGCGCGGGTCACGCGAGCGGAGGTCGACTTGGCCGGCGCCTTCTTCGCAGCGGCGCTGCTCTTCTTGGCCGGGGTGGCCGCGACGACGGGCTTGGCAGCCGGCTTCGGCGTCTCGATGGCCTTCTCGGCGCTCGCCTTCGTGCTGTCGGCGGCGTCCTCGACCTTGGTCTCGGCCTTGGCGGCAAGCTTGCCGGCCTTGGCGGCGGTCTTCTGCGCCACCGACGTCACCTCGTTGGAGGCGGCGACGACAGCACCGGCGATGCCCTCGACCTTGCCCTCGGCCTTGGCCGCGGACTTCGTGGCCTTGGCGGCGGTCTTCTGCGCGACCGAGGTCACCTCGTTGGAGGCGTCGACGACGGCCTCTGCGGTCTCCTCGAGCACGTCCTCGAGGGTGTCCTCGACGGCGTCCACGGCCGACTCGGCGCGACGCACGACCCGACGGAAGGCGGGCTGGCTACGCAGGTTCTCGACGACCTCGGCACCGTGCACGGCCAGGGTCTCGATCGTGCTGGCCGCCTGGGTGCGGGCGGTCTCGACCAGGCCGGCGACGGTGCAGCGCAGCGCCTCGGGCCGCACGGCGACGGCGAGCTGCTGGGCGGTGGTGCGAGCGGTGCCGGCAGCCTCGGTGGCCCGGGTACGGGCCTCCTTGACGGCGAGATCGGCCTGGACCTGCGCCTCACCGGGCAGCGCCTCGGCGGTCGAACGGAACTGCGCGACGACGGTCTTCGCGCGCTCGACGGC
>JAOPWH010000054.1 GCA_025965795.1 Blastococcus sp.
CGAGTCTTTCCTCAGACTTCCTCGACGCGCACAAGGTGCGGCACCGTCGCGACCATCCCGCGGATCTCGGGACGGTCCTCCTGCACGACCGAGTCGTGGATCCGCTTCAGGCCGAGCGAACGCAGCGTCTCCCGCACGTTGCGCTTGTTGCCGATGGCCGACCGGATCTGGGTGACCTTGAGCTGTGCCATGTCAGACCCCCTGACCCGCACGGGCACGGAGCATGGCGGCGGGAGCGACGTCCTCCAGGGGCAGGCCACGGCGGGCCGCGATCTCCTCCGGGCGGACGAGGTCCTTCAGCGCCTGCATCGTCGCGTGCACGATGTTGATGGGGTTCGACGAGCCCAGGCTCTTGGAGAGCACGTCGTGGATGCCGGCGCACTCGAGCACGGCGCGCACCGGTCCACCGGCGATGACACCGGTACCGGGGCTGGCCGGCTTGAGGAGCACGACTCCGGCCGCCGCCTCACCCTGCACGGGGTGCGGGATGGTGCTGGCGATGCGCGGCACGTTGTAGAAGTGCTTCTTGGCCTCCTCGACGCCCTTGGCGATGGCCGCGGGCACCTCCTTGGCCTTGCCGTAGCCCACGCCGACCTTGCCGTCGCCGTCGCCCACGATCACCAGGGCGGTGAAGCTGAAGCGCCGACCACCCTTGACGACCTTGGACACACGGTTGATGGCAACCACGCGCTCGATGTAGTTGCTCTTCTCGGCGGGCGCGCCTCCGGGGCCCCGACCGCCGTCGCGGCGGTCCCGGCGGTCGTTACCGCCGCCGGCGGCGCCACCGGGGCCACCGGTACCGCCCCCGCGTCGCTGTGGTCCTGGCATCAGACGTCCCTCTCGATCTGCACGATGCAGTTAGACATTGAAAAACCGGTCATCAGAAGTCCAGCCCGCCCTCGCGGGCGCCGTCGGCGAGCGCGGCGATGCGACCGGCGTACCGGTTGCCCCCACGGTCGAAGACGACCGCGCTGACCCCGGCGGCCTTCGCGCGCTCGGCGATCTGTGCGCCCACCTGGCGGGCCAGGGCCGACTTGTCGCCCTCGGCGCCGCGCAGGCCCATGGTCGAGGCCGCGGCCAGCGTGCGCCCGGCGGTGTCGTCGACGAGCTGCACGTGGATGTGCCGCGCGCTCCGCTTGACGACCAGGCGCGGACGCTCCGGCGTACCGGAGACGCGCTTGCGCAGCCGGTTGTGCCGGCGGAGCCGCGAGACACGGCGCGCCGTGCTGACGTCGGTGCCGACGGGCTTGTTGCCGCCGGCCTTCTCGTTCCCTGCTGCCTGAGCCAGCACTTGCCTGTCTTCCCGACCTTGCGCTGGACGACCTCGCCCTGGTACCGCACGCCCTTGCCCTTGTACGGGTAGGGCTTGCGGATCTTGCGGATCTTGGCGGCAACCTCGCCGACCTGCTGCTTGTCGATCCCCGTGACGCGCAGACGCGTCGGGGACTCGACGGCGAAGGAGATCCCCTCAGGGGCCTTCACGGGCACGGGGTGGCTGAACCCGAGCGCGAACTCGAGGTCCGAGCCGCGCGCCTGGACGCGGTAACCGACGCCGACGATCTCGAGGGTCTTGGTGTAACCCTCGGTGACGCCGGTGATCATGTTGGCGATCAGCGTGCGCGAGAGCCCGTGGAGGGCCCGGCTCTGCCGCTCGTCGTTGGGCCGCGCGACCTTGAGCGTGCCGTCCTCCTCGCGCTCGACCGTGATCGGCGCGGCGACCGTGTGGCTCAGGGAGCCCTTCGGTCCCTTCACGCTGACCGTCTGGCCGTCGATCGCGACGTCCACACCGGCGGGCACGGGGATCGGGAGTCGTCCGATTCGTGACATCTTCGCTCGCTCCCTTACCAGACGTAGGCGAGGACTTCCCCACCCACGCCCTTCTTGTTCGCCTGCTTGTCGGTGAGCAGCCCGGTCGAGGTGGAGATGATCGCCACGCCCAGACCGCCGAGCACCTTCGGCAGCGCCGTGGACTTCGCGTAGACCCGCAGGCCCGGCTTGGACACCCGGCGGACACCGGCGATGCTGCGCTCGCGGTTCGGGCCGTACTTCAGGTCGATCGACAGCTGCTTGAAGGTGCTGCCGTCCTTCTCGACGTCGCTGACGGCCCAGCCGGCGATGTAGCCCTCCTGCTGGAGGATCTCGGCGATCTTGGTCTTCAACTTCGACGACGGCATGACCGCTGCGTCGTGATACGCCTGGTTGGCGTTGCGCAGACGAGTGAGCATGTCTGCGATCGGGTCGGTCATCGTCATGGCGTGTGGTGCCTCTCTCGCCGCGGTTCCGCATGCGCTGGGTCTCGGAGACTTGGCGCTGGGCCTATCGGCGATCAGTGTTGCTCGGTCGGTGACGTGCGTGGAGCGGGTCGGTCTGTTACCAGGAACTCTTGCGGACGCCCGGGAGCTCCCCGGCGTGCGCCATCTCCCGCAGGCAGATCCGGCACAGGCCGAACTTGCGGAAGACCGAGTGCGGTCGACCGCACCGCTGGCAGCGGGTGTATCCGCGGACGGCGAACTTGGGCTTGCGGTTCGCCTTCTCGATCAGAGCCTTCTTGGCCATGGTGGTTGTCTCCTACCGGCTCAGCGGGTGGTGGCCACGACGGGCGAACCGGCGAAGGGGAAGCCCAGCTGCCGGAGGAGCTCGCGGCCCTCGTCGTCGTTCGTGGCGGTGGTGACCAGCGTGATGTCCATACCGCGCTGCCGGTCGATCCGGTCGACGTCGATCTCGCGGAACATCGACTGCTCGTTGAG
>JAOPWH010000061.1 GCA_025965795.1 Blastococcus sp.
CGATCACGAGCTGCTTGAAGGTGCTGCCGTCCTTCTCCACGTCGTTGACGCTCCAGCCGGCGATGTAGCCCTGCTCCTGGAGGATGTCGGCGATCTTCGTCTTCAACTTCGAGGACGGCATGACCGCGGCGTCGTGATACGCCTGATTGGCGTTGCGCAGACGGGTGAGCATGTCTGCGATCGGGTCGGTCATCGTCATGGCGTGTGGTGCCTTTCTCGCCGCGGTTCCACATGCGCTGGGTCTCGGAGACTTGGCGCGGGGCCTATCGGCGATCAGTGGTGCTCGGTTGGTGACGTGCTGGATGGCGACTTACTGGAACGCCCGGCTGCTGACCCGCGACGCGCGAAGCGTGTCATGGGGAGCAGCCGGGTCCTTCACCAGCTGGACTTGCGCACGCCGGGGAGCTCCCCGGCATGGGCCATCTCCCGCAGGCAGATCCGGCAGAGGCCGAACTTGCGGAAGACCGCGTGGGGTCGTCCGCACCGCTGACAGCGGGTGTAACCGCGGACCGCGAACTTCGGCTTGCGGTTCGCCTTCTCGATCAGAGCCTTCTTGGCCATGGTGGTATCTCCTACCGGCTCAGCGGGTCGTGTTCACGACGGTCTGACCGGTGAACGGGAAGCCGAGCTGGCGGAGCAGCTCGCGACCCTCGTCGTCGGTCGTGGCGGTGGTGACCAGCGTGATGTCCATGCCGCGCTGGCGGTCGATCCTGTCGACGTCGATCTCGCGGAACATCGACTGCTCGGTCAGCCCGAACGTGTAGTTGCCGTGGCCGTCGAACTGCTTGGCGGAAAGCCCACGGAAGTCACGGATACGGGGCAGGGCCAGCGACAGCAGGCGGTCGAGGAACTCCCACATGCGGTCGCCGCGGAGGGTGACCTTCGCGCCGATCGGCATGCCCTCGCGCAGCTTGAACTGCGCGATGGACTTGCGGGCCTTGACGACGGCCGGCTTCTGACCGGTGATGGCGGTGAGGTCGCGGACCGCGCCGTCCATCAGCTTCGCGTCGCGGGTGGCCTCGCCGACGCCCATGTTGACGACGATCTTCGTCAGCCGGGGGATCTGCATGACGTTGCTGTAGCCGAACTCGGTCTGCAGCGTCGGGGCGATGGTCTCGCGGTAGTGGGCAAGCATGCGGGGCAGCTCACGGGTGGGTGCGCTCATGTCGTTCAGAGGTCCTTACCGGTGCGCCGCGAAACCCGGATGTTGCGGCCTTCCTCGTCCTTGCGGTAACCGACCCGGGTCGGCTTGTCCTCGGAGTCGATCACCATCACGTTGCTCACGTGGATGCGCGCCTCCTGCGTGACGATCCCGCCCTGCTGGGCACCGCGCTGGGACTGGCTGATGCGGGTGTGCTTCTTGACCCGGCCGACGCCCTCGACGAGCACCTTCTGGATCTTCGGGAAGGCGGCGATGACGCGGCCCTTGGCGCCCTTGTCCTTGCCGGCAAGAACGACGACGGTGTCGCCCTTCTTGACCTTCATGGACGGGGTCTTGCCCAAGCTGGCGGCGCCCTTGATGGCAGCCATGATCACAAAACCTCCGGCGCGAGCGAGATGATCCGCATGAACCGCTTGTCACGGAGCTCGCGGCCCACGGGGCCAAAGATGCGCGTGCCGCGCGGGTCGCCGGTGTCGCGGATGATGACCGCGGCGTTCTCGTCGAAACGGATGTAGGAACCGTCGGGACGACGGCGCTCCTTCACCGTGCGGACGACGACGGCCTTGACCACGTCGCCCTTCTTGACCCCGGCGCCCGGCAACGCGTCCTTGACGGTTCCGACGATGATGTCGCCGATGCCCGCGTAGCGCCGCCCGGAACCGCCGAGCACCCGGATGCAGAGGATCTCCTTTGCTCCGGTGTTGTCGGCGACTCTCAGTCGCGACTCCTGCTGGATCACGTCCCTTACTCCCAAATCTCAGTGGTGACAGCCGGGCCGGATCGGTGAACCGGCTGTCCGGTACCCACGTGCGGACAGCCGGCGGCACACGCCGCCGGCCGTCCGTGCACGGGTACCGGGATGTGGCGCGCGCCCCGGTGAAGGGGTGCGATGCGCGCCAGTAGTCCAGAGTACGCGTACTCGCTGCGGCCCCGAAGGGCCGCCTCCTACTTCGCCTTCTCGACGACCTCGACGAGGCGCCACCGCTTGGTGGCCGACGTCGGCCGGGTCTCCATGATCTGCACCCGGTCGCCGATGCCCGCGACGTTCTGCTCGTCGTGGGCCTTCAGCTTGTTGGTGCGGCGGATGACCTTGCCGTAGAGGCCGTGCTTCACGCGGTCCTCGACCTCGACCACGATCGTCTTCTCCATCTTGTCGCTGACCACCAGGCCCTCACGGACCTTGCGGTAGCCACGACCGGCCAGGCCGGGGCCCGACGACGTCTGGCTCTCGCTCATGCCACACCCTCGTTCGGGGCGACCGAGAGACCCAGCTCGCGCTCGCGCATGATCGTGTAGATCCGGGCGATGTCGCGGCGGACGGTCTGCAGTCGCCGGTTGTTGTCCAGCT
>JAOPWH010000088.1 GCA_025965795.1 Blastococcus sp.
CGCTCCTGCCGCTCGGGTACATCGCCGCGTACACCGTCGACGTCGGCTGGTCGGGCATCCAGGAGCTGGTCTTCCGCCCACGGGTGGCCGAACTGCTCTGGAACACCGCCCGCCTGGTGCTCGGCACGGTGGTCTGCTGCGCAGTCCTCGGTGTGGGCGCGGCCTGGCTGGTCGAACGATCCAGCGTGCCGGCCCGCCGGGCGTGGCACGTGCTGCTCGTGGCGCCGCTCGCGGTGCCGGCGTTCGTGAACAGCTTCGCCTGGATCTCGCTCCTGCCCGGCCTGGACACCTACGCCGGCGCCCTGCTGGTCGTCACGCTCTCGTACTTCCCGTTCGTGTACCTGCCGGTGGCCGCCGCGTTCCGCGGGCTGGACCCGGCGCTGGAGGAGACCGCGCGCGGCCTCGGGCTCTCCAGCTGGGCGGTCTTCCGGCGCGTCCAGCTGCCACAGCTGCGCGTCGCTCTGCTCGGCGGCAGCCTGCTGGTGGCCGTGCACCTGCTGGCCGAGTTCGGGGCGCTGCGGATGCTCCGGTACCCGACGTTCACGACCGCGATCTACGACCAGTACCGGGCCACCTTCAACGGTCCCGGCGCCACGATGCTCGCCGGCGTCCTCGTGGTGCTCTGCCTGGCCCTGCTGCTGGCCGAGCTGCGGCTCCGGGGACGACGGGGCTACGCCCGTACCGGGCAGGGAGCAGCGCGACCCGGCCGGCCCGTGCAGCTGCGCAGGCTCACCGTGCCCTCGCTGATCGGGCTGGCGGCGCTGGTCGGGCTGGCGCTGCTGGTCCCGCTCGCCAGCCTCGCCTACTGGATGGCCACCGGCTCCTCGACCGCCCTCGCCGTGCCCGGCCTGATCACCACCACCGGGACGACGCTGGCGCTCGGCGCCGCCGCGGCAGTGCTGACGGTGGCCCTGGCCGTGCCCACCGGATGGCTGGCGGTGCGCGCCCGCGGCCGGGTCAGCACGCTGCTCGAGCGCAGCACCTACCTCGGCAGCTCCGTGCCCGGCATCGTGGTCGCCCTCGCGCTGGTGACGATCAGCATCCGCGCCACTCCCTGGCTCTACCAGACGGTGCCGGTGCTGCTCGCCGCCTACGTGATCCTGTTCCTGCCCCGGGCGATCGTGAACGTCCGCTCCGCGGTGGAGCAGTCACCGCGGCTCTACGACGACGTCGCCGCCTCGCTCGGCTCCTCTGCGCCCGACCGGATGCGCCGGATCACGCTGCCGCTGCTCGCCCCGGGCCTCGGCGCGGGCGCGGCGCTGGTCTTCCTCGCCGTCGTCACCGAGCTCACCGCCACCCTGCTGCTCGCCCCGACGGGAACGACCACGCTGGCCACGGCGTTCTGGTCGGCGAGCAGCGCTCTGGAGTACGGCCAGGCGGCGCCCTACGCCGTCGTCATGGTGCTGCTCTCGGCACCGGCTACCGTGCTGCTCTCCCGCGACGCCCGACGAGGTCTGACGACATGAGTTCCCTGAGCGTGAAGGACCTGACCAAGTCCTTCGCCGCCACCCCGGTCCTGACCGGCGTGGACCTGCACGTCCCTACCGGCAGCCTCACGGCGCTGCTCGGACCCTCGGGCTGCGGCAAGACCACCCTGCTGCGGCTGATCGCCGGCTTCGACGACCCCGACTCAGGAACGGTGGTCGTGGGCGACCGCGTGGTGGCCGGGCCCGGCCAGAGCGTGGCCGCGCGCCGTCGCGGGATCGGCTTCGTGCCGCAGGAGGGCGGCCTGTTCCCGCACCTGTCGGTGGCCGCCAACATCAGCTTCGGCCTGTCCCGCCGGCAGCGGCGCGACGGCGACCGGGTGCGTGAGCTGCTCGCGCTCGTCGGTCTGCACGGCGACCTCGCCGACCGCGCGCCGCACCAGCTCTCCGGCGGGCAGCAGCAGCGCGTGGCGCTCGCGCGCGCCCTGGCACCCGAGCCCTCGCTCGTGCTGCTCGACGAGCCCTTCTCCTCCCTCGACGCGTCCCTCCGCGACGAGACCCGGCTGGCCGTCGCCGCCGCGCTGTCCGCCAGCGGCTCGACCGCTGTCCTGGTCACGCACGACCAGGCCGAGGCCCTCTCGATCGCCGACCAGGTCGCTGTCCTGCGGAACGGCCGGCTGGTGCAGCTCACCGACCCCCGGACGCTGTACCGGCAGCCCACCGACCTCGACGTGGCGGCCTTCGTCGGCGAGGCGGTCGTGCTCGACGCCGACGTCCGGTCCGGCGTGGCGCACTGCGTGCTCGGTGCCCTTCCCGCCGAGTGGGCCGGCCCCGGGAGTGCGCTGCCCGACGGGCCGGCCCGCGTCCTCCTCCGTCCCGAGCAGCTCCGCCTCGTGGCGCCGGTACCCGGCGCGCCCGTGGCCCGGGTCCGGCGGGTCGACTTCTACGGCCACGACTCCCGCGTGTGGCTCGAGCTGGCCGGCGGCGGAACCGTCAGCGCACGACTGGAGGGCGTCGACGTGCCCTCGGCGGGCGACGACGTGTCGATCTCCGTGCACGGTGCCGCCCGCGTCTTCCCGCCCCAGGCGGACGTGGCCCGCGAGTCGGCGGCCGCGGCCGGTTAGTCGTCGAACGTCTCCTGCTCGCCGTGTGCCCGCTGCCACAGCGGCACGGCGATCCACCACCAGGCCAGCAGGGCGGCGACGCAGCCGGCGGTGCCCCACGCCAGGGCCCGGTCGAACAGGACGTCGATCACCAGCAGCAGCACCGAGACCACGGCGACCGCGAGGACGACCAGGCCGGCGATCGCCGACTTGCTGCTCCGGCGCAGCAGGGTCTCCTTCTCGCGCTGCCGGAAGAGCAGCCGGTGCTGGGCAGCCGGCGCGATGAGCAGCACGGTGGCGACGGCGGCCGAGACCAGGGCGACGAAGTAGACGTCGCGCTGGAAGTCGGTCAGCTTGGCCGCGGTCTGCTGGAACGGCACGATCAACAAGAAGGCGAACAGGAACTGGACCCCGGGGAGCCCGACCCGCAGCTCGTTGAGAAGCTCGATCAGCTCGCGGTTGATCCGTTCCTGGCGGGACTCCCCGCCGTCGTCGTCACCGGTGCCGCCTGCTGTCCGTTCGTCCGTCCGCCCCACTTGCCCTCCTCGCCCGGGATGCGGCGCGCCGCCTCCCGGCTCCTGTGCCCCGACTACGGCGCGCCACCCCGGTCCGGCTCAGCTGCCGGCGAGGCCCTTGACCACCTCGCTGGGGCGCTGCTGCTCCCCGGCGTAGGAGCTGATCGCGACGAGGGCGCCGGTGAGAGCCGGGATGACCCACTGCAGGGTGTCCAGCTGCTCCTGTGCCGCGGCGACGTCGGGCTGGGCGACCTTGGTGCGCCTGCTGGGCTTGGTGCCCTTCTTGGCCGGCACGGCGCCGGCCGCCGACACCCGCTGTCCGAGGATCCGGCTGTAGGCGGTGGCGCCCAGGGCGGCGGCGGTGAGCAGGGTCTTGAGGGTGGCCATCGACGCCACCCCCTGCTGGCGGGCGACGCGCTCCTTGTCGCCGAGCAGCTGGCCGACGCTGCCCACCAGGTGGGCGCCGATGGCGGCGGCGTTGACCGGGGTCCACCGGTCCCAGCCGGCGTTGGCGACGCGGCCGGTGTCCTTGTCGCTACCGGCCTCGGCCGCTGCTGCGTTCAGGGCGACCGCGTTGGCCAGGGTGCCTCCGAACCAGGCGGAGAGGCCGACGTCGTGCAGCGTGCGTGACAGGGTGAGGCGGGCCATGGAGGTGCTCCTTGGGACGAGGGGTGAGACCTGCCCCTACCCGCGCATCTGCCGACCATGCCGGCTGCCCGCACCGGCCGGCGCTCAGGTGCCGTAGCGCAGCGCGGCTCGCTCCCGGGCCTTCGCCGCCTCGACCTCGCGGTCCTTGGGTGGGGCCGTCGTCACCAGGGCCTCCAGCAGCCGCGCCGACACGTCGGCGATCTCCTCGACGGCGCGCTCGAACGCCGGGGTGTTCACCTGGGACGGTTTCGTGGTGCCGCTGATCTTGCGCACGTACTGCAGCGCCGCGGCCCGGACCTCGTCGTTCGTGGCCGGCGGCTCGAAGTTGCTCAGCGGGCGGATGTTCCGGCACATGCCTGCAGCCTAGGAGCGCTCGGCCGCCCAGGACAGCACCCGGCCCCGGACAGCGGCTGCTGTCCGGGGCCGGGTGGGGGCGCCTACAGGTCGAAGCCGGCGCGGTCGACCTTGCGGTGGAAGCGGTCGCCGAGCTTGCCGCCGAGGACGGCGCCGAGCAGCGTCACCAGCAGGATCGCGACGAGCGTGATGATCCCGGCGGTGGTCGCGGTGCCCTCGTCGATCGGGATCCGCGGCAGGTTGAGCTGCTGGAGCACGTTGTACTGCGAGCCCAGGATCGCCCCGGCCGCGGCGAGCGCGAGGACGACGATCA
Organism: Blastococcus sp.; assembly: GCA_025965795.1. Lineage (GTDB taxonomy): Bacteria > Actinomycetota > Actinomycetes > Mycobacteriales > Geodermatophilaceae > Blastococcus_B. The sequence continues at coordinate 4,358 of JAOPWH010000088.1, forward strand.
GCCCGATCACCCAGACCGCCAGGCCCTGACGGGCGCCGTCGAACCGGGCCATGCGGCCGGCCACGTAGCCACCGGCGAGGTAGGCGAGGAACAGCACCACGAGGACGGCGATGCCGCCGCCGATACCGAGCGTCTGAGCCTGCTGGGCGGCCTCGTCGGCCGTGTCGACGTTCCTCGCCAGCCCGAGCGCCACGCCCGCCGCCGAGAGGATCGCGACGAGGATGACGGCGAGGCCGTTGGCGGTCAGCCAGCCGAAGAAGGCGGCGCCCCACTTGATCCCGCCGAAGCGGGCGTGCTGGGCGGCCACGGCGTCGCGGCCGGCACCGCGCGTGACGGTGGCACCCTCGGTGGTGCGCGCCGTGGCGTCGTGGTCGTGGGACGAGTGGTCGGCCATCGGGCCCTCCTTCGGCGAGCAGACCCCGATCGGGGCCTGCGAGAACATCCCCGGTTGCATGCCCGGTGGGCGGGTGGACAAACGATCACGTGGCGCCGTCCCCCGGACGGGCGACACGGAACGAGCAGGGCGAGGGGCGGCGGACGTGACGACGGTGCTGCTGGTGGACGCGGCGAACGTGGTGGGCAGCCGCCCGGACGGCTGGTGGCGCGACCGCGCCGGCGCGACCCTCCGGCTGCTGGAACGCCTGGCCCGGCTGCCCGGGCAGCGGATGACCGGGCCGGACGGCCGCCTCTTCTCCTGCTCCGAGGTCGTGGTCGTCGTGGAAGGCCGGGCCCGGGACGTGCCGGGCCCCGAGGCAGTGCGGATGGTCCGGGCGCCCGGAAGTGGTGACGACGCCCTGACGGCCTGCGCCCACGAGCTGGCCGCCCGGGGCACGGCGGTGCTGGTGGTGACAGCGGACCGGGGTCTGCGCGCCCGCCTGCCGCCGGATTGCGTGGTGGCGGGGCCGGGCTGGCTGCTCGACCGGCTGGCGGTGGACAGCGGCCCGCCGCATGACCCGGCGCTCGACGGGTAGCGCACAACCGAACGCGCAGCGATCGCGGGCCCGGTCCCGCACCCCGACACCGCCCTGGAGCTGAGCACCCCGCATGTCGACCCCCACACGACCCGAGACCGTCCTGATCACCGGCGCGTCGAGCGGCATCGGCCGCGCGACCGCCCTGGAACTGGCCGGCCGTGGCGCACAGCTCGTACTCGTCGCACGCGGCCGGGAATCACTGGAGGACGCCGCCACGGAGGCCCGTGCCGCCGGGGCGGGCGCCGTGATCGTCTGCCCCGCCGACGTCAAGGACGAGGAGGCGGTTCGGGTCGCCGTCGATGCGGCGGTGCAGCGGTTCGGCCGGCTGGACGCCGTGGTCCACGCCGCCCAGGTCATGGCCTACGGCACGATCGAGGAGGTCCCGCGGGAGATCTTCGAGACCGTCGTCGAGACCGCGGTGCACGGCACGGCGACGGTGGCGCGCGTCGTGCTGCCGCTGTTCCGGAAGCAGGGCGCGGGGCATCTGCTCGTCGTCAACTCGCTGCTCGGCTCGGTGGCCACGCCGCTCATGGGCAGCTACGTCGCAGCCAAGTGGGGTCAGCTGGGCCTCGTCCGGACGCTGCAGATGGAGGTGCGGGACGCGCCCGGTGTGGAGGTGTCGGCGGTCCAGCCGGGCGGGGTCGACACCCCGATCTACTTCCAGGCGGCGTCCTGGACCGGCAGCACGGGCCGCCCGCCGCCCCCGGTGTACTCGCCGCAGCGGGTGGCGCGGATCGTGCTGTCCACGCTGGACCGGCCACGGCGGATGGTCCAGGCCGGGCTGTTCAACCCGGTCATCACGGCGGGGTTCCGGCTGCTGCCCGGCGTCTACGACTTCCTGGTCGGCCCGCTGCTGCAGCGGATGGCCGTGGCGAACGACGAAGTGCCGCCGACCGAGGGCAACGTCTTCGAGTCGCAGCAGTCGGGGAACGCCACCGAAGGGCGCTGGCGCAGCATCTAGGGGAGTGCGGGAGGCGAGGAAACCTCGCCTCCCGCATCCGCTCAGGGCCCGCTCGGGTCCGCGGGGTCGGGCTTCCTGCGGGCCTCGTCGCCGACGTGCCGCTCCACGGACACCGAACTGGTCAGGCCGTGGTGGTGGTGCGCCTCCTCGATCTCGTGCGTGGCCTCCTCGAGGACGCTGGGCACCGCCTTGCGGGGGAGGAACCGCCGGACGACCGGCCAGAGCAGGATCAGCCCGACGATGCAGTAGACGACCACGGAGACCGGCTCGAACAGCCCGCTGACGTGGCCGTTGCTGATCTGCAGGGCCTGGCGGAGCTTCTGCTCGGCGAACGGGCCGAGGATCACCCCGATGATGCAGGGGAGGATCGGCAGTCCGTAGCGACGCATCATGAAGCCGAGTGCGCCGATGATCGCCAACAGGAACAGGTCGAACGTGTTGGCGTTGGCCGCATAGGCGCCGAGGCTGGAGAAGAAGAGGATCCCGGCGTACAGGTACGTGCGGGGGATCCGCAGCAGCTTCGCCCAGATCGGCGCGAGCGGCAGGTTGAGCAGCAGCAGCACGGTGTTGCCGATGAAGAGGCTCGCGATGAGCCCCCAGACCAGCTCCGGCTCCTTGTCGAACAGCTGTGGGCCGGGCTCGATGCCGTAGCTCTGGATGGCCGCGAGCATGATCGCCGCGGTGGCCGTGGTCGGGATGCCGAGGGTGAGCATCGGCACCAGGCCTCCTGCGGCCGAGGCGTTGTTGGTCGCCTCCGGGCCGGCCACACCCTCGATCGCACCGTGGCCGAACTCCTCCGGGTGCTTGGAGAGCCGCTTCTCGGTGACGTAGGAGAGGAACGTCGGGATCTCCGCACCTCCGGCGGGGATCGCGCCGAACGGGAAGCCGATCGCGGTGCCGCGGAGCCAGGGCTTCCACGAACGGGCCCAGTCCTCGCGGTTCATCCGCGGATTGCCGACGGGGATCACCTCGATCGGCTTGCGGCGCAGGTGCGCCGCCGTCCACAACGCCTCGCCGACAGCGAACAGGCCGACCGCGACGACGATGACGTCGATGCCGTCGGCGATCTCCGGAATGCCGAAGGTGAGCCGCTGCTGCCCGGAGGTCTTGTCGATGCCGATCAGGCCGATGGTCAGCCCCAGGCCGAGGGCGGCCAGGCCGCGGACCCGGGAGCTGCCGAGCACCGATGTCACCGCGATGAAGGCGAGCAGCATGATCGCGAAGAAGTCGGCGGGGGAGACCTCGACCGCGAATTCGGCGACCGTGGGCGCGAGGACCGCCAGCAGCAGAGTGGCGATGGTGCCGGCGACGAACGACCCGATGGCCGCGGTCGCCAGGGCCTGGGCGGCGCGGCCGCCCTTGGCCATCTTGTTGCCCTCGACGGCCGTGACCACCGAGGCGCTCTCGCCGGGGGTGTTCAGCAGGATCGACGTCGTCGACCCGCCGTACATGCCGCCGTAGTAGATGCCCGCGAACATGATCAGCGCCCCGGTGACGTCCAGGCTGCGGGTGAGCGGCAGGAGCAGGGCGATCGTCATCGCGGGGCCGATCCCCGGGAGCACGCCGATCGCGGTGCCGAGGAGCACACCCACGACGGCGTACAGCAGGTTCTCCGGCGTCAGCGCGGTCGCGAACCCACCGACCAGCTGGTTCAGCGCGTCCATCAGAGAATGCCCTTCAGGATGCCGACCGGCAGGAGCTTGCCGAGGCCGAAGAAGAAGAGGTACCAGGAGCCGAAGGACAGGACGAGCGCGATGGCCGCGTCCCGGACGTAGTGCCGGCTGCCGAGTGCGAAGGCCGATCCCCAGAAGAGGATCGCGCCGGACAAGGGCCAGCCGAGGGGCTCGATCAGGAGAGCGTTGGCGACGAACGCCGCCGCCAGCATCAGGACCGTGCGCCAGTCGGTGCCGCCGCTCAGCTCGACGTCCTCGCCGCCCTCCGGCTCACCACGACCGCCGCGGTACACGTCCAGTGCGAGGAAGACGGCGACGAGCACCAACAGGCTGCCGACCACGATCGGCACGGCGCCGGGGCCGACCGGTCCACGGGAGATGCGGCTCTCCGGCAGGAGCAGCGCCTGGACCACGACGAGGAGCCCGAGAGCCGCCAGGAACAGGGCCACTCCGTACTCGGAGCGGCCCTGCTCCTGGGTGCCGCCGGGGGCGGCAGAACTCATGCCAGGCCCAGGTCACTCATCACGGACTGGACGCGGCTGCTCTCGTCGTCGAGGAACGAGGAGAACTCGTCCCCGGTCAGGAAGGCGTCGGTCCAGCCCTGGTCGGCCAGCGTCTTGGTCCACGCGTCGCTGTCGTGCATGGTGGTGACGGCGTCGATCCACTTCTGCGTGTCGGCGTCCTTGATGCCGGGGGGCGCCACGATGCCGCGCCAGTTGGCGAACACGAGGTCGACGCCCTCGTCGGTCAGGGTCGGGGCGTCGACGCCCTCGACGGGCCGCTCACTGGTGACGGCCAGGATGCGCACCTTGCCGCCGGCCGCGGACTCGGCGACCTCACCGATGCCGGTCGCGGCGAAGGCCACGTCGCCGCCCAGGATGCCGGCCGTCAGCTCGCCGCCGCCGTCGTAGGCGACGTAGTTGACGTCGGTCGGCTTCACGCCGACCTCCTGCGCCAGCAGCATCGGGGTGAGGTGATCGGGACCACCCGGGTTGGAGGCGCCGCCCACCGGGATGTTGCCCGGGTCGGCCTTCCACGCGGTGACGAGGTCGTCGAGGGTCTTGTAGGGCGAGTCGGCCGGAACGACGATCGCCTCGGCCTCCTCGATCAGCTTCGCGACCGGGGTGGTCTGGTCGAGGGTGGCCTCGGACTGGTTGCTGAACTGCGCACCGACGACGCCGAGGCCCATCTGCATGAGCATGTCGGCGTTGCCCTTCTCGTTCACCAGCCGCTGCAGGCCGACGGTCCCACCGGCGCCCTCGAGGTTGAAGACCTCGATGCCCTTGGCGAGGTTCTCGTCCTCCAGCACCCGTTGGACCTCGCGGGCGGTGGTGTCGTAGCCGCTGCCGGCGGAGTTCGGGACCATGAAGCGCAGTCCGGTGATGGGGCCTTCCTTGCCGCTGTCGGAGGCGGAGCCGCCCTCGGCAGTGGTTCCGCAGCCGGTCAGTACGAGCCCGGCGGCGACGGCACCGACGGTGAGCTTCCGAAGGGAAGCAGTGCGCATTGTGTCCTCCTGTGTGTCGGGTGGATGACCACCGCGTGAATGCGACGATGGGCGACCCGTCCGGCCGTGTCACCCTTGAGTGCGCAATGCGCTTTGTGGTCGTTGTGTCCACGGTTCTGCGCGCCCGACACGCGTGCTGAACTGGGCCCGATCCCGCTCACCCGTGCGACGTCAGGAGAAGCAGATGACCCGGCGGCTGTCGCTGGCCGGCCAGCTGCTGGCGCTGCAGGTCGTCATCATCTGCGTCGTCCTGGCCGGCGTCACGGCGGTGAGCGTCGCCCAGGCGATGCAGCGGGGTGAGCAACTGGAGGGGCGTAGAGCGGTCGCGATCGCCGAGACGCTGGCCAACGCCCGGGCGACCCGGGAGGCCATGGACCACGGGGAGACCGACTACATCCGTGTGGCGGCCGAGAGCATGCGCAGCGCCTCCGGCTCGGACTCGATCGTGGTGGCGAACGCCGCGCGCACCGTTCTCGCGACCGCCGACCCGGCCGAGCTGAACACCCGCTACGACGTCGGGGACAGCGACGTCCGGCACGGGCGCTCCTGGGACGGCGTCACGATGCACGACGGGGAACGGGCCGCCGTGGCCATGGCGCCCATCCTCGCGTCCCGCGGCTCGGAGGTGCTCGGCTTCGTCGTGGTCACCCGGCCCTATCCCGGCGTCCTGGACGCCCTCGCGGATGCGGCCCCGAACCTGCTCACCTATCTGGGCCTGGCCAGCGTCATCGGCATCCTCGGCTCGCTGCTCGTCGCCCGTCGCGTGAAGCGGCAGACCCTGGGCATGGAGCCGGCCGAGATCGCCGGGCTCGTGGAGCACCGCGACGCCATGCTGCACGGCATCCGCGAGGGCGTCGTGGGACTGGACCCGCGGGGGCGGGTGACGCTGATCAACGACGAGGCGATCCGGCTGCTGGGCATTCCCGGCAACGCTCTCGGCCGCACCCTCGCCGACCTGCGAGTCGGGGAGGAGATGCGCGAGGCACTGCTCACCGAGGAGGTCGAGCTCGACCGGGCCGTGGCCAGCTCCGGCCGGGTGCTCGTGGTCAACCGGCTGCCCATCTCCAGCCGGGGGAAGCCGATCGGCTCGGTGACCACCCTGCGCGACCGCACCGAGCTGCTGGAGCTGCGCCGCGAACTGGACCTCACGCGGCACGTCACCGACACCCTGCGCGCCCAGGCCCACGAGTTCAGCAACCGGCTGCACACCATCGCCGGCCTGATCGAGCTGGGAGAAGCCGACGAGGCGGTGCGCTTCGTGCACCGGGTGAGTTCGGGCCACTCCGAGCTCACCGACGCCGTGACGAGCGCGGTCCGCGACCCCTCGATCGCGGCGCTGCTCATCGCCAAGGCCAGTCAGGCGTCCGAGCTCGGCGTCGGCCTGCGGATCTCGCCCGACTCCGCGCTGCCCGTGCTGGACGACGGGTTGAGCACCGACGTCGCCACCGTCGTCGGCAATCTCGTCGACAACGCCCTCGATGCCGCCGCCTCGGCACCGGATCGCTGGGTGGAGGTGGCCCTGGGGCTGGTCGACGACGAGGTCGACATCGTCGTCCGCGACTCCGGCCCCGGTGTGCCCGCCGGAATGGAGCGCGAGGTGTTCCGCCGGGGGATGTCGACCAAGGAGGCGTCGGAGCGGCCGACCGTCGGAACGCCGGCGGGGGAGCGCGGCATCGGCCTGTCACTGGTGCACCTGGTGTGCACCCGGCGCGGCGGGAGTGTCTCCGCGACCTCGGAGGGCGGCTCGACATTCGCCGCGCGACTGCCGGTCGGCACCGCGTTGGTGCCGTCGTGATCGGCGTCTTCATCGTCGACGACGACTTCATGGTGGCCAAGGTGCACAGCGGGTTCGTCACCGCCCTGGACGGCTTCCGGGTGGTCGGCACGGCGTCCACGGGGGAGGAGGCCATCCGGGAGATCGACCGGTCGCGCCCGGACCTGGTGCTGCTGGACGTCTACCTGCCCGACATGACGGGGCTGGACGTGCTCCGCCGGCTGCGGTCGGCGGGTTCGGCCTCCGACGTCATCGTGATCAGCGCGGCGCGGGACGTCGAGAGCATCCGCAGCGCCCTGCACGGCGGGGTGCTGGACTACCTGGTCAAGCCGTTCGACCGGCGCACGTTCGAGGCGCGGCTGCGGAACTACGCGAGCCTGCGAGGCCGGCTCGAGGAGCTGGACGAGGTCGCCCAGGGCGACGTCGACCGCATCTTCGGTGGGGCGTCCGCGCGCGTACCGGCGGTCCCGTCCACCCCGAAGGGGATCAGCCCGGAGACGCTGGAGCTGGTGCGGACCGCGCTGGGGGCGGCCGCGGACGACGGCCTCTCCGCGACCGAGTGCAGCGAGCGGACCGGCCTGGCCCGGGTCAGTGCCCGGCGCTACCTGGAACAGCTGGTGGCCGACCAGCAGGCCGAGGTCCGGCAGCGCTATGGCACCGCCGGCCGACCGGAACGACGGTTCACCCTGCGCGCGGGGTGGCGGTCCGGCTGAGCGCCGACCGCAAGGACCGAAACGACCGTTAGCGGCGCAATGCTGACCTCGTCCGTCCGGTAGGGAAGGCTGTGGGCATGACCATCGTCGTGGGCTTCGTCCCCACCCCCGAGGGCGAGGCGGCGCTGTCGGCCGCGATCAGCGAGGCGCGGCGTCGCGAGGAGCCTCTGCACATCGTCAACACCTCTCGCGGTGACTCCCTCACCGACAGCCGGTTCGCCTCCGAGCCCGCCCTCGACGAGGTGCGCGCGCGGCTCGACGGGGCCGGCGTCGTCTACGAGATCGAGCAGCTCGTCCGCGGCCAGGAGGCCTCCGAGGAGCTCGTCGAGGCCGCCGACCGGGTGAAGGCGAGCCTGCTGGTCATCGGGCTGCGCCGCCGGTCGCCCACGGGCAAGCTGATCACCGGCAGTCAGGCGCAGCGGATCCTGCTCGACGCCAACTGCCCCGTCCTGGCGGTCAAGGCTTCCTACTGAAGCGGCCACGACGGCAGAGTCGGCCGCTCAGAGGTCGAGGGCGTCCCCGGGGCCGGACGCGAGGTTGCCGAAGATCGTCGCGACACTGAGCGCCAGGTGCTCGGCTGTCCGGGCAGCCGCCTCGTCGGCGTCCCCGCGCAGCAGCGCGTCACAGATGACCAGGTGCTCGGCCACCGAGACGTCGACCCGCCCCGGATCGACGTGCGACAGGTTGCGCAGCCGGGTGGTGTGCGGGCGCAGCTCGGCGATGGTGCGGCGGAGGTGCTCGTTGCGCGTGGCGCCGATGACCGCCCAGTCGAACCTGTCGGCCAGGTCGTAGAACTCCCGCGATCGGGCCGGCGAGGGCGCTCGCCGCTCGATGCGGACGAACTCTCCGCGCATCTCCGCGAACGCCCGCCGGAGTTCCGGATCGCCGGCAACGGCCTCGGTGGCCTGCCGGACGGCGGCCGGCTCCACGAGTGCGCGGAAGTCGAACAGGTCGCGGACGCTCTGCAGCGACACCCGCGACACCCGGGCGCCCTGCCGCGGCACGAGGTCGACGAGACCTTCTCCGGCGAGCCGGCGCAACGCCTCACGGACGGGAGTTCGCGAGGCCCCGGTCCGCTCCACCAGGGAGAGCTCCGACAGCGGCGTGCCCGGTGCCAGTTCGCCGTGCTCGATCTCCCGCCGCAGCATGCGGTGCACGACGTCGACCTTGCTGGCCTCGGGGGTCGCGGCCGCAGCCCCGGTGGTCACCACCTGACCACCTCCGGCGGGAACGGCACACCCGTCTCCGCCGAGAGCCCACGCAGATCTGCCAGCGACTCCTCGGCGAGCAGTACGCCGCCGGCGGCCAGGTTCGCGGCCTCGGCGCGGTCCTCCACCTCGCCGGGACAGAAGACCTCGCCGAACCCCTGGGCCAGGGGAACCGATCTCACCTCGTCGACGAGCCGGCCCACCCGCTCCTCGTATCCGCCGCGGTCCCCGAACGCGTCCGGGTCGAGGGCGAGGAACAGGTGGCCGCAACCGCTTCGCTCGGCCGCCTCGTAGGGGCCGTGCACGCCGGTGCCCACGGAACTCCCGGTCAGGGCGCCGGACAGCACGTCCATGAGGAAGCTGATCGCGTACCCCTTGTGGCCGGCCATCGGCAGGAGAGCACCGAGCACGCCCTCCGCCGGATCGGTGGTGGGCGCCCCGTCGCGATCCAGCGCCCAGCCCTCGGGGATCGGCTCGCCGCGGTTCTTCGCCAGGTGGATCTTGCCGCGTGCCGCCGCGGTGTTGGCGATGTCGACGGCGACCACGGTGCCGTCGGGCCCAGGGGCGGCGATCGACCACGGGTTCGTGCCGAGCCGCTTCTCGCGGCCGCCCCAGGGCGCCATGGCGGGGCTGGCGTTCGTGGTGAGGATGGCGACGCACCCGTCCTGGGCGGCCCGCCGGGTGAAGTACATGGCCGTGCCGAAGTGGTTGGAGTTGCGCACCCCCACCACCCCGACGCCGAAGGCCCGTGCCCGCGTCACCGCGGCCTGCCGGGCGCGCTCGGTGAGCACCTGTCCGATCCCGTCGCGCCCGTCCCAGACCTGCAGCGGCCCGGTGTCGGAGACCACCGCGGGGTCGGTGACGGCGCGCATCGCGCCTGTGCGCAGTCGGGCGACGTACCAGGGCAGGCGCAGGAGGCCGTGCGACTGGTGGCCCCACAGGTCGGCCTGCACCAGGCTGTCGGTGACCAGGGCGCTGTCGTTCCCGGGGACGCCGAGCGAGGCGAGAACGCGGGTGCCGAACTCGCGCAGATCGTCCGGCGCGATGCGCTGCTGCGACATGACCGCCCTCGCCCGTGGTTGTCCCCCGTGCTGTATACAGCACGGCATACCAGTTGCGACGAATGGACGCCGATGTTCAGCCTGATGGTCCAGATCGAGGTCCGAGCGGGTCTGCGGGCAGAGTTCCTCGCCGCCATGTCGGCCAACGCGGAGGCCTCGGTCCGCGACGAGCCCGGTTGTCTGCGGTTCGACGTCTGCTCGGTGGCGGCGCACGAGAACCGGTTCGTCCTCTACGAGCTCTACACCGATGCCGACGCCTTCGCGGCGCACAAGTCGGCGCCGCACTTCGCCCGGTGGCGGGCGGTCGCCGACCGGCTGGTCGAGAGCCAGCTCAACACCGCGGGCGAGCTGCTGGTCAGCCACACCGCCGAGGAGTCCGCATGAGCGCGTCCGGTGCGGCGCGGCCCGTCGCGCCCTCGATGCTCCTGCGCCCGGCCGAGATCGAGCGCTTCGATCGCGGCAACGGCGTCGTGACCATCCCCTTCGTCGGCAAGTGGAACTGCGAGGGGAACGCGGTCACCACCGGGATGACGGTCTTCTCGCCGGGGACCGGCATCCCGCTGCACTCGCACAACGTCGAGGAGACCGTGCTGGTGTACGAGGGCGAGGCGACCGCCGTGATCGGCGACGACGAGTTCGACCTGGTCGCCGGGCAGGCCACCTGGGTGCCGGCCGGCGTTGCGCACTGCTTCCGCAACCGCGGCGAGGGCTCGATGACCATCTACTGGGTCTACGGCGGGCGCGACGTCACCCGCACGGTCACCGCCACCGGCGAGACGTTCGAGCACCTGTCCGAGAACGACCGTGGCGCTGGACCGGTGCGCCGGGTCGACAGCGTGACTCCGACGGCACGACCCGCATGACCACCTCACCCCCCGACAGAGAGCGAGCTGCTATGACCGCGTCGACCACCGACCTGTGCGATGCCCACCCCGAGGCGCAGGTGTGCGAGCCCGTCTTCCGGATCTACGGCGGCCGGGACGAGTTCAGCGGCCCGATCACCACGCTCAAGGTCTTCGAGGACAACTCGATGGTGCGCGAGGCCGTCGAGCAGCCGGGCGAGGGGCGGGTCCTCGTCGTCGACGGAGGCGGGTCGCTGCGCTGCGCGCTGTTCGGCGGCAATCTCGCCTCGGCGGCTGCGGAGAACGGCTGGGCCGGCGTCGTCGTGCACGGCTGCGTGCGCGACGTCGACGAGCTCGCGGCGCAGCCGGTGGGGGTCCGGGCGCTGGCGGTCTTCCCGCGCAGGAGTGAGCGGGGAGTGCACTCCGGTCAGGCCGGGTTGCCGGTCCTGTTCGCCGGGGTGGTCTTCCGCGAGGGCGAGTGGCTGTGCGCCGACCGGGACGGCGTCATCGTCCTGCCGCAGGCGCCTCCCGCGGGCTGAGCGGAGGAGGGGGACGCGCTTTCGCGCCCTGGCACTCCGCCCGGGGCGGTCAGCGGCGGCGGAGAGCGCGTGCCAGGCGGTGCATGCGACCGGCGGTGAGCTCCGCCGGTGCGGCCGGCACCTCGGCGGGCTCGCTGAGTGACGCCGCCCGCTCGTGCAGCCGGGTCCGGACGTCGTCCGGCGTGTACGCACGTCGCTGTCGCTCGTTGCGGGCCAGCACGGCACCCGTCGCGGCGACTCCGGCGAGGCCGGCCAGTCCGAGCAGCTTCCAGGGGCGCACGGTCCGTAACGTAGCGGCGTGCCCGATCTCGCTCTCGACCAGGCCGTCGACCTCACCCGTACCGGCGACGTGTGGGTGTTCCGGGGGGCCTCGATGGCCGACCGGGCGATCCGGGCGTTCACGAACGCGCCGGTGAACCACGTGGGCATGGCGGTCGTGCTCGAGGACCTGCCGCCGCTGCTGTGGCACGCCGAACTGGGCCGGTCGCTGCCCGACGTCTGGACCGGTGCGCACCAGCGCGGGGTCCAGCTGCACGACCTCCGGGACGCCGTCACCACCTGGCGGCGGCGCTACGGGCAGCGCGCCTGGCTGCGCCAGCTGGTCGGTCCGGCCGACGACGGCGGAGTGACG
>JAOPWH010000092.1 GCA_025965795.1 Blastococcus sp.
GCGGGCCACCGGGCACCACACGCTGACGCTCTTCGGCCTGCACACCCCGGCCGAGCTCTTCCGCGACGACCCGGTGGGCACCCGGCGGGAGGCGGTCCGCCGGGTCGTGGCCCAGCTCGACGCCCACCTCGAGGAACCGCTGGTGGACTGCCTGGCGCGCGACGCCTCCGGCGCCCCCTGCCTGCAGGCCGCCTCACCGCTGGACGTCGAAGCCTCCCTGGCCATGCCCGGCGGGCACATCTTCCACGGCGAGCTGTCCTGGCCGGTCGCGGTGACGCCCGAGCAGGTGGGCGGCTGGGGCGTCGCGACGGACCACCCGCGGATCGTCGCCGCCTCCTCGGGCGGAACGGTCCGCGGCGGGGCGGTCAGCGGACTCGGCGGCTACGCGGCCGCGCGGCACCTGCTGGACGCGGCCGGCTAGTGCGCACCGCCGTCCCCGAGCTGCTCGCCGGGGTACGACGGCGCCTGCAGGGACGCGACCTCGCACTCATCGCGGCGGGCCTGACGTTCTACGCGGGGATCGCCGTCGTGCCGCTGCTCGTCCTCGCGTTCGCGCTCACGGCCCGGCTGACCTCGCCGGACAAGGTGCACGCCCTCGGCGACCGGCTGGCCGAGCTGTTACCGGCCCAGCTCGGCGCACCGGACGCCGTCGCCCGTCTGGTCGATGCGGGAGTGGCGCTCTCGGCGTGGGGCGGCCTGCTCGCGCTCCTGCCCATGTCGCTCTACGGCGAGGGGCTCCGCCGGGCACTGCTCCGGTTCGGCGGCCGGCCCGAGGCGGCGACCGCCTGGCGCGGACGGCTGGCCGCGCTCCCCCTGCTCCTGCTCACCCCGGTGCTGCTGTACCCGCTCCTGCTCGCGGCAGGGGCGATGGCCGACCTCGCCGCGACCGGCGGTGCCGCGGCCGCGGTCGGCCGCGTCGCCCTCGGCTTCTACTCGGTACTGGCCGCCCTCACCGTGCCCCTCGCCTGGGGCTTCCGGGTGGTCGGCGGCGGACAGGTGCGATGGCCCGCGCTGGTCGCCGGCGCCGCCTTCACGGCCGCCTGCCTGTCCGGCTTCCTGCAGGGGTTCGTCTTCTTCCTCTCCCTGCCGCTGGACCTCGGCGCCCCGTTCGGCGGTCTCACCGTGGTCGGCGGGGTGGCCGCCATCGGCTTCTGGCTGTTCCTGCTGCACCTGGTGGCCCTGCTCGGGTGGCTGCTCACCCAGTCCTTCGACGAGCTGCTCAACCGCCGGTCAGCGGCCGCGGGAGGTCCCCGCGGTGGAGGACGACGAGGGAGCTCACCGCCCGGGTGAGGACGACGTAGAGCCGGTGCAGTCCGCGGGGCTCGGCGGCCACGATCGCGGCCGGGTCGACCACGACCACGGCGTCGAACTCCAGCCCCTTGACCAGCGTGGCCGGAACCACGGCGACCGCAGGTACCTCGTCGCCGGCGTCCGTCAACGCGGCCGCCGGAAGTCCCGCAGCGGCCAGCAGCGCGACGACGTCGGCCACGGCGGCGTCGGCGCAGACGATCCCGATCGAACCCGGGGCGGCGGCGAGCTCGGTGACCACCTCGACCAGCGGCCCGGCCAGGGCCGTCACGGGCCGGACGACCAGCGACCCCGGCTCCGACCGCACCGCGGTCGCGGCCGGCAGCCCCGGGGCGATGACCGGCAGCAGCCGGTTGGCGTAGTCCAGGACCTCGCCCGGCACCCGGTAGCCGCGGGTCAGGGGTCGGACAGCGGTGTCCGGCCGGCCCAGCCCGGCCAGCGTCCGGCTCCAGTCCGCCGCCGCCCAGGGGCTGGTGGCCTGGGCGAGGTCGCCCAGCACCGTGAGGGAGCCGGCCGCCAGGCGCCGGGCCACCGCGCGGCACTCCATGGGCGAGAGGTCCTGGGCCTCGTCCAGCACCACGTGCCCGTAGCCCGAGGTCCGCTCGAGCAGTCCGGCCACCTCGTCGACCAGCACCGCGTCGGCGTCGGTCCACGGCGCGCTGCGCGCCGACCGGGGCGGCTTCGACCAGAGCAGGAGCAACTGCTCGGCGTCGTCCAGGATGCCGCGGGCCGCCCGGGCCAGGCGTGCCGCGTCGGTGAACAGCGCGCAGATCAGGCCCGGCGCGTCGACGGCCGGCCAGACCTCGTCGCAGAAGGCGCGGACCTCCGGGCTGCGTGCGGTCCGGCGGGTCTCGGCGTCGGTGGGGCTGCCGCCGGACTCCTCCTTCTGCCGACGGGCGTCCTCGGCGACGAGCAGGGCGAGCCGTTCGCGGCCCGCGGCGTAGTGCAGCAGTTGCTGGTCGTCGTCGGCGCGGGCCCGCCGGCGCAGGTCGTCCACATAGCGCTTGAGCCGCTCCACCGGCACCCGGTACCGGCGGCCGGCCAGGGGCACCTGCACGGAGTCGGCCGGCTTGGTGATCTCGCCCCACAACGCCCGGCGCAGGACCTCCGCCATCCGGGCGTCGCCCTTGAGGACGGACTGCTGCTCGGTGTCGGTGCCGGTGACCCGCACGGCGGGGGCGAGGTCGTCGGCGGTCACCTGTGTCACCTGGACCTCGCCGAGCGCCGGCAGGACCTCCTGCACGTAGGACAGGAACGCCCGGTTCGGGCCGACGACGAGCACGCCGGTCTGCGCCAGCCGCTGCCGGTGGGCGTAGAGCAGGAACGCCGCGCGGTGCAGGCCGACCGCGGTCTTGCCGGTGCCGGGCGCGCCCTGGACGCAGACCGTCTGCTCCAGCGGCGCCCGCACCAGGACGTCCTGGTCGGGCTGGACGGTCGCGACGATGTCGCGCATCGGCCCGCTGCGCGGCTTCTCG
>JAOPWH010000141.1 GCA_025965795.1 Blastococcus sp.
CCGCCCGAGCGGGCGGAACCGCCGCGGCCGGCGGACGCGGACGAGGACTTCGCCGACGAGCTCGCCGATCCACCCGACCGACCGCCCGAACCGCCCGAACCGCCACCGGAACGACCGCGACCGCGGCCGTTGCCCTGCCCCTGGGGCTGAGCGGCCGGCAGGGGGGCGGGCTCGACGTAGGGAGCCGCCGGTCCCGTCAGGGCGGTGATCTCCCGGGCGCCCGGCTTGATCGCCGACACCTCGGGGGTGATGCCGGCCTGGCGCGCCAGCGTGCGCACCTCACCCGCCTGGTCCGGGGTGGCGATGGTGACGACGGTGCCGCCGGCACCGGCGCGGGCGGTGCGGCCCGAGCGGTGCAGGTAGGCCTTGTGCTCGGCCGGCGGGTCGACGTGCACGACGATGGCGACGTCGTCGACGTGGATGCCGCGGGCGGCGATGTCGGTCGCGCACAGGACGCGGGTCTCGCCGTTGCTGAACGCGTCGAGGTTGCGCTCGCGGGCGCCCTGGCTGAGGTTGCCGTGCAGGTCGACCGCGGGCACACCGGCAGCGGTGAGCTGCTTGGCCAGCTTCTTGGCCTGGTGCTTGGTGCGGGTGAACAGGACGCTCCGGCCGAGACCCGACGCCAGCTCCTGGACGATCTTCGCCTTGTCGGTGGCGTCGACCCGGAAGACGTGGTGGGTCATGGTCGACACGGGCGCGACGGCCGGGTCCACCGAGTGCGTCGTCGGGTTGGACAGGTAGCGCTTGACGAGGATGTCGACGCCGTTGTCCAGCGTGGCCGAGAAGAGCATCCGCTGGCCGACCTTCGGCGTGCGGTCCATGATCCGCTTGACGCCGGGCAGGAACCCGAGGTCGGCCATGTGGTCGGCCTCGTCGAGGATCGTCACCTCGATCGCACCGAGGTCGCAGTGGCCCTGCTGGATGAGGTCCTCGAGCCGGCCGGGGCAGGCGATGACGACGTCGAGGCCGCCGGCGAGCGCGGAGACCTGCGGGTTCTGGCCCACGCCGCCGAAGATCGTCGTCGTCCGCATGCCCAGGGCCCGGGCGAGAGGGTCGACGACCGCCGCGACCTGGTTGGCCAGCTCGCGGGTCGGCACCAGGATCAGCGAGCGGGGCCGCTTGGGCTGCCGCTTGCTGGTGGAGGCGGCGAGGCGAGCGACCAGGGGCAGGGCGAAGGCGATCGTCTTGCCGGAGCCGGTGCGGCCACGGCCGAGCACGTCACGGCCGGCCAGGCTGTCGGGCAGCGTGGCGACCTGGATCGGGAAGGGCGAGGTGATGCCGCTCACCGTGAGCACCTCGACGAGCGGCGCAGGGACGCCGAGGGCCGCGAAGGTGGTGTCGGTGGGCAACACGGTGGCATCGGCCCCGACGGGGACGACGACCGGCGGCGGGACGACGTCCCGGGGAACCCGGGTGCCGGCCGGGCTGTGCTGGGTGGGCTGGTCGCCGGTGGGGCGGCCGCCGCGGCCGCGGCCGCCGCGGGAGCGACGGGGACGGTTGTCCCCGGTCCCGGTGGAGCTCGTGGGGGAGTTGCTGGGTGAAGTCATCGGTTCCTCAACGCTGGAGTGACCGTCGTTCATCCACGGAAACGGCGAGCACCGGCTCGGCTGCCGGAAGGCAGGGCGGGCTCACATCGTCGGCGGGACGTCGGACAGCCGGGCGCACCTCGGTGGCGCAGCCTCGGCCCGACGTCGATTCCTGCCGCTCCGGATGAGCGAGGGCGGCGCCGGTAGGCACTAGTCAACCAGACCGGAGCGGTTCGTGTCCGGACGGTGAGGGAGTGTCCGGTCACATCGGGTGAGTGCCGCCGGTCGAGCGTGGCCTGCCGAAGCAGTGCCCGTCGGAATTGCTCTCGTCGTCCTGGCACGGTCGGTGGGTCATGCTCTCCGCGTGATCACGTCCACGGCGACCCGCTCACACCGCATCCATCCCGCATGGTGGGTCGCCGCCGTGACGTTCCTGGCCCTCGTCGGAGCCGCAGCGTTCCGGGCCGTGCCGGGCGTGCTGATCGACCCGCTGCGGGACGAGTTCGGCTGGTCGGTGACCACGATCTCCGCCGCGGTCGCGGTCAACATGGCGCTCTACGGCCTCACTGCGCCGTTCGCGGCGGCACTCATGGAGCGCTTCGGCATCCGCCGCGTGGTCATGTGCGCGCTGGTCGTGGTCGCCGTCGGCAGCGGGCTGACGGTCTTCATGACGGCGAGCTGGCAGCTGATCCTGCTGTGGGGGGTGCTGGTGGGGCTGGGCACCGGCTCGATGGCGCTGTCCCTCGTGGCCACCGTGACCGGGCGCTGGTTCGTCGCCCGGCGCGGACTGGTGTCGGGGATCCTGACCGCGGGCGGCGCGACCGGGCAGCTGGTGTTCCTGCCACTGGTCGCCGCAGTCGATGCGCAGTGGGGCTGGCGGGCTGCCTCGCTCGGCACGACCGCCGCAGCGGTCGCGGTGATCCCGCTGGTGGCGTGGCTGCTGCGCGACCGCCCGCGCGACCTCGGCGTCCTGCCGTACGGCGGAACGGCGGCCGACGACGTCGATCCGGTACGCACCGGCGCGGCGCGCAACGCCGTCCGCGGACTCGTGGAGGGGGCGAAGAAGCGGCCGTTCTGGCTGCTCGCCGGCGGGTTCTTCATCTGTGGGATGTCGACCAACGGCCTCGTGCAGCCGCACTTCATTCCCGCCGCGCACGACCACGGGATGCCGGTGACGACCGCTGCGGGGCTGCTCGCGGTCGTCGGGCTCTTCGACATCGCGGGCACGATCTTCTCCGGCTGGCTCACCGACCGGGTCGACCCACGGCTGCTGCTGCTGGCCTATTACGCGCTGCGCGGGCTGTCGCTGTTCGCCCTGCCGACCCTCTTCAGCGCCGACCTCCAGGCCAGCATGGTCGCGTTCATCGTCTTCTACGGCCTGGACTGGGTGGCAACGGTGCCGCCGACCCTGGCCCTGTGTCGCGAGCACTTCGGCGCGCGCGCTCCGGTCGTGTTCGGCTGGGTCTTCGCCTCCCACCAGCTGGGGTCGGCCGTCGCGGCGTTCGGGGGCGGCGTGATCCGCGACGTCACCGGCTCCTACGACCTGGCCTGGTTCCTCGCCGGAGGGCTCTGCATGCTCGCCGCGATCGCCTCCATCTCGATTCGGCGGGGCGTTCCGTTCCCCGCCGAGACCGCGCTGCCGACCGACCCGGAGGAGGCCGCGGCCGCCCAGGCCCACGGCTGACGGAACTGTCCGCGCGGGCGGTCCCCTTCCGGCGCGGCGCGTGGGGGCGCACGATGGCGCCGAGGAGGCCTGTCCATGCGAGCGCGGTATCCGGACGTCCAAGGCGTGGTCGAGCGGGACGGCGTCCGGGTCGGGTACGACGTGTACGGCGAACCCGGCACCCCCACCCTGGTGCTGCTCACGTCGTGGGCGATCGTGCACGCGCGCCAGTGGAAGGCCCAGATTCCCTACCTCGCCCGGCACTTCCGGGTGATCACGGTCGAGGGCCGCGGCAACGGCCGTGCCGACCGGCCCGACCGGGAGGAGGCCTACGCCGACGACGAGTACGTCGCCGACGTCCTCGCCGTGATGGACGAGACGGCCACCGGACGCGCGGTGCTGGTCGGGCTCTCGCTGGGGTCCCGTCACGCGCTGCAGTTCGCGGCCCGCCATCCCGAGCGGGTGGCCGGTGTCGTGGCGATGGGCGCGCTGTTCGCCTCGGGGGCCGCTCCCGACTTCGATGTCGAGCAGCCGGAGTACGAGGGCTGGGCGAAGTACAACCGGCACTACTGGCTGGCCGACTACCCCGGCTTCGTCGAGTTCTTCATCGCCGAGGTCTTTCCCGAGCCGCACTCCACCAAGCAGCGGGAGGACGGCGTCGGCTGGGGCCTGGAGACCGACGGCCCCACCCTCCTGCGCACCCGCAACGAACGAGCCCGCCCCACGGCCGAGGAGGCGGAGGCCACCTGCCGGCAGGTGCAGTGTCCCGTCCTCGTCGTCCACGGCGACCTCGACACCGTCGTCCCGCTGACCGAGGGGGTCGACATCGCCCGCTGGACGGGCGGCGAGCTCGTGGTGGTGGCGGGCGGGGGACACGCGCCCCCCATGCGGGAGCCCGTCCTGACCAACCGGCTGATCCGCGACTTCGGGCGGGCTCACCTGCCGGGCGGTGGCGGCTCGCGCACCTGGACCCGGGCGCGGGACCGACGTCGGCGCGCCCTGTTCGTGTGCTCGCCGATCGGCCTGGGCCACGTCCGGCGCGACCTGGCCATCGCCGACGAACTGCGCGTCCTGCATCCCGACCTGCAGATCGACTGGCTGACCCAGCATCCGGTCACCCGGGTACTCGAGGAGCGCGGCGAGCGGGTGCACCCCGCGTCGCGGTTCCTCGCCGGCGAGACCGCGCATCTGGAGTCGGAGGCCGGGGAGCACGAGCTGCGGGTCTTCGGCTCCGTCCGGCGGATGGACGAGATCCTCGTCGCCAACTTCATGGTCTTCGCCGACCTCGTCGAGGAGGAGCCCTACGACCTGTGGATCGCCGACGAGGGCTGGGACGTCGACGCCTTCCTGCACGACAATCCGGAGCTGAAGCGGGCGCCCTACGCGTGGCTGACCGACTTCACCGGCTGGCTGCCCATGGCCGACGGGGGAGCGGCGGAAGCCGCGCTGACGGCCGACTGGAACGCCGAGCGGGTCGAGCGCGGACGTCGGTACCCGCGGCTGAGGGACCGCTCCGTCTTCGTCGGCAATCCGGACGACGTCGTCGACGCCCCGCTCGGGCCCGGTCTGCCGACGGCGAACGAGTGGGCGCGGGAGCGGTACGCCTTCGGTGGCTACGTACTGGGCAGCCCGCCCCCCGCCGACCGGGCGGAACTGCGCGCGGACCTCGGCTACGCGGCCGACGAGCAGGTGTGCGTCGTCACGGTCGGCGGTTCGGGGGTCGGGGAGTCGCTGCTGCGCCGGACGGGGGAGGCATTCGCGCTCGCCGAGAAGCGGGTGCCCGGCCTGCGGATGGTGCTGGTCACCGGACCCCGCATCGAGCCGGCTGCGGTACCCGTTCCGCCCGGGGTGGAGGTGCGCGGCTACCTCCCCGACCTCGATCGGCACCTGGCCGCGTGCGACCTGGCCGTCGTGCAGGGCGGGTTGTCCACGACCATGGAACTGACCGCCGCCGGTCGACCGTTCCTCTACGTCCCCCTGACCGGCCACTTCGAGCAGCAGGTGCACGTGCCGCACCGGCTCGGGCGCTACCGCGCCGGCCGGCGCCTGGACTATGCGGACGCGGCCGATCCCGAGCGGCTGGCCGAGGCGATCGCCACCGAGATCGGCCGGCCCACCGACTACCGCCCCGTGGAGACCGACGGCGCCGCCCGCACCGCTCGTCTCCTGGCGGAGCTGCTCTGAATGCCGGGCGCTGGATGACGGTGCCGGACAGCGTGGAGCCGGTCCTCGTCCACCTCGCCGGGCCGCTCCGGGTCAGGCGTGGAGGCTCCGACCTCACCGCGGCCGAGATCGGCAGCCGCAAGGGGCGCACGCTGCTGCGGCTGCTCGCGGCCCGCCGCGGAGACGTGCTGAGCAGCTCGGAGGTCATCGCGGTCCTCTGGCCGGCGGATCCCCCGGCGGACCCCGACGCGGTGGTCGCCTCGCTGGTCAGCCGGCTGCGGCGGGTCCTGGGCGCCGGTGCGGTCCTCGGCGGCCGGGAGGGCTACCGCTGGGGATCGGTCGAGACCGACGTCGACCAGGCGCGCCGGCTGCTGGAGGACGCGGAGCGGGACGCCCCCGCCCCCGGGGCGGCCGGCGCCTCGGCAGCGGTGCGGCTTCTCGAGGCCGGTTGCGGACCCGCCGAGGAGGCGGATGACGAGTGGGCCGGCACTCTCCGCGCGGAGGTGAGCGGGCTGCGCCGCCGTGGCCGTCATGTCCTCGCCCGCGCCGCACTCGAGCTGGGCGACGCTCCCGTCGCCGAGGACGCTGCCCGTTCCGCGCTGGGGGAGGACCCGCTCGACGAGGAGGCGGTGCGCCTGCTGATGCGGGCCCTGATCGCCCGCGGTCTGCCGGCCGAGGCCCTGCGGGTGTACGACGGGTTCCGGCGGTCGGTGGCCGACGAGCTCGGCACCGATCCGGCCCCGGACACCCGTCGGTTGTACGCGGCGGCCTTGCAGGGTTCGGTGCCGTCGGCCCGCTCGGCGTCCCCGGACACGCCTCCTCCCGCGCCCCGGGCGGATCGGCTCGCCCTGGCCGGTCGCGAGCCCGAGCTGGCCGCCCTGCGGTCTGCCTGGGGAGACGCCTGCCGGCATCGCGCGGGCCTCGTCCTCCTTGCCGGCGAACCCGGCATCGGCAAGAGCCGGCTGCTCGACGAGCTGGCCGGGATCGCCCGGCGGTCCGGAGGTGGCGTGCTGGCCGGCCGGGCGTTCGACGGCGAACGGTCCTTGTTCGCCCAGCCCGTGGTCGACGCACTCGCCTCGGCCGTGACCAGCCTGCCCGCAGCGCGGGTACGCGCGGCCGCGACCGGGGCCGGCGGACTGGCCCGCCTCGTGCCCGAGCTCGCCGCGCTGACCGACGCGGCGAGGCCGGAACCTGCCCCAGCGGCCGTCGACGCGTCGCAGAGCTTCGCTGCCGTCGCGCAGTTCCTCCGCGGTCTGGCCCGCGAGGGGCCGATCCTGCTGCTCGTCGACGACCTCCAGCGGGCCGGCCGGTCGACGGTCGAGCTCCTGCACTACCTGGTACGGCACCTGGCCTCGGAGCAGCTCCTGATCGCGGCCGCCGCCCGCACCGGCGAGGGCGCCGAGGTCCTCGACGTGCTGGGCCGCATCGCGACCACGGTGCCGCTCGGGCCCCTCCCCGTCGACGCGGTCGCCCTGCTGGCCGGTCGGGCCGGTCACGGGAGCCGGGCGGCGGACGTCGTCCGGCGCACCGGCGGCCATCCGCTCTTCGTCGTCGAGGTGCTGCGCGCACTGACCGACGGGGACGCCGGGCTGCCGGCCTCGCTGCAGACCGCCGTCATCGAGCGGGTGGCGCGGACCGGCGAGGAGACCGCACGACTGATGCGCGCCGCCGCCGTCCTGGGGTCGGCCTTCGAACCCCTGACCGCCGCCGCTCTGGCCGGGCTGCCCGCGCCGGCGGCACTGCAGGCGTTCGAGCGGGCGCTGACCGCCGCGCTCCTCGTGGAGCGCGGGCAGCACTACGAGTTCGCCCACGACGTCGTCCGGGAGGCGCTCCTGGCCGCGACGCCGTCGCCCACCCGCCTGGCGTGGCACGCCCGCGCCGCGGACCTGCTCTCGGCCGACCCGGAAGCCGTGGCCGCGCACGCGGAGGCCGTCGGGGACCGGGCACGGGCGGCACGGGCGTGGCTGCGGGCCGCCGAACGGGCGCTCGCCCGGTTCGCCGCCACGGACGCTCTGCAGCTCGCCGGCCGGGCGATCGGCATCGGCGCCGACCTGGACGACGACGAGCTGCTGGGTCGGGCGCTCGTCGTCCGCGGGCGGGCGCACGAGGCCGCCGCGAACTTCGCCGCTGCTCTGGAGGACTTCACCTCGGCCCGGGAGGCGGCCCGTCGGGCGGGTGACCGGCGCCTGCTGATGACCGTGCTGCGCGAGCTCGCCGGCGACGTCCCGGTGGCCCTGGGCCGCCCGCCCGCCGACTGCGAGCCACTCCTCGACGACTGCCGGTCACTCGCGGAGTCCCTCGGTGACCGCGCGATGGAGGCCGACGTGCTGGGCCGGCTGGCCGTGCTGCGCTGCTCGCAGCTGAACTTCACCGGCGCCCGCGACCTGGCCGTGCGCAGCCTGTCGGCCGGGCGGGCCGCCGGCGACGAGCGTGCCGTGCTGCTGGGGCTCGACGCGGTCAAGACCACGACCGCCTATCTGGGACTGGCGGCCGAGCTGGCCCCGGTCGTCGACGACCTCGAACCCCGGCTGCGAAGGCGCGGCGAGCTGTGGCTGCTCCAGTGGACCGTCTTCGAGTCCGCCGTCATCCCGCTCGCCGCGGGCGACCATGCCGGCGCCCTGGCTCGGATCGACACCGCCCTCGACGTCTGCCGGCGCAGCGGCTACACCACGTACGAAGCCTTCTTCCTCGCTCATCGGGGATGGGTGCACCGACTGGCCGGGCGACTCGACGACGCCCGCACCGAGGGCCGTCGTGCGGTCGATCTCGGCGCCCGGCACGGGCACACCTGGTGGTCGACCACGGCGGCGTCGCTCTACGCCGGGACCCTGCTGGCCTGCGGCGAGCCGGCGGCGGCGGAGGCCGTGCTCCGGCCGGCGGAACGGGTGGCGGACGTGCCCGGTGCCGAGGCGTACCTCCTGCGCTGCCTCGGGCCGCTCGCGGAGGCCACCGGGGATCCCGAGGTGCTCCGCCGGGCCGACGCGCTGCTCGGCAGCATCCGCGTGCCGGAGGGCTGCGCCTGGCTTCTCGGCGCGGACGCCTACCTGGGGGTGGCCAGGGCGTGGCGGGGAGCCGGCCGTCCGGATTCCGCCGATCGGATCCTGTCCGGCTTTCGCGCGGCCGCCGTCGCCGCGGGATGGCCGGCCCTCGCCGAACTCCCCGGCTGAGTTCCGACTGCAAGGTTGCTGCAATCCCGTCCGCCATCGTCGCCCTCGGTCAATCACACACGACTCGAGGAGATCTGCCATGGCGATCGACAACGACAAGCTGATGGACTTCCTGCACCGATTCGTCGGGGACCTCGGGGCCGCCCTGTCGGCGGGCAACGTCGTCATCGGGAACCGCCTGGGCCTCTACGCGGCACTGGAGACCGGGCCCGCCACGCCCGCCGAGCTGGCCCAGCGCAGCGGAACCGACCCGCGGTACATCACCGAGTGGCTGCGGGGGCAGGCGTCCGGCGGCTACGTGACCAGGAGCGAGGCCGACGGCGAGGAGACCTACTCGCTCACCGAGGAGCAGGCCTTCTGCCTGGCGAACCCGGACAACGCGATCTTCGCCCCGGGCGGGTTCCTGTTCGCGCTGGGCGCCCTGAAGGGCGAGGAACGGGTCGCCGAGGCGATCCGCACCGGCACGGGCATCGGCTGGCACGAGGGCGACGAGGACATGCTCGTCGGGTGCGAGCAGTTCTTCCGCCCCGGGTACCACGCCAACCTGACCACCAGCTGGATCCCGGCGCTCGCCGGTGTCGAGAGCAAGCTGCAGGAGGGCGCCCGGGTCGCCGACATCGGCTGTGGTCTCGGCGCCTCGAGCGTGATCATGGCTCAGGCCTATCCGGCCAGCCGGATCAGCGGCTCGGACTACGACAGCGGGTCGATCGAGCGGGCCCACAAGCGGGCGGCCGACGCGGGCGTCACCGACCGGGTGACCTTCGAGGCGGCCAGCGCCCAGACCTTCGGGGGCGTCGGGTACGACCTGGTGACGTCGTTCGACTGCCTGCACGACATGGGCGACCCGCTGGGCGCGGCCCGGCATGTTCGGGAGGCGCTGGCCCCCGACGGCTCGTGGATGATCGTCGAGCCGTTCGCGCAGGACGAGCCGTCGGACAACATCAACCCGGTCGGGCGGGTCTACTACAACTTCTCCACCCTGGTGTGCCTCCCGAACGCGATGTCGCAGTCCGGTGGCTACACCCTCGGGGCGCAGGCGGGGGAGGCGGCGATCCGCCGGGTGGTCACCGACGCCGGCTTCACCCGGTTCAGCCGGGTCGCCGAGACGCCGTTCAACATCGTCTACGAGGCCCGCCCGTAGGGCTGCACGTCGCTCCAGGGGTGCTCCTCGCGCACCAGGTGTCCTGCAGGACTCCCGAGGCGCGAGGAACACCCCTGACGGCGCCGGTTCAGCCGGCGGAGGCGAGCTCCGGGTCGACGGTGCGCCCGGCGATGAGGTCGGCGGCCCGCTCGCCGATCATGATCGTCGGCGCGTTGGTGTTGCCTCGCACCAGCGTCGGCATCACCGAGGCGTCGGCGATCCGCAGGCCCGCGATCCCGCGCACCCGGAGCTGCGGGTCGACGACGGCCGAGTCGTCGTCCGCCGCGCCCATCCGGCAGGAGGACACCGGGTGGTACAGCGACTCCAGGGTGTCCTTGGCCGACGCGCGCAGGGCGTCCCGGCCGTGCACCGTCCCGCCCGGGGACCACTCCTCGGCCAGCACGTGCGCGAGCGGGCCGGCCGCGGCGATCTCCCGCGCCTTCTCCATCCCCGACACCAGCGCGTCGAGGTCGCGCGAGTCGGTGAGGTAGCCGGCGTCGATGGCCGGTGCCCACGTCGGGTCGGCCGAGCGCAGCCGCACGGACCCACGCGAGTGCACGTGCACCAGCACGACGGCGGCGGTGAACGCGTCGACGTCGGGATCGACCTCCGCCTGCTTCCAGAACTTGACCGGCAGGAAGTGCATCTGCAGGTCGGGCTCGGGGAGCTCGGGGTTCGAGCGGGTGAACAGGCCCGCCTCGGCCAGGTTCGACGTGAGCGGTCCGCGGCGGGCACCGAACCACTGCGCGTAGCCCGAGGGCGACTCGGCGCGGAACAGCGACCTGCCCGACCGGACGTGCCAGACGACCGGCACCAGTGGGTGGTCCTGCAGCCCCGCCCCGACGCCCGGGAGGTCGTGGACGACGTCGACGCCGACCTCGCGCAGGTGCTCGGCCGGCCCGACGCCCGACAGCATCAGCAGCTGAGGGGTGTTCACCGCACCGCCGGAGAGCACCACCTCGCGGGTGGCCCGGGCGGTGTGCACGGATCCGCCGCTGCGGTACTCGACGCCGGTGGCACGGCCGCCTTCGATGAGCACCCGCGTGGTCAGCGCGCCGGTCCGCACGGTGAGGTTCGGCCGGCCCATCGCCGGGTGGAGGTAGGCGTCGGCCGCCGACCAGCGACGTCCGCGCTTCTGGGTGACCTGGTACTGACCGACGCCCTCCTGGGTGGCGCCGTTGAAGTCGTCGTTGCGCGGATATCCCGCGGCGACCGCCGACTGGATCACCGCGCGGGTCCACACGTGCGGCGAGCGCAGGTTCTCCACCCGGAGCGGGCCGCCCACCCCGTGGTAGCGGTCCGCGCCGCGGGCGTTGTCCTCCATCCGGCGGAACAGCGGCAGGACGTGCTCGAAGGACCAGGCCTTGTCGCCGGTGAGCTCGGCCCACTCGTCGTAGTCGGCGGCGGCACCGCGCATGTAGATCATCGCGTTGATCGAGGAGGACCCGCCGAGCAGCTTGCCGCGCGGCCAGAACAGCTTCCGGCCGTCCAGTCCGGGCTGGGGCTCGGTCGTGTAGTTCCAGTCGCGGCGGGTGCGCCAGACCTTGTAGGACGCGGCCGGGATCTGCACCTCCAGGACGTCGTCGGAGCCGCCCGCCTCGAGCAGCAGGACCCGGAGCGACGCGTCCTCGGTCAGCCGCGCCGCGACCGCGCAGCCGGCCGATCCGGCGCCGACGACGACGACGTCGAACTCGTCGTCCGCGGGGTGGCTCACCGGTGGCGCCCG
Organism: Blastococcus sp.; assembly: GCA_025965795.1. Lineage (GTDB taxonomy): Bacteria > Actinomycetota > Actinomycetes > Mycobacteriales > Geodermatophilaceae > Blastococcus_B. The sequence continues at coordinate 11,387 of JAOPWH010000141.1, forward strand.
TGGACCATGCCCATGACCCGGGCCAGTGCGTCGGCGGCGGTGGCCGGCCGGCCGAAGCTCATCAGGTTGACCGGCAGCGCGACCCGCTGACGGGTGATCGACTTGGCGCGGGTGAACTCCTTGAGCCCGTCCTCGCCGTGGATGCGGCCGAAGCCGCTGTCACCGACGCCGCCGAACGGCAGGGCCGGCACCGACGCGAAGGTGATCACCGAGTTGATCGACGTCATGCCGCTGCGCATCCGCCGGGCGAGATCGAGACCCCGCGCCTTCGACCTGGTGAACACCGCGCCACCGAGCCCGGTGGCCGAGGTGTTCGTCAGCTCCAGCGCCTCCTCCGCGTCGCGCACCTTCGTGATCGACAGGGTCGGGCCGAAGGTCTCCTCGCGGATGGCCACGTTGTCCTCGGGGACGTCGAGCAGCACGGTGGGGGCGAGGTAGTTCTCGCTGGGGAACAGGCCGGGATCGGCGTCGCCCCGGATGACGCGCGCGCCGGCGGCGGTGGCCGCGTCCACGTGCCGCCGCACGACGCCGGTCTGCGACGCCATGGTCATCGGCCCGTAGGACGCCTCGTCGTCCGAGCCCGGGCGGAGCTTCTGCACCTGCGCGGTCACCTCGGCCACGAACCGGTCGTAGACCGCGCTGGTGGCGTAGACCCGCTCGATCCCGATGCAGGTCTGGCCCCCGTTGCTCATCGCGCCCCAGACGGCGGCGTCGGCGGCGGCGACCACGTCGGCGTCGTCGTCGACGATCATCGCGTCCTTGCCGCCGAGCTCGAGAAGCACCGGGGTGAGGGTCTCGGCGCAGGCGGCCATGACCTTCCGGCCGGTGGGGGCCGAGCCGGTGAAGGCCAGCTTGCCGACTCCAGCGCCGCAGAGCGCCGCGCCGGTGTCGCCGAAGCCGGTGACGACCTGGAAGACGTCGACGGCGTCCGGGACCGCGGCCCGCCAGGCGGCGGCCAGCCAGGCACCGATGGCCGGCGTGTGCTCGGAGGGCTTGAAGACGACGGCGTTGCCCGCGGCCAGCGAATAGCTGATCGAGCCCATCGGTGTGTACACCGGGTAGTTCCAGGGGCCGATGACGCCGATGACGCCGAACGGCTGGTACTCCAGGTAGGCGGCGTGGTTCGCGGCCAGCATGCCGGCCCGGACCCGGCGCGGACCCAGCGTCTTGCGGGCGTGCGCCCCGGCCCAGGCGAGGTGGTCGATCGCCAGGGTGATCTCGAGGATGGCGTCGGCGTGCGGCTTCCCGTTCTCGCGGTGCACGAGGTCGGCCAGCTCGTTGAGCCGGCGGGCCAGGTAGCCGCGGTAGGCGGCCAGCCGCTTCCCGCGCCCGTCGAATCCCAGCGCTGCCCAGCGCTCGGACGCGCCCCGGGCGCGCTCTACGGTCTCGCGCACGGCCTCGGCGTCGTGCACCGGGAAGATGCCGACGAGCGCGCCGCTGGCGGGGCTCGTCGACTCGAACGTGCCGGTGGTGGCGTGCCGGTCGACGGTTCCGGCGGAGGCGTCGGTGACCGTGTCCAGCTGATCGACGAGCGACATGGGAACGGAGGCTACCCGCGGGGTTACCGGCGCGTAGGAATGCCTGTCGGGAGCTCGACCGGAGGGGTTCAGGCGCCGTCGCGGGTCGCGCGGACGGTCGCCCACACCGTCTTCGCCGAGTGCTCGGCGCACCATCCGTGCCGCGCGGCCAGGTCGGCAACCAGGTACAGACCGAAGCCCCCACGCCCGGGATCCCGGCCCTGCGCGGGTGTCGGCGGGTCGCTGGACCGGTCCGCGACCGCGATGAGCCACTCGTCGCCCCTGCGGGCGAGGACCGCGTCCACGGGTGATCCGCCGTGCCGGAGGGCGTTGGAGGCGAGCTCGTCCACGATGAGGACCAACCGCTCGGACCAGTGTTCCCGCTCGGGGTGCTCCACGACGGGGCGGCCGGTGAGCTCGGTGCGCAGCCGCGCCCGCAGACGCGCGAGCTCGGACAGCGAGCGGAGTTCCTGCCGCCACAGGTCGGTGAATCCGGACGGGAGCGGGGACGACTGCCAGAGCGCCACCGTCACCGCCCTCGCCGCTGTTCCGCCGGGCCGTGTGGGGGTCCGGTGCCGTCGATGTCGGGGATGGTCGGCCCCCGACGGCACGACTCTAGGCCGGGCACCGGGGCACGGCTTCTCGAGCCGACGGCAGCGCGTCGGGGACGAACTATGGTCCTGCGCGAGGGCGCGCACGCGCCGCGGAAGGGCCCGGCATGCAGACGGCGTTCGGCGAGCACGGGTGACCGATCCCTTCGGCACGGCGATCCTGCGCGGCCGCGTGCTGGCGGCCTGGGCCGGTTCGCCGGCCCGGTTCCGCGAGGACGCGAACGCCGAGGAGGACCTGGTCCGCGGCGGCTACCGCGACCGGCTGCTGATCGAGCTCGCCCAGAACGCGGCCGACGCGGCAGCCCGGGCCGGGGTGCCTGGGCGGCTGCGTCTGGAGTTGTCCGGCGACACGCTCCGCGCGGCCAACACCGGCGCACCGCTGGACGTCGGCGGCGTCGAGGGCCTGGCCACGCTGCGGGCGTCGGCGAA
>JAOPWH010000157.1 GCA_025965795.1 Blastococcus sp.
AGGAACGCCGTCCCGGCCAGGGTGAGGACGATCAGGATCTCCTGGGTGGCGTAGGCCACCGAGGAGAGCGGGTCACTGGCGAAGATCGGCAGGGCCAGCCGCTTGGGCAGCAGCGACTCCCCCAGGCGGTCGCTTCGGACCGGGCGGCCGAGGACCAACCGTTTCGGGAGTTGTCCGAGGTCGGACAGCGTTGGCACGGCGGCGATGCTACGGACGCGGCGGCGCGCACGCCGTCCTCGGGGCGGCGCGTCCGGCCGGGAGAGTTGCTTCCCCCGTCGCACCCACCGGGCGGATCACTGTCGGGTGTAGCTTCGCGCCCGGTGAGGCGCGGGCGGACGGCGCCGGCGCGGACGGATCCCGCGGGAGTACTTCGTGCACGTGGTCGTGATGGGCTGCGGCCGCGTCGGCTCGGCCATCGCCCGTCGGCTGGAGGAGATCGGCCATAGCGTCGCGGTGATCGACCAGGACCCGGCGGCCTTCCGCCGGCTCGGTCCGGAGTTCGGCGGCCGGCAGGTGACCGGCCTGGGGTTCGACCGGCAGACCCTGCTGGACGCCGGCATCGACTCCGCCGGTGCGTTCGCCGCCGTCAGCAGCGGTGACAACTCCAACATCATCAGCGCGCGCGTGGCCCGCGAGACCTTCGGCGTCCAGCACGTCGTGGCCCGCATCTACGACTCCAAGCGCGCCGAGGTCTACGAGCGGATGGGGATCCCGAGCGTCGCGACGGTGCCCTGGACGGTGAACCGGCTCCTGCGCGAGCTGCTGTCGGTCAAGGTCAGCGAGCTCTGGCGGGAGCCCACCGGAAAGGTGCTGCTGATGCGCATCACCGTCACCGAGGGCTGGGTGGGCCGGAAGCTCGCGGAGCTGGAGAGCGCCTCCGGGGCACGCGCGGCCTGGCTGGTCCGCTTCGGCGAGGCCCAGCTGCCGACCGCCGGCTCCGTCCTGCAGGACGGCGACCAGTTGATCGTGGCGGTCACGGACGAGATCACCGCCCGCGTCCATCAGGCCGTCGAGCAGGGACACCAGGGAGGCGGACACTGATGCGGGTCGCCATCGTCGGCGCCGGCGCCGTGGGCCGGTCCATCGCCGGTGAGCTCCTCGGCAACGGGCACTCCGTCATGCTGATCGAGAAGGACCCGCGAAAGGTGCGCACCCGCGCGGTGCCGGGAGCCGAGTGGGTCCAGGCCGACGCCTGCGAGGTCACCTCGCTGGAGGAGGCACAGCTCGCCACCTGCGACGTCGTGGTCGCCGCCACCGGTGACGACAAGGCCAACCTGGTCGTCTCCCTGCTGGCCAAGACCGAGTTCGCCGTCAACCGGGTGGTCGCCCGGGTGAAGGACCCGCGCAACGAGTGGCTCTACACAGAGGCCTGGGGGGTCGACGTCGCCGTCTCCACGCCGCGGGTGCTCGCCGCGCTCGTCGAGGAAGCGGTCACGGTCGGGGACGTCGTCCGGCTGATGAGTTTCCGAAAGGGCGCGGCCAACCTGGTCGAGATCACCCTCGCCGAGGACACTCCCTGGACCGGTCGCCCGCTGCGCGACGTGCCCCTGCCGCGGGAGACCGTGCTGACCGCGATCCTCCGCGGCGCCCGGGTGATCAACCCGTCGCCCGACGAGCCCCTCGAGGCCGGTGACGAGTTGCTGTTCATCACCCACGCCGAGGTCGAGGAGCAGCTCAAGACCGTGCTCGCGCCCGGCCAGTAGAAGGACCACGTCCGGCCATGGACGGGGCCGTCAGGCCTCGGTGTCGGTCGCCTCGGGTGAGCGGTGCCGGTGCAGCCGGGAGACCACCCACAGCGTCACCAGGATCTCGGCCGCGGTGACCGGTAGCCCCAGCACCAGCCCGGCGGTCGCCAGGAGCGTCACCTCGTTGGCCTGGTAGAGCAGGCCCTGCACCAGCACCCGCACGAGGAACGTGACGCCCCAGAGCACGGTGAGCCAGCTGTAGGCACGGACCAGGCGGGGGTCGTCGCGCCAGGCCAGCTCGGGCTCGGGCTCCGGGTCGCGCCGGACGGTGCCCACGGGCGGCGCGGCCGTCGCTCCGGTCCGACGGCCGAGCCCCGGCAACCGGTGCGACGCCATCGCCCCCAGATGGCTGGGGGCGAGGAACTCCGCGACCACCCCCACCAGCGGACGCCGCAGCGGGATCGACGCCAGCAGCACCACACCGATGACCGCGTTGCGCAGGATGCCGAAGGCGAAGAAGTTGCGTGCCTGGCCGGACGCCGCCGCGATGGCCACCGCGATGCCGACGCCGAACAGCCCGCTGACGGTCTGCTGGACGCTCTCCCGACGGACCAGGCGGAGGACGAAGATCAGCAGCGCGCAGCCGAGGGCCGCCCAGATCCCGGCCCACAGTCCGTCGATCGAGTTGCCGACGATGAACGCCACCGTGGGCAGCGTGGTGTCGACCATGCCGCGCCAGCCACCGAGCTGCTCCAGCACCAGGTGACGGTCGAAGACGAGGGCGGGCTCGCGATCGGGGTCGGGATCCGTCGCGGGATCGCTGGCTGCGCTCACCGGTTCAGCGCGTTCAGCCGGAGCCCAGCTCGTACCAGGGGTTGTACAGGACCCGCTTGCCGTCGAAGGCGGCGAACCGACCGCGGGCGGTGACGGTCCGGCCGGGCTCGATGCCGGGGATGCGCCGCCTGCCCAGCCAGACGAGGGTCAGTGACCCCGAGCCGTCGAACAGCTCGGCCTCCAGCGTGGGCACCGTCTCCCGGGGCGTGTAGACGACCGACTTCAGCCGTCCGGTCACCGTGACGACGGCGCCCTTGCGGCACGAGCTCACCGGCTCGCACCCCGCGCTCACCGCGTCGGCCCGGAGCTCCTGCGCGTCGATCGTGGAGTCGTCCGCGGTGAGACGCTGCAACGTCCGCGACAACCAGCCAGGAGACTCGATCTCTGTCACGGCTCAAGCGTACGGCGCGTCGGTGCGCCGGTGGGCGAGCCAGGCCCGCACGATCGCCCAGGCGTCGGACGCCGGATCGATCAGCGTCATGTGGTCGCCCGGAAGGACCCGCACCTCCACCGCGTCCCCCGCCGCTTCCGCCGCCCGCGCGTACTGCTCGCTCTGCTGCACGGGGACGACGTCGTCGGCGGCACCGTGGACGCAGAGGAGCGCGGCACCGGTGGGCAGGAGGCGTACGGGGTCGGCGGCGGCGAAGCGCTCCGGGACGTCGACCGGACCCCCACCCAGCAGCTCCCGGACGGCGCCGTTGCCGAGCCGCTGCTGGTCGGCCAGCCCCAGGTCGAGGACACCGGCCTGGAGCACCGCGCCGGTCACCGGGACCCGCCGGTCCGCGCCGACGGCGCCCGGCGCCCCGTCAGGCAGCCTGCCGCGCCCGGCCAGCCACGCCGCCAGGTGACCGCCCGCGGAGTGGCCGATCACGGTGACGTCGGTGAGGTCGAGCCGGTCGGCCTCCGGCAGGCTCGGCAGGCAGTCCACGGCAGCGGCCACGTCGGCCAGGGTCGTCGGCCAGCCTCCGCCGCGCCCGACGCGGCGGTACTCGACCGCGACGGCCGCGAAGCCGGCCCCGGCGAGATCCGCGGCGAGCGGGCGGGCCAGTTCGATGCCGTAGGCGGCCCGCCAGAAGCCGCCGTGCAGGACGATCGCGACCGGTGCGGGCCCGGTGGCCTCGGGGACGGTCAGCTCGAGGAAGGTGTCGGCGTCCGGCCCGTACCGGTGCACCCGCTGCGGCACGGGGTCAGGCGCCGGGCGCCGGACCGGTCGGCGGCTGACCGGCTGCCTGCGCAGCAGCAGCCTGCTGCCGGGCGAGTTGCTCGGCTGCCTGCGGCGGCAGGGTGAGCGTCAGCTGCTCCCGGACCGGAAGGGGCTCGGTGCCCCGCACGACGACGATGGACCGGAAGGCCTCTTCGAGGTTCGCCGCCGACTCGGCGCCGGACGCGGCCGGGCCGGTCAACAGTCCACGCAGGAACCAGCGGGGCCCGTCGACCCCGATGAACCGCGCGGGCCGCCGCACCGGCGCCGGGGGCGTGGACTGTCCCGGCTGAGGTGCCTGGGGCACGAGGATGGTGCCGGCGAGCTCCGTGCCGAACGGCCCCTCGACCTCGCGCAGGGAGGCGCCTTGACCGGACGCGCTCCGGGCCAGGTCCGCCCGGATGTCCGCCCAGATGCCGGCCGCCCGCGGTGCGGCGAACACCGAGATCTGCAGCTGCGAGTCCCCGTCGCGCAGCGTGGCGCCGACGACCTTCTGCTGCGGGTTCAGGTCCACCCGCAGGTCGGTGCCGGGCCGGGCCGGGAGCCGCAGCGCGCCGAGGTCGACGCGGGGTACGCCGTCCTGGGGCGCGTCGGCCACGTCCCACGGGCCGCTGGTCTCGTCGACGTCCCGCACCCGGTGCTGGGGCTCCGGCGGAACGCCCCGCTCGCGCAGGCTCCGGTCGATCCGGTTGCGCCGTCTGCCGAACGGCATGTCAGCTCCGCCCCTCGAGAAGTGCTGGATCAGGAGTGCCCGGTCCGGGCACGTGGCCGCCGGTGGAGCCGTGGCCCCCGTACCCACGGGCGCTGTCGGGAAGCTCGTCGACCGGCACGAAGCGGACGCGGACCACCGGCTGGACCACCAATTGCGCGATCCGGTCGCCGCGCTGGAGGGTGAGCGTCGCGCTCGGGTCCAGATTGATCAGGTTGACCTTGATCTCGCCGCGGTAGCCGGCGTCGATGGTGCCCGGCGCGTTGACCAGGCTGAGGCCGAGCCGGTGCGCGAGTCCCGACCGCGGATGGACGAATCCGGCGTAGCCCTCGGGGATGGCGACCGCGACGCCGGTGCCCACGAGGGCCCGCTGGAACGGGGCCAGCTCCACGTCCTCGGCCGCGGTCAGGTCGGCGCCCGCGTCGCCGGGCAGGGCGTAGTGCGGCACGGCCCCCTCCGGCGTCAGGCGGACCGGCACGTCCAGCTGCAGGGGAAGGCTCGGATCGGGCACGTCGGCGACCCTAGCCGCGCATCCTGGTGGGGCGCGTCAGGGCCGTCGTCCGCGTGCCCCCGCCGACGGTTCCCGAGCTGAGTACCTGGCGTTTCGTCCTGCGGGGTCCGCTACCGATGAGCCCGGCGCACGCCGAAGAGAACGCCGTGGTGGTCAGCCCGCCGGGCCGTCGGGGCCGGTCGGCCGCTCGGTCCGGAGGTCGTCGAGCACGCGGGCGGCCAGGGACTCCGTCGCCCGACGGTTCACCCGGCTGCTGACCGCGGCGCCGAGCAGCAGGGGCGCCGAGCCCGCTGCCGTGCCGGCCAGCTTCCGGGTCACCCGTCGGCGCAGTTCGCGTATCCCTGCCGTTCCCAGCAGGGAGCCAAGACCGGCCGCGGAGTCGACGGAGCGCTGGGCCGACCAGCTGGCGAGATAGGCGCTCGCCCGGGCACCGGCGTCCCCCGAGGCGGGCCGGCCGTGGAGCTCGTGCAGCTCGCCGATCAGCACGACCTCGACCGCGCCGATCAGCACGGTCTCTGCGCCGAGTTCCAGCGGCAGCGCCAGAAGCGACGCCGGGGCGAACCAGTGCGCCGCCGAGAGTCCGCCCACCGCCGCACCGATGCCCGACGTCAGCCGGGCGGCACGCGCCACCAGGGCATCGGCGATCTCGTCGTCCGAGGCGCCGGGGTACGCCTCGCGCAACCGGACGGCGTCCCGGATCGGCAGCCTCGGGGCCGCGGCCGACAGCAGGTCGCCCAGCACGGCGCCGGGCGACCGGCTCGTCGCCGGCGCGTCGGCGACCGGGCCG
>JAOPWH010000168.1 GCA_025965795.1 Blastococcus sp.
AGAACGTGCTCGCCGTCATGGGGCCCTCCGACCAGTTCGGTGAGCTGTCGGTGTTCGACCCCGGCCCGCGCACCGCGACGGCCACCGCCGTGACCGACGTCAAGCTGGCGCGCATGCCCCAGTCGGTCCTGCGACCGTGGATCGAGGCGCACCCGGAGATCGGCGAGCAGCTGCTGCGGGTGCTGGCCCGCCGCCTGCGCCGCACGAACGACTCGGTCGCCGACCTGATCTTCACCGACGTCCCGGGCCGCGTGGCCAAGGCGCTGCTGCAGATGGCCGAACGCGTCGGCAGCCGCGAGAACGACGGCCTCCGCGTGAAGCACGACCTCACGCAGGAGGAGCTGTGCCAGCTGGTCGGCGCCTCACGCGAGACGGTGAACAAGGCTCTGGCCGACTACGTGCACCGCGGCTGGATACAGCTGCAGGGCAAGACCGTCGTCGTCCTCGACGAGGAGCGCCTCCGCCGCCGCGCGAGGTGACCACAGGCGAGAGGAGAGGCCCCGCACCGATCCGGTGCGGGGCCTCTCGACATTTCGCCGTGGGTCGGGGGCCTGCTGTCGCGCCGAGTGGCCCCGGAGGGTCCCGCGCAGGCGCCACGCAGCGGCTCAGCGCAGAAGGGGAACTCCTGGCCGCGGTGTGATCCGGAGGATCACGATGGTAATGGCACGGCCAACCGGATCCGGGTGCCGTCGGGGAGCACGACCCAACGGCCGTCGGGTTCCTCGGTCAACGTCGGGATGATCGGGCGCAGCGGCTCGGGCGGCGAACCGGCCAGCACCGACGCGACATCGGGGAACGGCGCCAGCTGACCGAGGGTGTGGCTCGTCGGCGGCAGCATCGGCCGGGTGCCGGCGCTCAGCTGGGCCAGCGCCGCCGCGGGGGTGAGCCAGGCGGCCTCGTCGGCCTCGCCGGAGACGTCCCGGGCCTCCTGCCCGACCGGGAGCGCAGCGGCGAAGAACTTGGTGTCGTAGCGCCGGGGCTCGATCGGCGGGGTGATCCAGTGGGCGAAGGGCCGCAGCAGGTCCGACCGCACCGCCAGCCGCCGCCCGGCGAGGAGTTCGGCGAGCGACAGCTCCCGCGACAGCAGGGCCTGCCGCTGCTCCTCCCAGTCCTCGCCGGAGACGTCGGGGACGACGGTGCCATCGCCCGGATCGCCGGCCAGCAGGACCCCGGCCTCCTCGAACGTCTCGCGCACCGCGGCGCAGACCAGCTCGCGGGCGGTCCGCTCGTCGCAGCCGAACGCGACCGCCCACTGCTCGGGCGACGGACCCACCCAGCCGATCTCGGTGTCGGCGTCCCGCGGGTCCACGCCACCGCCGGGATAGGCCGTCATGCCACCGGCGAACGGCATGCCGCGCGTACGGCGCAGCAGATAGACCTCCAGGCCGGCCCGCCCGTCCCGCAGCAGCAGCACGGTGGCCGCCTGCCGCGGTTCGGCGGTCGGGCTCATCGGAGCTCGACGGTGAGCTCGACCTCCACCGGTGCGCCGAGCGGCAGCTCGGCGACCCCGACCGCGCTGCGTGCGTGCCGGCCTGCCTCACCGAAGATCTTGCCGAGCAGCTCGCTGGCTCCGTTGACCACCCGCGGCTGACCGCTGAAGCCCTCGGCGCTCGCGACGTAGCCCACGACCCGCACGACGCGGGCGACGGAGTCCAGGCCGACGAGCTCGTCGATGGCGGCGAGTGCGTTCAACGCGCAGACCTTCGCGTCGGCGGCAGCGTCCTCGACGTCCACCGACCCGCCGACCTTGCCCGTACGGCGCAGGCCGCCGTCGACGAAGGGCAGCTGTCCGGAGGTGAAGACGAGGGACCCGCTGCGCACGGCGGGAACGTAGGCGGCGACGGGGGCCGCGACGGGCGGCAGCCGGATGCCGAGCTCGGCCAGGCGGGCCAGCCAGCCGGGCGCGGCGTCGGTGTCGGGGGCGGGCGCGGGGGCGGGGGCGGGGGCGGTCATGTCAGGCGACCGGACGCTTGAGGTAGGCGACCGGCTGGTCGGCGCCACCGGGTCCGGGCAGCACGGTCACCAGCTCCCAGCCGTCGACGCCCCAGGAGTCGAGGATCGCCTTGGTGTTGTGGATCAGCAGGGGGATGGTGGCGTACTCCCACCGCTGGCGGACCGATTCACTCATGCCCACGACGCTAGCGCAGCCGGGCCCCGTCCCGAGGCTCAGGCCGAGCTTGCGAGGCGTGAGGAGGACGGGGTCCTTTCGCTGCTCCTACGCTGGGGCGGTGAACCCCGACCCCTCACCCGTGCGCTGTCACGTCGTGACCGGCAAGGGCGGGACGGGAAAGACGACGGTCGCCGCCGCACTGGCACTGGCCCTGGCCGCCGACGGCGGATCGGTGCTCCTGATCGAGACCGAGGGCCGACAGGGGATCGCACAGCTCTTCGACACCCCTCCGCTGCCCTACGAGGAGCGCCGGGTCGCGGTCGCCCGCGGCGGCGGCGAGGTGAAGGCGCTGGCGATCGACGTCGAGGAGGCCCTCCTCGACTACCTCGACATGTTCTACAACCTGCGCCGGGCCGGCCGGGCGCTGCGCAAGATGGGCGCGATCGACTTCGCCACGTCCATCGCCCCGGGCCTGCGCGACGTCCTCATCACGGGGAAGATCAAGGAGGCCGTCACCCGGCGACACGACGGCCGGCGGGTGTACGACGCCGTCGTCGTGGACGCGCCGCCCACCGGGCGGATCACCCGGTTCCTGGGCGTGACCGCCGAGATGGCGCAGCTGGCCCGCTCCGGCCCCATCAAGACCCAGAGCGACGGCGTCATGGCCGTCCTCCGCTCGCCGCAGACCGCCGTCCATCTGGTGACCCTGCTCGAGGACATGCCGGTGCAGGAGACCTCCGACGCCATCGCCGAGCTCACCGGGGCCGGACTTCCGGTCGGGTCGGTCGTCGTCAACATGGCTGCCGAGCCCGTGCTGCCCACCGACGGGCTCGAGCGGGCCGCGAGCGGCCTGCTGACCGGCGCCGACCTGGCGCCCGCGCTGACCGCGGCCCACCTGTCCGGAGGGCAGGAGCTGGCCGACGCCCTGGCCGCCGAGGTCGTCGAGCACGCCCAGCGGTGGGTCTCCCAGGACGCGCTCCGGGACGACGTCGAGGCGCTCGGCCGCCCGACGGTGGAGCTGCCCCTGCTGACCGGCTCCATGGACGTCGGCTGCCTGTTCGAGCTGGCCGGGCGGCTCGAGGAGCACCTGCGCGACGAGGTGGGGCGAGCGGACAGGGGCCCGAGCACCGCAGCGAGGAACGAGCGAGGAGCGGAGCGCTCCGCGGGAGCGATCGGGGGCATGGCGTGATGGCGGCCGACCCGGGACCCGAGACCGCCGCACGCCGCCCGGCCCGCGGCACGGCCCGGACGCCGGTCCGGCTGGCGCCGCCGATGGACCTCGACGCGCTGATCGCCGATCCGGCCACCCGGATCGTCGTCTGCTGCGGCTCCGGCGGGGTGGGGAAGACGACGACGTCGGCGGCCCTGGCGCTGGCCGCGGCAGAGGCCGGGCGCACCGTCGTCGTCCTCACGATCGACCCGGCCCGGCGGCTGGCCCAGTCGCTCGGCCTGGAGGAGCTGGACAACGAGCCCCGCCGGGTCGACGTGCCAGGTGCCGACGGCGAACTGCACGCGATGATGCTGGACATGAAGCGGACGTTCGACGACATCGTCGCCGCTCATTCCACTCCCGAGCGGGCCGAGCAGATCCTGGCCAACCCCTTCTACCAGTCGCTGTCGTCGTCCTTCGCCGGAACGCAGGAGTACATGGCGATGGAGAAGCTCGGGCAGCTGCGGGCCAGCGACCAGTGGGACCTGATCATCGTCGACACCCCGCCGTCGCGGTCGGCGCTGGACTTCCTCGACGCCCCCAACAAGATGAGCCGCTTCCTCGACGGCACGATGATCCGGCTGCTCATGGCGCCGAGCCGGGCCGGGTTCAAGTTCGCCAGCGCCGGCTTCCTGCTCTTCAGCCGCATCGTCAGCAAGATCCTCGGCGGGCAGCTGCTGCGGGACATCTCCGCCTTCGTCGCGGCGCTGGACACCATGTTCGGCGGCTTCCGGGAGCGCGCCATGGCCACCTACGAGCTGCTCCGCCGCCCCGGCACGTGGTTCGTCGTCGTCGCGACGCCGGAACCCGATGCCCTCCGGGAGGCGTCGTACTTCGTCGACCGGCTCTCCTCCGAGGGCATGCCGCTCGCCGGCCTGGTGCTCAACCGGACCCACCCGCCGGCCACCACCGCGCTGTCGGCGACCCGGGCGGAGGGCGCCGCCGAGGAGGTCGCGGAGACCGCGGCCGAGGGAGCCGAGCTGGCCGCCGCCGCGCTGCGGGTGCACGCCGAGCGGATGCAGCTGGCCGCGCGCGAGCAGCACCTGGCCGACCGGTTCACCAGCGCGCATCCCGAGGTTCCCGTCCGCACCGTGCCGGCGGCTGCCGGGGACGTGCACGACCTCGCCGGGCTGCGGGTCATGGGCGAGGCGCTCACGGGCCCCGACGCGGACACGCCGACCGGCACCCCTCGGACACGAGTCCTGCCAGCGCGCCGCGGCTGAGCCCGGCTCTTCGGCGCCGTCGCCACGTACCCTGACCGGCGATGTCGGAGAACGCTGCATCCCGGACCCGCCTGCTCGCCAAGCTCGCCGCGACCATCGTCGTCGCCGGTGCGCTCCTGGCCGGACTCCTGCTGCCCTGGATCGGCGGTACGGGCCTGATCGCCCGCAACTCGGCGTCGCTGCTGGACGCGCTCCCGGTCGAGCTCACCGACCAGACGCCGGCCGGCAACACCCGCGTGCTGGCCGCCGACCACTCGCTGATCACCAACCTCTACACGAACAACCGCAGCTCGGTGGCGCCGGACAAGATCTCGCTGGTGATGAAGCAGGCCCTCGTCGACATCGAGGACTCGCGCTTCTACGACCACAACGGCCTCGACGTGCAGGGCACCCTCCGTGCCCTGATCACCAACGTCGCGGCGGGGTCGGTGCGCGAGGGCGGCTCGACCCTCACCCAGCAGCTGGTCAAGCAGACGCTGCTGCAGTCGGCGCCGACCGCCGAGGAGCGGGCGGCCGCCACCGCGGACAGCGTCGCCCGCAAGCTCCGCGAGGCCCGGCTGGCGTTGGCCCTGGAGGAGAAGTACTCCAAGGACGAGATCCTCACCCGGTACCTGAACATCGTGTACTTCGGCGAGGGCGCCTACGGCATCCAGGCCGCCGCCCAGCGGTACTTCAGCGTCAACGCCGCTGACCTGACCCTGCCGCAGGCGTCCATGCTGGCCGGTCTGGTGCAGAGCCCGACGAACGACGACCCGATCACCAACCCCGAGAACGCGGTGGCGCGGCGCAACCAGGTGCTCCAGCGGATGTACAAGCTCAAGCACATCAGCGCCGAGCAGCTCGCCGAGGTCTCCGCCCAGCCGGTTCCGATCAAGCCCGGGATCCCGCCGGCCAACGGCTGCATCGACGCCTCGATCGGCGGCTTCTTCTGCGCCTACGTGATGGACTACCTGACGCACACCCTGAAGCTGAGCCAGGACCAGATCTTCAACGGCGGACTGACCATCCAGACGTCGTTGCGCCCGGACATGCAGGCAGCCGGCGACCAGGCCGTGCTCAACACACTGCCCATGGGCGATCACCTGGCGGGCATGTACACCGCCGTCGAGCCCGGCACCGGTCACGTGCTGGCCATGAGCGTCAACCGCAAGTACGGCTGCGCCCAGCCCGAGTGCGAGTCGGTCGTGCTGAACACGGTGGCCAGCCAGGGCTCCGGGTCGACCTGGAAGGTCTTCACCGCCGCGGCCGCGCTGGAGCAGGGGTTCTCGAAGTACTTCACGCTGACGACCGGCCGGCGGTACACCTCGCACATCTACAAGAACGGCGGCGATCCCTACAGCGTGCCGGCCCTGGGCAACAGCACCCCGTCCACCGCCGACATGGAGAAGGCGCTGATCGTCTCCTCCAACCCCTACTTCCTGGCCCTCGAGGACGCGCTGGGCAGCGTCGAGAAGCCGGTCAAGATGGCCGAGCGCATGGGGATGCGCTTCGACCGGCCCAACCAGAAGCCGGCCGAGAAGATCATCGCCGAGAACAACGGCGCCTTCACCTTCGGCCCCTACGCCACCAGCCCGCTCGACCTGGCCGTCGCCTACTCCACGCTCGCCGCCAACGGCACGCGCTGCGCCCCCACCCCGGTCACCGCCGTGCTCGACCGCAACGGGAAGCCGTTGACGGGCAAGGACGGCCAGCCGGTGGTGAAGGGCGACAGCTGCACCAAGGACGCGATCCCGCCGGGTGTGGCCAGCACGCTCAGCCAGATCCTGCGCAAGGACGTCGAGCCGGGCTTCGGCGGGACCGGCCAGCGCGCCTACATCCCGGGGCACCAGATCGCCGGCAAGACGGGCACCTCGCAGTCGCAGTTCTCGATCGCCTTCGTCGGCTACACCCCCCAGTACACGGCCAGCGTCATGGTGCTCAATCCGAAGCGGAACGAGAACGTGGGCAGCTTCGGTGGCGGCAAGGGCGCCACGATCTGGCACGACGCCATGGCGCCCATCCTCGAGGGCAAGCCGATGGTGCCCTTCCCGCCGGCCGACCCGAAGGTCGAGAACGGCAACACCGTCGTGGTGCCCCGGTGCGGCTCGGTCTCCAGCTGCCGGGACGCGCTGGCCCAGGCCGGCTTCGAATCGGTCACCGACTCGGTCGACAGCGACGCGCCCCGAGGCTCGTTCGTCGGAACCAATCCGCCCGGTGGGCGCCGCGCGCCGACCGACCAGGTGATCACCATCCGGGTCAGCAACGGCTCCGGCTACGTCGCGCCGGCGCCCACGCCTCCCACCACCCCCGCTCCCGCTCCCGCGCCTCCGCCGCCTGCCGGCGGTGGCGGTGGCGGCGGTGGTGGCGGCGGTGGTGGCGGCGGCCACGGTCCCCAGCCGCCCGTTCCCCGCTAGCGCTCAGCCGAGCTGGCGGCGCACCTCTGCCGCGACCCGGCCCCCGTCCGCCCGGCCCGCCACGACACCCGTCGCGGCACCCATGACCCGGCCCATGTCCTGCATGCCCGAGGCGCCGGTGCTGGTGACGGCGTCGGCGACGATCGCGGCCAGGTCGGCGTCGTCGAGCTGCGCGGGGAGATACCCGGCGAGCACCTCGCCCTCGGCGAGCTCCCGCGCGGCCTGCCCGGTGCGGCCGGCGTTGCCGAAGGCCTCGGCGGCCTCCCGGCGCTTCTTGGCCTCGCGACGCAGCACGCCCTGGACGTCGTCGTCGCTGAGCTCACGGGCCTCCTTGCCGGCGACCTCCTCGGCGCTCACCGCGGACAGGACCATGCGCAGGGTCGCGGTGCGCAGCTCGTCGCGGGCCTTCATCGCGGTGGTCAGGTCGGCGCGCAGCTGTTCCTTCAATGGGGGCACTCCCCCAGCCTGACACGGCAGCCGGGGACGAGCGGGCCGTACCCTGACCGACCGTGCGCTGGTTCACCGCTGTTCCCACCGCCGCCGTCGCCTCGGGCGCGGCGGTCACGGCCTACGCGAGCCTGTACGAGCGCACCCGCTGGACGCTGCGCCGCTTCGACGTCCCCGTGCTGGCCCCGGGGTCGGCGCCGCTGACCGTGCTGCAGATCTCCGATCTGCACATGACGGCCGGCCAGCGCTCGAAGCAGGAGTGGGTCGCCGGGCTGGCTGCGCTCGAACCGGACCTGGTCATCGACACCGGCGACAACCTGGCCGGCTTCGACGCCGTCCCGGGCACGATGCGCGCCCTCGACCCCCTGCTCGACCGTCCCGGCGCCTTCGTCATGGCGAGCAACGACTACTACGCGCCCCGGGCGAAGAACCCGCTGAAGTACTTCCGGACCGACCACAAGCGGGTGCACGGGGAGCAGCTCCCATGGCGCGACCTGCGCGACGGGATGCTCGCCCGTGGCTGGCTCGACCTCACGAACGCAGCGGGGGAACTGACCGTCGGCGGACGGCGGATCGTGTTCGCCGGCGTCGACGACTCACACCTCGAGCGCGACCGCTACGACCTGGTCGCCGGGCCGGCGGACGTCGATGCCGACGTCCGGATCGGGCTGGCGCACTCCCCCGAGCCGCGCGTGCTCGACCGCTTCGCCGACGACGGCTACGACCTGCTGCTGTGCGGGCACACCCACGGCGGGCAGCTGCGGGTCCCGTTCTACGGGGCACTGGTGACGAACTGCGGCATCGACCGGGAGCGGGCCCGGTGGCTGCACCGCTGGAGAGGGCCGACCGCCGGGCACCCGGCGGGAACCTGGCTGCACGTGTCGGCGGGCCTGGGCACCAGCCCGTACGCGCCGGTCCGGTTCGCCTGCCCGCCCGAGGCCACCCTCCTCACACTGACCGCCCGCACCGCGTGATACCTGCCGCCGGGCCGCCGGACCCGGAGCGTTAGACTCGACCAGCACCTCGGGGTGTGGCGCAGCTTGGTAGCGCGCGTCGTTCGGGACGACGAGGCCGCAGGTTCAAATCCTGTCACCCCGACACCCTTCTCAGGGGCCGCCGCCGGCGGCCCCTGAGTCGTTTCTCCCACCTTTCGCCGGTTGGGCGGACCCCGGCGCGGGCACCGCACCGGCGATGACCGCCTGGCTGCTCCTGCTCGCCGCGGTCGTGCTGACCGCGCTCACCGGCTTCTTCGTCGCCGCCGAGTTCTCCCTCACGACCGTCGACCGCGGCCGCGCCGAGCAGTCGGCGGAGAACGGGGACCGGCGGGCGCAGGCGGTCGTCCGGGCGCTGCAGAGCCTCTCCACCCAGCTGTCGGCCGCCCAGCTCGGCATCACCCTGACCACCCTGCTGGTCGGCTACCTCGCCGAGCCGGCGATCGGGGAACTGCTGCGCGGTCCCCTCGGGAGCATCGGCGTCCCGAGCGGCGCCGTCGGAGGCCTCTCGTACGGCCTGGCCATCGCCCTGGCGACGACGCTGCAGATGATCCTCGGGGAGCTGGGACCGAAGAACCTGGCCATCGCCGAGCCGATGGCGGTGGCGTCGTTCGTCGCCCCCGGGCTCCGGCTGTTCACCCGCATCTTCGGCTCGGTGGTCGGCGCGCTGCAGTGGGTGGCCAACGGCATCGTCCGCCGGTTCGGCATCGAGCCGCGGGAGGAGCTCGACACCGCCCGGGACGCCGAGGAGCTGGCGGCCGTGGCCCGGCGGTCGGCCGAGGAGGGCGATCTCTCTCCCGTCGCCTCGCGCCTGCTCCAGCGCTCGCTCGGCCTGGGCGACAAGTACGCCACCGACGTCATGACTCCGCGCACCCGGCTGTGGACACTGCGGTCCAGCGCCACGGCCGCCGAGGTGATCCAGGCCGCCGTCCGTTCGGGCAACTCGCGCTTCCCCGTCTACGGTTCCGACCTCGACGAGGTCACCGGGATCGTGCACGTGAAGCACGCGGTCGCCGTCCCCGAGGCCGACCGCCGGCTGCGCACCGCCGGTGAGCTGGCCGTGCCGGTGCTCGCGGTCCCGTCCTCGCTGCAGCTGGAGCGGCTCCTGGACCTGCTCCGCGACCAGGGGCTGCAGATGGCCCTCGTGGTCGACGAGTGGGGGGCCACCCATGGCGTGGTCACCCTGGAGGACATCGTGGAGGAGCTGGTCGGGGAGATCGCCGACGAGACCGACCGCCCGCTGCGCACCCTCAAGCGGCTGGACGACGACACCTGGCTGGTCTCCGGGCTGCTGCGCCCCGACGAGGTGCTCGAGCGCACCGGGATCCCGATCCCCGAGGGCCGCTACGAGACGGTGGCCGGTTTCCTCGCCCAGCGCCTGCAGCGGCTGCCGACGCCGGGCGACTCCGTCGACGTCGACGGCGTCCGGCTGACCGTCGAGACCGTGGAGGGCAGGCGCATCGCACGCATCCGGGCGGTTCGCACGCGGACAGCGGACGACGCGGACCTGCCGGACCGGCAGGAGGTCTCCGCGTGACCGTTCTGAGCCTGCTGATCGTGGTGGCGCTGCTCCTCGGCAACGCGTTCTTCGTGGCCGCGGAGTTCGCCCTGGTCTCCGTCCGCGCCGACCAGCTCGAACCGCGCGCCGCCGCCGGCTCGGCCCGCGCGGTCAAGACGCTGGCCGCGATCCGGAACGTCTCGCAGATGATGGCCGGCGCCCAGCTGGGCATCACGCTGTGCTCCCTCGGCCTGGGCGCGGTGGGCGAGCCGGCCATCGCGCACCTCATCGAGGCACCCCTGGCGGCGGTGCACGTGCCGGAGGGGCTGCTGCACCCGATCGCCCTGACGGTCGCGCTGGCGCTGGTGACCGTGCTGCACATGGTGCTCGGCGAGATGGTGCCGAAGAACATCACGCTGGCCGGGCCGGACCGCGCCGCCCTGCTCCTCGGCCCGCCGCTGGCCGCGCTGGTCACGGTGCTGCGGCCGTTCATCTGGTTCTTCAACACCCTCGCCAACGCCTTCGTCCGGCTGTTCGGCGTGCGGCCGACCGACGAGGTCGCGGCCAGCTTCGACGAGGCCCAGATCCAGTCGATGGTCGCCCAGTCCCGGCGGGAGGGCCGCCTGGGCAGCGAGGTCGGCGAGCTGGCGGCCGGCGCCCTCGCCTTCGAGCACCACGACATCGACGCCGTCCTGCTGCCGATGTCGGAGCTGGTCACCGTGCCGAGGAGCACGACGCCGCGCCAGCTCGAGGCGGCCGTCGCCGAGTTCGGCTTCAGCCGCTATCCGGTGTGTGCCGACGACGGCGCCCTCCTGGGCTTCGTCCACGTCAAGGACGTGCTGGACGCCGAAGGCCCGGACCGAGACCAGCCCATCCCGGCCGAGGAGCTCACCCCGTTCGTCGAGCTCCGGTCGGACCTGGCGTTGCCGGAGGTGCTCGCGGCGATGCGTCGGGCCGGCGCCCACCTGGGCCGCGTCGTCGACGACGGCGGCCGGCTCCTCGGCGTGGTCGCTCTCGAGGACGTGCTGGAGCAGCTCATCGGCGACGTCCGGGACGCCGCGGCCGAACGCCGGCGACTCGACGACTCCGAAGACGTCGACTCCGAGCCCCAGGGTGCCGCGGCCACCGGCGCGGGCGCCGGGGGAAGATGACCCGGTGAGCGCTGAGCCAACTGCTGCCCCTGACACCCCCGCTCTTCCTCCCGAGGTCACCGCACGCTGGCAGGCCCGCTTCCGCGCCCCTCGGGTGTCCCTGCCTGACTGGGCCCAGGACGCCCCGCACCGCAACCTGTACTCCTCCGACGTCAGCGGCGTCGTCGAGCAGTACGCCTGGGACCGGGAGACCGCCACCCACCGCCAGGTGACCGACCGGCCCAACGGCACGCTCATCGGCACGCTGAGCCCGGACGGCGAGACCATCTGGTGGTTCGCCGACAGCGACGGCGACGAGTTCGGCGTCTGGCGCACCCAGCCGTTCGGCGGCGGACCCGACACCGACGCCGTCCCCGAGGTCGAGGCGGCCTACCCGGCCGGGCTCGAGGTCGGCCGGACCGCGGTCGCGATCGGCCGCTCCACCGATGACGGCAGCGAGCTGTGGCTCGCACCCGCGGGAACCACGCCGCGGGTGATCTACCGGCACGAGGACCCCGCCTCGGTCGACGCGCTCACCCGGGACGACGAGCTGCTGGTCATCTCGCACTCCGAGCACGGGGATCCGCGCTACCCGGCGCTGCGCGTGCTCCGCACCGGCGACACCACCCTCGACGCACCGGCCGTCGTCGCCGAGAAGTGGGACGGCGAGGGTCGCGGGCTGCACGCGCTGGAGTTCGGCCCGCTTCCCGGCGACCGCCGGCTGCTGGTCGGGCACGAGCGCCGCGGCCGCGAGGAGCTCCTGCTCTGGGACGTCGAGACCGACACCGAGACCGGGATCGAGCTCGACCTGCCCGGCGACGTGACCGCCGGCTGGTATCCCGACGGCTCTGCCCTCCTGGTGGGACACGACCACGCCGCGCGCTCGGAGATCTACCGCTACGACCTGACCACCGGTGCCCTCGAGAAGCTGGACACCCCGCAGGGCGTCGTCCGGGGGGCGACCGCTCGGCCCGATGGCACCGTGGAGCTGGCCTGGAGCTCGTCGGCTCTCCCGCCGGTGATCCGCCGTGCCGACGGTCCCGTGGTGCTGTCGGTATCGGCCGAGGAGCCGCCGGCCGCCTATCCGGTCGAGGACCGCTGGGTGCCCGGTCCCGGCGGAGAGGTGCACGCCCTGCTCGTGCGGCCCGGAGGTGAGGGCCCGTACGCGACGGCGTTCCTGGTGCACGGCGGACCGGAGTCGGCCGACGACGACTCCTACCGCGCCCGCCGTGCGGCCTACGTGGACGCCGGCTTCGCGGTCGTGCACGTCAACTACCGGGGCTCCACCGGTTACGGCAGCGCCTGGCGCGACGCCCTCACCGGCCGGCCCGGGCTGACGGAGCTGGAGGACGTGGCCGCGGTCTACGACGCGCTCGTCGCCGAAGGGGTCGTCGACCCGGCACGGGCACTGCTCTCCGGGGGCTCGTGGGGCGGGTTCCTCACCCTGCTCGGGCTCGGCACCCAGCCGGAGCGCTGGGCGGCGGGCATCGCGGAGGTGCCGGTCGCGGACTACCTCGCCGCCTACGAGGACGAGATGGAGGGCCTCCGGGCCTACGACCGTGCGCTGTTCGGCGGCTCTCCCGAGGAGGTGCACGACGTCTACGTGCGGTCCTCGCCGATCACCTACGTCGACGCCGTCGCCGCGCCGGTGCTGGTGGTGGCCGGGGCCAACGACCCGCGCTGCCCGATCCGGCAGATCGACAACTACCTGGCCCGGCTCGGCGAGCTCGGCAAGGAGCACGAGGTGTACCGGTTCGATGCCGGGCACGGCTCACTGGTCATCGAGGAGACGATCCGCCAGGTGGAGGTCGCCCTGGCGTTCGCGCTGAAGCACGTGCGGCCGTAGGCGGCGTGGGAAGGTGCCGGTTACCGGCACTTTCCCACGCCATCAGCGGTTGGCGAGGATCAACTCCGCGATCTGGACCGTGTTGAGGGCCGCACCCTTGCGCAGGTTGTCGTTGCTGATGAACAGCGCGAGACCCCGGCCGTCGGGCACGCCCTCGTCCTGACGGATCCGGCCCACGTACGACGGGTCCCGCCCCGCGGCGAGCAACGGCGTGGGGACGTTGGAGAGCTCGACGCCCGGCGCCGACGAGAGCAGCTCGGTGGCGCGCTCCACCGTCAACGGCCTGGCGAACTCGACGTTCAGCGAGAGCGAGTGCCCGGTGAAGACCGGCACCCGCACGCAGGTGCCCGAGACCCGGAGTTCGGGGATGCCGAGGATCTTGCGGCTCTCGTTGCGGAGCTTCTGCTCCTCGTCGGTCTCGAAGCTGCCGTCGTCGACGATCGACCCGGCGAGCGGCAGCACGTTGAACGCGATCGGCGCGACGTACTTCCGCGGCTCCGGGAAGCTCACCGCCGACCCGTCGTGGGTGAGCTCCGCGGCCTTGTCGACGACGGCCTTGACCTGGCTGTCGAGCTCCTCCACGCCGGCCAGCCCACTGCCGGAGACCGCCTGGTAGGTGCTCGCGACCATCCGCACGAGCTGGGCCTCCGCGTGCAGGGGCCTGAGCACCGGCATCGCGGCCATGGTGGTGCAGTTCGGGTTGGCGATGATGCCCTTGCGCATCTCGGCCAGGGCCTGCGGGTTGACCTCGCTGACGATCAACGGGACGTCGGGGTCGCGCCGCCAGGCCGAGCTGTTGTCGATGACGGTGACGCCGGCCGCGGCGAACCTGGGCGCCTGCGCCTTCGAGGTGGTGGCGCCGGCGGAGAAGATCGCGATGTCGAGACCGGTGGGGTCGGCGGTGGACGCGTCCTCGACGGTGATCTCGCCGTCCCCCCAGGGGAGGGTGCTGCCGGCAGATCGCGCGGACGCGAAGAACCGCAGCTCGCTGATCGGGAAGTTGCGCTGGGCGAGGATCTCGCGGACCACCGCGCCGACCTGCCCGGTGGCGCCCACGATGCCGACCCTGAGGCCGTTCTCGTCGAACGTGCTCATCGTCCGGTCCCTCCGTAGACGACGGCCTCGACATCGGAGCCGAGGTCGAAGGCGTCGTGCACCGCGCGCACCGCGACGTCGACCTCGGTGTCGCGGCAGACCACCGAGATGCGGATCTCCGAGGTGCTGATCAGCTCCAGGTTGACACCGGCGTCGGCCAGCGCGCCGAAGAACTTGGCGGACACGCCGGGGTGCGAGCGCATGCCCGCGCCGACGAGCGACACCTTGCCGATGTGCTGGTCGAGCCGCACGTCGCTGAACCCGACGGTGTGCTTCACCTTCTCCAGAGCGGCGATGGCGGTCGGGCCGTCGCTGACCGGGAGCGTGAAGGAGATGTCGGCGAGCTTGCTGGCCTCGGCCGACACGTTCTGCACGATCATGTCGATGTTGATCTCGGCGTCGGCCAGGACCCGGAAGATCTGCGCCGCCTCACCGGGCCGGTCGGGCACCCCGTAGACGGTGATCTTGCCTTCGCTGCGGTCGTGCGCGACGCCCGTGATGATCGCCTGTTCCACCGGGAGGTCCTCCATCGAGCCGGCCACGATCGTGCCGGGAAGCTGTGAATAGGAACTGCGGACGTGCACCGGGATGCCGTAACGGCGGGCGTACTCGACGCACCGGAGCATGAGCACCTTGGCGCCCGAGGCGGCCAGCTCGAGCATCTCCTCGTAGGTGATCGTCTCCAGCCGCTTGGCATTCGGGACGATCCGCGGGTCGGCGGTGAAGACACCGTCCACGTCGGTGTAGATCTCGCAGACGTCGGCGTGCAGCGCCGCGGCGACGGCGACGGCCGTCGTGTCGGACCCGCCGCGGCCGAGCGTGGTGATGTCCTTGGTGTCCTGGCTGACGCCCTGGAAGCCCGCGACGATCGCGATCGAGCCCTCGTCGAGCGCCTGGCGCAGCCGGCCCGGGGTCACGTCGATGATCCGGGCCTTGCCGTGGCTGGACGTGGTGATGACGCCGGCCTGCGACCCGGTGAACGACCGAGCCTCGTAGCCGTGCGTGGAGATCGCGATGGCCAGCAGGGCCATGGATATCCGCTCCCCCGCCGTGAGCAGCATGTCGAGCTCGCGGCCGGGCGGATCGTCGGTGATCTGGCTGGCCTGCTCGAGCAGCTCGTCGGTGGTGTCACCCATCGCCGAGACCACGACGACGACGTCGTCGCCGTTCTTCTTGGCCGCGACGATGCGCTCGGCGACACGCTTCATGTGCGCTGCGGATGCGACGGAGGAACCGCCGTACTTCTGGACGACGAGGGCCACGGGGCATGAGGCTACCGAGCGCGCCGGGGCCTCCGTCGGTTGCGTCCGCAGGTCGCCTCCGATGTGATCGTCGCGTGGACGATCCGGAACAGTGGCTGCTCAGCACCGAGGAGCGGGGGAACCCGCACACAGCGCTGCCCGGATGGACGGCCGGCAACCTCGCCGAGCCGCTGCTGCACGGCAGCACCTACTTCGCCCGACTGGTCGAGGAGGTGCGTGCGCTCAACGCCGGGGACCACCTCTTCTTCACCGACTGGCGGGGCGATCCCGACGAGCTGCTGCTCGACGGCGGGCCGACCGTCGCCGAGCTGTTCACCGAGGCGGTCAAGCGCGGCGTGTGCGTACGCGGCCTGGTCTGGCGGTCGCACATGGCCCGGATGTCACTGAACAAGGAGTCCAACCGGTCGCTGGACCGCGAGATCGAGCACGGCGGCGGCGAGGTGATCCTGGACCAGCGGATCCGCCGGATGGGCAGCCACCACCAGAAGATGGTGGTCCTGCGGCACGACGAGGACCCGAGCAAGGACATCGCCTTCGTCGGAGGCATCGACCTCTGCTACGGGCGGCGGGACGACGGCGATCACGGCGGTGACCCACAGCCGCTGCCCATGGCCGCCGCCTACGGCGACAATCCGCCGTGGCACGACGTGCAGCTGCAGATCCGCGGCCCGGCGGTGCACGTGCTCGACACGGTCTTCCGCGAACGTTGGGACGACCCCAACAGCCCGGACGCCGACCACCCGCTCGCATGGATCCACGACAAGCTGCACCACACCCGGATGCACGCCGACCCGCTGCCGGCGCAGATCCCGCCTCCGCCGGAGTGCGGGCCGCACTTCGTGCAGAACCTGCGCACCTATCCGGCCATCCGCCCGCCCTACGACTTCGCGCCGGACGGCGAGCGATCGGTGGCCCGCGGGTACACGAAGGCGATCAAGCGGGCTCGACGGTTGATCTACCTCGAGGACCAGTACATGTGGTCGGCCGAGGTTGCGCAGCTGTTCGCCGAGGCGCTGTCCGACCACCCGGACCTGCATCTGGTGGTCATCGTGCCCCGCGTCCCCGACCAGGACGGGGCCTTCGCCGAGCGTCCGCAGTACGTCGGCCGCTGGCACGCCATCGAGATGTGCCAGAGGGCCGGTGCAGGCCGCGTGCACGTGTTCGACGTGGAGAACCATGCCGGCACTCCCGTGTACGTGCACGCCAAGGTGTGCGTCGTCGACGACACCTGGGCGAGCGTCGGCAGCGACAACTTCAACCGACGCTCGTGGACCCACGACAGCGAGCTCTCCAGCACGATCCTGGACACCACCCGCGATCCACGGGAGCCGCGTGACCCGGCCGGGACCGGGGAGGGCGCCCGGGCCTTCGCGCGTGACCTGCGACTGGTGCTGGCCCGCGAACACCTCGACCTCGCCGCCGACGGTGGCGAGGACGACCTCGTGCTCGATCCCGCCGGCTTCGTGGACGTCATGACCGAGCGGGCAGCGGCGCTCGACGCCTGGCACGAGAGCGGCCGACAGGGCCCGCGCCCTCCCGGCCGGGTCCGGGCGCACCGCGCCGAGAAGCTGCCGCTGTTCACCCGGCTGTGGGCGACCCCGGTGTACCGGTTGCTCGATGACCCCGACGGCCGGCCCCTGCGGATGAGGCTGAAGAAGAGCTTCTGATCGCCGGGGGATTGCGGACCCCGTCGACATCCCTTCTCCGGACAGTCGTGCTCTGCTCCGCCTGTGCAAGCAGAGCACGAAGCCCGGACAGACACGGTTCCCAGCCAAGTCGTGCTCTGCTCCGCCTGTGCAAGCAGAGCACGACTGTCCACATATCGAGTCTTCGTCTCCGACGGGCATGCTCGTCGCCCGATGCTGACCCGGTGAGCTCGTTCGACCTGCCCGGATCGCTGCGACGGATACGGCGACGCGCCGACCTGTCGCAACGCGACCTGGCAGTCGCTGCGGGAGTCAGTGCGTCGACCATCGGGCACGCCGAGGCCGGCAGCCGGGACCTGCCGGTCCGCGTCCTCGCGATGATGGCTGCCCTCGCTGGGCTCCGACTGGTGCTGGTCGACGACGCAGGTGACGAGGCGGTGCCCATGGCAGCTGACGCGGTGCGCGACAGGGGCGACCGGCACTTTCCGGCCCACCTGGACACGCGGTACAGCGACGAGGGCTGGTGGCACGGTCCGCACCGCTACGACCGCGAGCAGCCCTCGTACACGTTCGACCGCGACCGCCGGGTCCGGGACCGGTACCGGAGGCGCGCGGGCACACCCGAGGATCACCAGCTCCCCCAGCCGGGCGACTCACCCAGGGAACGAGCGGAGGCCCGTCGCCGGGAGTACTGGCGGCGTCGCGCGGAGGAACGGCAGCGGCGGCTCGAGGCCGGAGAGCTCCGGCCTTCCGGGAACGAGTTCATGTGCACCTGCCCCGCGGAGTGCGATCACGTCGATGACTACTCCGGGCGGCCGGTGCACGCGCCCGGCTGTGCGTGTGACTGCGACGTCGGCTGACGCGCTGCTACCGTGGCACCGTGCGCGGCAGCCTCCTGCTTACCAGCCGCGGCGAGGCCCTCTCCTAGGTCGGCCCCCTCGCCGCGGAGTTCGCGCGTCCCGGCGCCTGCTGACCGCCCCACGGAGCTGAGCACAGCCCGCGCCAGAGGAGTCAGACCCCTGTGAGTACCGAACACCCGCACGCTCGCAATCCCCAGCAGCCCTCGCGGATGCCGATCCATCGCTACGCCCCCTTCACCCCGGTCGCCCTGCCCGACCGCACCTGGCCGGAGACCGTCACCACCGCGGCACCGCGCTGGTGCGCCGTCGACCTGCGGGACGGCAACCAGGCGCTGATCGACCCGATGACGCCCGACCGCAAGCGGCGCATGTTCGAGCTGCTGGTCCGGATGGGCTACAAGGAGATCGAGGTCGGTTTCCCGGCCGCCAGCCAGACCGACTTCGACTTCATCCGGCAGCTCATCGAGGACGACCTGGTTCCCGACG
>JAOPWH010000225.1 GCA_025965795.1 Blastococcus sp.
GACGACACGGTCACCCCGCTGCCGGAGACCCCGGCCGAGCCCCCCACGGTCACCGCCGAGGAGATCGACCCCACGGCGGGCGTCCACGCCACAGGCGACACGACCACCGGCACCCAGGGCGCTCAGAACGGCTGAGTAAGCCCCCCACCCCGCGCCCGCCGCCCGCACGCCCGCGGCGGGCCCTGCGAGGGGGCCTGCCAGGCCCATTCACGCACCAAGACATCTGAGGAAAAGGACCTGGCTGACTGCACCGCGGCCGACGTCAAGCGTCTCCGCGACGCCACCGGCGCCGGCATGATGGACTGCAAGAAGGCGCTCACCGAGGCCGACGGCGACTACGACAAGGCTGTCGAGTTCCTTCGGGTCAAGGGCGCCAAGGACGTCGGCAAGCGCCTCGAGCGCTCCACCACCAACGGCGTCGTCGTGAGCAAGGACGGCGCCCTCCTCGAGCTCGACTGCGAGACCGACTTCGTCGCCAAGAACAGCGACTTCGTCGCCCTCGCCGACCGCCTGCTCGACATCGCGCTGCAGACCAAGCCGGCCGACGCCGAGGCACTGCTGGCCACCGAGGTCGACGGCCAGACCGTCGCTGCGCTGGTCGAGGGCGAGTCCGCCCGCATCGGCGAGAAGCTGGTCCTGAGCCGGTTCGCCACCTTCGAGGGCGAGGTCGCCACCTACCTGCACAAGCGGGCCACCGACCTGCCCCCGGCCATCGGTGTCGCGGTGCAGTACTCCGGTGGCAGCCCGGAGGCGGCACGCAGCCTGGCGATGCACATCGCCGCCGCGCGTCCGCGTTTCCTCACCCGTGAGGAGGTCCCGGCCGAGGCGGTCGAGACCGAGCGCCGCGTCGCCGAGCAGACCGCGAAGGAGGAGGGCAAGCCCGAGCAGGCGATCGTGAAGATCGTCGAGGGTCGGGTCAACGCCTTCTACAAGGACTTCGTCCTGCTGGAGCAGCCATCGATCACCGAGCCCAAGCGCACGGTGAAGCAGATCGTGGACGAGGCCGGAATGACGATCGAGCGCTTCGCGCGCTTCGAGGTCGGCCAGGCCTGACGGCCCTCGTGCAGGTTCCCGTCGCGCGCGACCGAGCGACGGGGGGCAACAGGGTCCTGACCGGCCCCGCTCCCTTCCCTGGGAGCGGGGCCGTTCGCGCATGCGGCAGGATCACTCCAGCATCGACACCGATCGAGGGATGACGCGTTGACCGACACGAACCCGCCGCTGTCCGCGCCCACCGCGTTCCAGCCCGCTGACCACGACGGCTACCACCGGGTGCTCCTCAAGCTCTCGGGGGAGACCTTCGGTGGCGGCAAGGTCGGCGTCGACGCCGACATCGTCCGCGGCATCGCCGAGCAGCTCGCCGAGGTCGTGGGCAAGGGCACGCAGGTCGCCGTCGTCATGGGTGGGGGCAACTTCTTCCGCGGCGCCGAGCTCTCCCAGGCCGGGATGGACCGCACCAAGGCCGACTACATGGGCATGCTCGGCACGGTGATGAACTGCCTGGCCCTGCAGGACTTCTGCGAGAAGGCCGGGCTGCAGACCCGCGTCCAGTCCGCGATCACCATGGGGCAGGTGGCCGAGCCCTACATCCCGCGCAAGGCGATCCGGCACCTCGAGAAGGGCCGGCTGGTCATCTTCGGCGCCGGTGCCGGCATGCCCTACTTCTCCACCGACACGGTGGCCGCTCAGCGCGCCCTGGAGATCGAGTGCCAGGTGCTGCTCATGGGCAAGAACGGTGTCGACGGCGTCTACGACGACGACCCCCGCACCAACCCCGACGCCGTCATGTACGACGACCTGGACTACGCCACCGTGCTCGCCAAGCAGCTCAAGGTGGCCGACGCGACCGCGATCAGCCTGTCCATGGACAACCGGATGCCGATCGTCGTGTTCAACCTGTTGCGAGACGGCAACATCGCCCGTGCGGCCGCAGGTGAGAGGATCGGGACGTTGATCAGCCAGCCGAGCTGAGCTCGGCGGTCAGATCAGCAGCCGGACATACGGACGACGGCGGCGCAGTTCCGCCGCCCATGGAGGGAAGACCCGTGATCGACGACACCCTGCTCGACGCCGAGGAGCGGATGGACAAGGCCCTGTCGGTCGCCCGCGAGGACCTCGGGTCGGTGCGCACCGGGCGCGCCGCACCCTCCATGTTCAACAAGATCGTCGTCGACTACTACGGCGCCCCGACCCCCGTGCCGCAGATGGCCTCGATCACCGTCCCCGAGGCGCGTATGGCGGTCATCAAGCCCTACGACACCAGCCAGCTCAGCGCGATCGAGAAGGCGGTGCGCGACAGCGACCTCGGCGTCAACCCGACCAACGACGGCCAGGTCCTGCGTGTGGTCTTTCCGCAGCTCACCGAGGAGCGCCGCCGCGACCTCGTGAAGATGGCGCGGTCGAAGGGCGAGGACGCGAAGGTCGCCATCCGCAACATCCGCCGTCGCGCCAAGGAAGAGCTGGACCGCCTCGTCAAGGACGGCGAGTCCGGTGAGGACGACGTCCGCCGCGCGGAGAAGGAGCTGGACGACCTCACGGCCCAGCACACGCACGGCATCGACGACGCGGTGAAGAACAAGGAGACCGAGCTGCTCGAGGTCTGACCCCCGACGGCCCGTCCTCCCCATGAGCCCTCTCCCTGCCGACGGTTCCGGTTCACCGGACCCCGGGACCGAGCGGATGCCACGCGTCAGCGCGCGCATCGCCGAGCCGGCCGGAGGCGACGGCCGCGTCAACCGCCTCGAGCCCGGCGCGGTCTCCGACGACACCGGTCCGGTGGGTGGCGGCGGCAGCCGTCGTCCGCCACCGCCGGCGGCGTCCCGGGTGTCGGCAGCAGAGCCGCCCGCCGCGGACTCCGCGCTCCCGTCCGGCGCCTCCAGCATGTCCGGTGAGGACTCGCCCACGGCCCAGAGCGACAAGGCGCCGGGCCGCGCGGGCCGGGATCTGCGCGCGGCGGTCGGAGTGGGCCTGGCGCTGGCCGGCGTCCTCCTGGCGTCGCTGCTGATCTGGCGCCCGGCGTTCCTGGCCGTCCTGGCCGTCGCCATCCTGCTCGCGGTCGTGGAGATCACCCGCGCCCTCGAGAAGGGTGGATTCCGGGCACCGCTCGTCCCTCTCCTCGTCGGCACCGTGGCGATGGAGGCCCTGGCCTGGACCCGTGGACCCACCGGCCTGGTGGTCGCCTTCCTGGCCACCGTCCTCGCCGTCCTGGTGTGGCGGCTGGCCGACGGGCCCGCCGGCTACCTCCGCGACGCGGCGGCCGGTGCGCTGGTGGCCCTCTACGTGCCGTTGCTCGCCGGGTTCGCCGTGCTCCTGCTCGTACCGGACGACGGCGCGCTCCGGGTGCTGGTCTTCATCGCCACCGTGGCGTTCAGCGACATCGGCGGGTACGCGGCCGGCGTCCTGTTCGGCAAGCACCCGATGGCTCCCTCGATCAGCCCGAAGAAGTCGTGGGAGGGCATGGGCGGCTCGGTCCTGGCCTGCGTGCTCGTGTCGACGCCGATCATCGCCCTCGGCCTGGGCGGGCCGTGGTGGGGCGGGCTGGTGTTCGGCCCCGCCCTGGCCGCCACCGCCACCATCGGCGACCTGGCGGAATCGCTGATCAAGCGCGACCTCGGGATCAAGGACATGGGCGACCTGCTGCCCGGCCACGGCGGGATCATGGACCGGCTGGACTCGCTGCTGCCGTCGGCCGCCGTCTCCTACCTGCTGCTGGCCCTCCTCGCCCCCATCTGAACCGTCCCGGCCTGGGTCAGACGGCGCGGTCGGCTGCCCACGTCGAGCCGACCACCTCGAAGCCCAGCCGGGCGTACCAGTGCCGCGGCCAGTCGTCGGCCGCTGCCTGCAGCACGACGAGATCGCACCCGGCCTCGGCGGCGAGGGTCAGCGCGTGGGCCAGGACGGCGTTGCCGTACCCGCGGCCCTGGGCGGCCGGGTCGGTCAGGACCGAGTCGACGGCGGCTGTCGCTCCGTCGATGCGCAGCTGCCCCGAGGCGACCACCCGGCCGTCCTCCCGCACCACGACGTCGGAGACGGCGACGACCCGGTCGTTGAGATGCTCGCGGCCGACGAGCTGCGCCACCACCCCGTCCAGCTGTGCTCCCACCTCGGGCAGGCTCTGCCGCCAGGACCTGTCCCAGAACTGGTGCGCCTCGGACTGGGCCACGACCTCGGCGCGCTCCCCGCCCGGAACCGGGCCGGCCGGCCGGGCCATGACCACATTCCCCTCCGTGTTCCAGCCGCGGCGGGCGAGCTCGGCCGCGGTGGCTGCGGCGTCGGGCCACATCATCTCCACCGACAGGTGCGGCCAGCCGGCGTTCGCGCCCACCTCCTCGGCCGCCGCCTCGATCGTCGCGGCGTCCACCGGTTCGGTGAGCAGGAGTCCGTTGTTGTCCCGCGAGTACGGGAAGTCGGGATCGAGCACGGCCACTCCACCGGCGACGTCCCCCACGCCGACGGCGCGGCGCACCACGAGCGACGTGTAGAAGGCCAGGGCCCGGCCGAGCGCGTCGTCGGTGGTGGGCAGCCGGAGCGGCGAGGGCGGCCGGTAGGGGACGGTGGCGATGACCGCGGTCACCGGCAGCGGGCCGTACAGGTGCGGGTACAGCGTTCCGTCCGCGTCGGCCGGCACCCCCGGCTCGAACCGCACCGGGTCGGTCAGCCGCGCCGGGTCGACGACGAGCAGCACGAGGTCCCGCCGTCCGGGGAAGAGCCGCTCCGCGGGCAGATGCACCTGTTCGGGCGTCGACATGTGCACGAACCCCGAAGAATCCAACGACGGCGGTCGCAGCACGCCCGTGGACAGCGCGCGGCGCCAGTCGGCGGGTTCGATCAGGTGCAGCAGCAGGTCTCCGGACACGGCTGACGATCCTCCTGCACGCCCCGGCAGGATGGCGGAGCGGCCGACGACGAGGAACTCGAGCGGATCGCGAGGGGGCATCGATCGTGCGCTTCCTGACCGCCCTTCCGCACGGCAGGCGTCAACCCACGCTGCTGTTCGCGGCGCTCCGGTTCCTCGCGCCGCGCTGCTCCCGGCCCTGGCGACGACCGAGGGCCCGCTCGCGCTCGTCGAGGTGGGCACCCCGGGCGCCTCGACCGGCTGCCCGGGTAGCGGTTCAGGCGTCGGCGGCCAGTGGGGGATCGGCGTCGATGCCGCGTGCGGCCAGCGCCTTCTCGATCTCCTCGCAGACCGTGCGGACCACCGCGACCCGCGCCCAGCGCTTGTCCTCGGCGGGGATCACGTGCCAGTGCCCGTGGATGTGGTCGGTGCGGTCGAGCATGTCCTCGACCGCCGCCTCGTAGGCCGGCCGCTTCTCCCGGTTGCGCCAGTCCTCCTCGGTGAGCTTCCAGGCCTTGTAGGGATCGGCCTGGCGCGCCTCGAACCGGCGCAGCTGCTCCTCCGGGGAGAGGTGCATCCAGAACTTGACCAGGATCGTGCCCTCGGCGGCCAGCGTCGTCTCCAGGTCGACGATCTCGGCGTACGCCCGCCCCCACGCCTCCTCGGACGCGAAACCCTCGACCCGCTCGACCAGGACCCGGCCGTACCAGGTGCGGTCGAGCACGGCCATCCCACCCCAGCCGGGGAGCACCGGCCAGAAGCGCCAGAGGAAGTGGTGCCGCTTCTCGTGGTGGGAGGGTGCGGCGAACTGCGCCACGCGAACGTGCCGGGGGTCGAGCTCGCCGACCAGTCGCTGGATCGCGCCGCCCTTGCCCGAGGCGTCCCACCCCTCGAACAGCACGCAGAGCGGCGGGCCGATCTCGCCCGGACCGATCTGACCGCCGAGCAGCAGCCGGAGGTGCACCAGGCGTTCCTGGGCCTCCTTCAGCTGCTTCTTGGCGTCCTTCTTCGACAGCGCGACGCTCAGGTCGACGTCCTGGAGGCGGCTCATGGTGCAGAGCGTGGCAGTCCCGGCTCACGACGGCGCGGCGTCGGGCACCGGCCCGGCCGGCGGCTCAGCCTGCGTGCTGCCGGATCCAGGCATGCATGGCGATGCCGGCGGCGACCCCGGCGTTGATCGACCGCGTCGAGCCGAACTGGGCGATCGACAGCACGCCGTCGGCCTCTGCCCGGGCCTCGGCCGAGAGCCCGCTGCCTTCCTGACCGAACAGCAGCACGCAGGCACGGGGCAACGCCGTCGTCTCCAGGGGTTCCGCTCCGGGGAGGTTGTCGATCGCGAGGACCGGCAGGCCCTCGGTCCTGGCCCACTCGTGCAGCGCGGCGGCGTCGGGGTGGTGCCGGACGTGCTGATAGCGGTCGGTGACCATCGCGCCGCGCCGGTTCCACCGCTTGCGGCCGACGATGTGCACCTCGGCCGCGAGGAAGGCGTTGGCGGTGCGGACGACGGTGCCGATGTTGAGATCGTGCCGCCAGTTCTCGATGGCGACGTGGAAGGGATGCCGGTGCTGGTCGAGGTCGGCGACGATGGCCTCGACCGACCAGTAGCGGTACCGGTCGACAACGTTGCGGCGGTCCCCGTGCGCCAGCAGGTCGGGGTCGTAGCGCGGGTCATCGGGCCAGGCGCCCGCCCACGGGCCGACCCCCACGGTGTCGAGCACCGGCTCCGGGACAGTGAGGTCGGTCTCCGGGTCGGTCACGCCGCGCACGCTAGTGGGACCATGGACGACGCCATGACTGCCCTGCCCCTCGTCTTCGACGCCCCCCGCAAGGGAATGCCCCCGCGCCATCTCGCCGACCTCAGCCGCGAAGAGGCCCGTGCGGCGGTCGCCGAGCTCGGCCACCCGCCCTTCCGCGCCGACCAGCTGACCCGGCACTTCTACCGCGGGATCACTGACCCGGCGCAGATGACCGACCTGCCCGCCGACTCCCGCGCGGCACTCACCGTGGCGCTGCTGCCCGGCCTGCGGACCGTCGTCCGGCACCAGACCGCCGACAACGGGCGCACCCGCAAGACCCTCTGGCGGCTGCACGACGGCGCACTCGTCGAGAGCGTGCTCATGCGCTATCCCGACCGCGCCACGGTGTGCATCTCCAGCCAGGCCGGCTGCGGCATGGCCTGCCCGTTCTGCGCCACCGGTCAGCAGGGCCTGACCCGGAACCTCTCGGCGGCGGAGATCATCGGGCAGGCGGTCGCCGCCGCGGCGGCCATGGCGAACGGCGAGATCGACGGCGGCCCCGGCCGGCTCTCCAACGTCGTCTTCATGGGGATGGGCGAGCCGCTGGCCAACTACGCCCGCGTGCGCAAGACCCTCGAGGCCCTGCTGACCCCCGCCCCGCACGGGCTCGGCCTCTCCCAGCGCGCCGTCACGGTGTCCACGGTCGGGCTGGTCCCGGCCATCCGCCGGCTCACCGAGGAGGGCCGCAACGTCACCCTCGCGGTCAGCCTGCACGCTCCGGACGACGAGCTGCGCGACACCCTCGTGCCGATCAACACCCGCTGGAAGGTGGATGAGGTGGTCGCCGCCGCAGACGCCTACGCCGCCCGCACCGGGCGCCGGTACTCGGTCGAGTACGCGCTCATCCGCGACGTCAACGACCAGCCGTTCCGGGCCGACCTGCTGGGCACGCTCCTCGCCGGCCGGCTCGCGCACGTCAACCTGATCCCGCTCAACCCCACGCCCGGCAGCAAGTGGGATGCCAGCCCGCTGCCCGCCCAGCGTGAGTTCGTCGCCCGGCTGCGCGCCGCCGGCGTGGCGACGACGGTGCGAGACACCCGCGGGCAGGACATCGACGGCGCCTGCGGCCAGCTCGCGGCCAGCGAGGATCTCGGCGTCCCCACGGTCGCCCTGCCGACCCCCCAGCTGGAGCCGCCCGTCCCCCTCGGCGACGAGGCGGACGAGGCGTGACGGAGCCGGCAGCCCTGCCGACCGCCGAGGCGCACGACCACTCCCACGCCGACATCTCCGGGGGATGGCTGCGGGCCGCGGTCTTCGGCGCGATGGACGGGCTGGTCACCAATACCGCCCTCGTCGCGGGCCTGGGTGGCGGCCGCGCCGCCGCCGGCACGATCGTGCTCTCCGGCGTGGCCAGCCTGGTCGCGGGCGCTATCTCCATGGCGCTGGGCGAGTACACCTCGGTCAAGACCCAGAACGAGCAGCTCGACCTCGAGGTGAGCAAGGAACGCCGTGAGCTCGAGCGCAACCCCGCCGGCGAGCTGGCCGAGCTGGCGGCCATGCTGCGGGCGCGCGGGGTGGAGGAGGACCTGGCCCACCGGGTCGCCGTCCAGCTGTCGTCGGACCCGGAGACCGCGCTCCGCCTGCACGTGGTCGCCGAGCTCGGCCTCGACCCCGACGACAAGCCGTCGCCGCGCCTGGCAGCCGTGTCATCCCTGCTGACCTTCTCGGTGGGCGCGGTGATCCCGCTGCTGCCCTACCTGTTCGGGCTGTCGCTGCTGTGGATCTCGCTCGTCGCCGGCGGGCTGGGTCTGTTCGCCGCCGGGGCGCTCTCCAGCCGGTTCACGCCCCGGCCGTGGTGGTATGCCGGGATACGGCAGCTGCTGTTCGGCGCCGTCGCCGCAGGCGTCACCTACCTGATCGGGCTGGTGATCGGCGTCAGCGTCGGCTAGCGGCTGCGCCAGGCGTTCTTCCTGCGCCGGATGTCCCAGAGCAGGATCAGGATCATCACCAGCGCGATGCCGAGGATCCAGAGGTCCTCGATGCGCCCCTCATGGTTGCCGATCAGGAACGTCAGGAGGATCGCCACCGCCAGCCAGGCGCCGATGCGGCCCTTCTTGCCGGTCTCCCCGTGCCAGCCCCACTCCTCGGGGCGCTCGTGCTGCACGGGGTGCTCGCCGGCGCGCACGACGCCTTCCTCGCGACCAGGCTGATTGACCCGCTGCGTCTCGCTCACGTCGACATTCTGGCAGCAAGCAGCCGTCGGCACCGCACGAGGGAGCACGGCGCGGCGGGCCGCCGGGCCCGGCCTGCTGGGGACGTCGGGAAGGATGGTCGTGTGACAGCGAAGCGCGAGGTGACCGTCCTGGGCTCCACGGGGTCGATCGGGCGGCAGGCGATCGCCGTGGCCGAGCAGAACCCCGACCGGCTCGCCATCACCGGACTGGCCGCCGGTGGGGGAGACGTCCAGGCCCTCGCCGAGCAGGCCCTCGCCCTCCGCGTCCGCACCGTCGCCGTCGCCCGGGCCACCGCGGCGCAGGACCTGCAGTTGGCCTTCTACGCCGCCGCCTCGAAGCGCGGCTGGTCCAAGGGCGAGTACGCGCTGCCCGAGATCCTGGCGGGGCCGCGGGCGGCCGAGGAGCTCGCCGCCCGCCCGGCCGACGTCGTGCTCAACGGCATCACCGGCTCGATCGGCCTGGGCCCGACCCTCTCGGCGCTCAGGGCAGGGCGCACGGTCGCGTTGGCGAACAAGGAGTCGCTCATCGCCGGCGGTGACCTGGTGACGGCCGCGGCGGCCCCCGGACAGCTGGTGCCGGTGGACTCGGAGCACTCGGCGCTGGCCCAGTGCCTGCGCGGCGGTGCCCGCGGGGAGGTGGCCCGGCTGGTGCTCACCGCCAGTGGCGGCCCGTTCCGTGGTCGCAGCGCCGAGGAGCTGGCCGGGGTGACCCGGGAGCAGGCGCTGGCCCACCCCACCTGGGACATGGGCCCGGTGGTCACGATCAACTCGGCGACCCTGGTCAACAAGGGGCTGGAGCTGATCGAGGCGCACCTGCTCTTCGGCGTCCCCTACGCCGAC
>JAOPWH010000238.1 GCA_025965795.1 Blastococcus sp.
CGGCCCGGCAGCGGGTCCCGCGGCGACCAGGGCCGCCGCGATCAGCCGGCAGCGGTGCCGGTCGAACGGGGTGCCGTCGTGCGGCTCGTCGGCCAGGCCGATGCCAGGGGCGACCGCGCGGGTGAAGGCCGGCACCGAGTCCCCGACCAGCAGGGGCGAGCGCTCCGTCGTCCGCAGGACGATGTGCACGAGCGCGGCGACGCTGTCCCGGGCCACCGTCACCACCGCGGCCCGCACCTGGTCGGGGAACCACGGGTCCCCGCGCAGCTCGGCGCGGAAGCCGATGCCGTAGCCCTCGAGCGTGGTGACCAGCTGGGCGAACACCTCGGGGGCGACGCGCGGGGTCAGGTCGAGGAAGCAGCTGCCACGCGCGGCCACCGGATCCGTTCCCGCGCCCACGACGAAGGCCGGGACGCCGGACTCGTCGCGGTAGGTGAACGTCCAGCCGTCCCGTCCGAAGAACTGGGGGCGCAGCGCGGAGGCAAGGCGTGCGCACGCCTGGGCTGCCCCACGACCGGCCGTCGGCATGGGTGCCGCCCGCCGGGCGTGCGGTGGTGAGCGCACGTACCGGGCGAGCAGGGCGTCGGTCAGGGCCGTGGCCGGCCGACGTCCCGACGGCACGGGGAGCAGGTCGCCGGCGATCCGCACCGAACCGTCCAGCTCGGTCTCCTCGGCGATGCGGGTCAACAGGGCGATCCAGGGGATGTGGGACCGGGGAGTGGCAGGCGGAGGCTCGTCCAGGGTGAGGGGCGGCATGGCGGTCCTCCGAACTCCGGCCGCCGCCCGGACGGGCGGCGCTGACCAGCAGAGGAGCAGGATCCACCCGTGGATACGTATACGCACGGGCATTCCGACCCTGTGCTGCGGTCGCACCGCTGGCGCACGGCCGAGAACTCGGCGGCCCATCTGCTCCCGTCGCTGCGCCCGGGTCTCGACCTGCTCGACGTGGGTTGCGGGCCCGGCACCATCACCGTCGACCTCGCCGCCCTCGTGGCGCCGGGCCACGTCGTGGGCCTCGACGTCTCCGCCGAGCCGCTGGCCGAGGCGCGCGGACTGGCCGAACGCAGCGGCGTCGAGGTGGCCTTCGAGGTGGGGGACGTCTACGCGCTCGCCGAGGCCGACGACTCCTTCGACGTCGTGCACGCCCACCAGGTGCTGCAACACCTCACCGATCCGGTCGCGGCGCTGCGCGAGATGGCGCGGGTCTGCCGCCCGGGCGGCATCGTCGCGGTGCGCGACGTCGACTACGGCGCCTTCGTGACGCACCCGGCCGACGAGGCGCTGGACCGGTGGCTGGACCTGTACTACCGGGTGGCCCGGCGCAACGGCGGCGAGCCCGACGCCGGGCGGCGGCTGCTGTCGTGGGCGCACGCGGCCGGGCTGACGGACGTCGTGGCCACGACGTCCTCGTGGTGCTTCGCGACGCCGGCCGACCGGGAGTGGTGGGGCACGTCGTGGGCGGGCCGGGCGACGACGTCCGCGTTCGCCGAGCAGGCGGTTGCCTACGGCCTGGCGACGACGGACGAGCTGGCGGAGATCGCATCGGCCTGGCTGCGCTGGGCCGCAGCCGACGACGGCTGGCTGGGCATGCTGCACGGCGAACTGCTGATCCGCGTGCCGTGAAAGATGTGCGCTGATGGGCAGTTCCAGGGTCCGGAAGTGCCCATCCGCGCACAGTGATCAGCCCTGGCGGGTGGCGTTGGCCTGGACGGCGGTGCTCACGTACCGCGCCAGACCGGGTGCGATCTTCTCGTAGTGCGCGGTGAACCGCTCGTCCTCGACGTACATGCGGCCGAGGCCGACGTGCATCTCGGGCGGGCAGTCGTAGTAGTTCCGCGTGATCGACTGCCGGTGCTCCTCGGCCAGGTCCATCGCCTCGTCCGAGTCGGGGGCCGCTCCGGACCGCAGCGCGGCGGCGAAGCGCGCTTCGAGCTGGGCGCCCTCAGCCTTGATCCGCACCCAGTCGTCCTTCGTGTAGGCCGCCGTCTTCCGCTTCGACTGCTTGTAGGCGTCGGTCTCGCCCCAGCGCTGCGACACCTCCGCGTCGTACTGTGCCGGGTCCTGCTCGCCGAACACCTCGAACCGCTCCTCCGGGGTCAGTGAGATCCCCATGTTCCGTGCCTCCATCTCCTTCTCGACGGCCGCGACCATCGCCGACGTCCGCTCCAGCCGGTCCCGCAGCATCCGGTGCTGCCGGCGCAGGTGCGTCTCCGGATCGGCGGACGGGTCGTCCAGCAGGGTCGCGACCTCCTCGAGGGGGAACCCGAGCTCGCGGTACAGCAGCACCTGGTGCAGCCGATCGAGATCCGACGGCCCGTACTGCCGGTAGCCGGACGGCGTGCGCCCGGACGGCGACAGCAGGCCGATCCGGTCGTAGTGGTGCAAGGTGCGCACCGTGACCCCGGCCAGCGCCGCGACCTCGCCCACGTTCATCGGGGTTCCTCCTCTCTTCTCTGCCAGGAGGAGGGTCCCGCCTGACGCCACGTCAGGGTCAAGGCCGATTTCTCGGAACCTGCCCGCGGCACCCCGACGAGTGCTCTGATGGCCGCCATGCACCGCCGGGTCCTGTCAGCCGCCCTTGCCGGGCTGCTGCTCGCCGGCTGCAGCGTCGACGAGCCGTCGGGCGGCACCGCCTCGTCCCAGACCTCCGCAGCATCCACGAGCTCCCAGCCGTCCCGGCCCAGCGAGGCCCTGCCCGCAGACCCCGGTACCACCACGCTCGTCTGCGCGGCCTCGATCGACGGCAGTCCGCCGCCCGCGGGGTTCGAGGTCGTGCTGGGGGTCGTCGCCCTGCCCACCGGTTCCGCCGGCCGCTCTCTCCAGGTGTCCGCCACCGGTGACCCGTCCACCCCGGCCCTGTTCGCGAAGACGGGCCTGCTCGTCCACGCCGGGCACGCGTTCGAGCTCGCCGTCCCCGCGCCGGCCGGCAACGGTGCCGCGATCGGCTGGGGCAACCGGGCGTTCCGGCCCGCCGAGCGGTTCGTCGTGCCGGAGTGCGCCGACCAGTACGGCACCGGCTGGCTCGCCTACCCCGGCGGT
Source organism: Blastococcus sp. (assembly GCA_025965795.1). Taxonomy (GTDB): domain Bacteria; phylum Actinomycetota; class Actinomycetes; order Mycobacteriales; family Geodermatophilaceae; genus Blastococcus_B. The sequence goes on from JAOPWH010000238.1 coordinate 3,040, forward strand.
TACTGGGTGGATCAGCCGGTGTGCCTGCCCGTGACCGTCCGAGCCGGGGGCCGCGAGCAGGTCGTGGACGTCGGGGTCGGCGCGGCGTGCACGGGACAGCAGCCGCCGGCCTGACCGCATTCAGCCTTCGACTCCCTGACCGGGTGCCACGCGGGCTCGGACCTCTCCCGCGCCCCAGGTGATCGCCATGCTGCACGCGTGAGCACGCCCGGGGCGCCCGAGGCCTCGGTCGGGGAGGCGATTCGCGAGAGTTCTGCGCCGAGGCCCGCCGGCCGGACCGGCCTCAGCCGGCGAGCTGGCGGATCGTCTCGATGGTCGCGATCACGGCGAACACGGAGAACAGGATCGCGGCGACCAGGCGGATCAACCGGATGGGCAGCTTGTCGGCAAGCTTCTTGCCGAGGAAGACAGCGAGCGCGGAGACCACCAGCAGGGCCGCCCAGGAGCCGATGAACACCGACACCGGGTCGGAGTAGCGGGCGGCGAGGCCGGCGGTGGCGAGCTGGGACAGGTCGCCCCACTCCGCCGCGAACAGGACGCCGAAGGAGATGGACGCCGCCTTGAGGAAGGACGGGTGCTCGGGCGCCTCGACGATGTCGTCCTCCTCCTCGGCGCCGCGGCGGACGCTGCGCCACAGGATCAGCGCGCCGACCAGGAACAGCGCCGCCACGATCGCGGTGACGACGGCGTCGGGCAGCAGGGTGAGCAGGCCGCCCGCGGTCACCGCGATCAGCGACTGGACCGCGAACGCCGTCCCGACGCCCACGAAGACCGGCAACGGCCGGAAGCGGGTGGCCAGGACCAGGGTGGCGAACAGCGTCTTGTCCGGCAGCTCCACGGGGAGCACCAGGATGAACGCAGCCGCGATGACCGACAGAACCACAGATTCTCCTCGCTCGGCACTGCCGGGCGGGCCTCGGGCAGTTCAGTACGACACCGCCACGGTAATCGAGCACTCGGCAGAATCCGGCGGCGGGCTGGGCTGCGGCGGCGTTAGCCTGCGCACATGCCGTTCCGTTGACGCCCGTCCGCGAACCCCCTGCCGAGCACGGCCCGGCCTCTCGCCCGGCTCGCCGTGCAGTGGGCCGCGCTCTCGGAGCTGGTGCCGCTCTATCCGCTCTACGCGCTCCTGTTCACCGACCACGGGCTGTCCGACGCCCGGATCTCCGGCCTCTTCGCCTTGTGGTCGATCACGTCGTTCCTCACCGAGGTGCCGGCGGGCGCGCTGGCCGACCGGTGGTCCCGCCGCGGCGCCATCGTCCTCGCCGGGATCCTGCAGGCGGTCGCCTTCGCCATCTGGACGGCGGCCCCGGGGTACGCCGCGTTCGCCGCGGGTTTCGTCGTCTGGGGACTGGCCGGCGCGCTCGTCTCCGGAGCCTCGGAGGCGCTGGTCCACGACGGGCTGGCCGCGGTCGGGGCCGCGGAGTCCTACGCGCGGGTGAACGGCTGGATGGTCTCGGCCGAGCTGCTCGTGCAGCTCCCGACGGCGGGAGCGGCCGCCGCGCTGTTCGCCGTCGGCGGCTACCCCCTGGTCGGCTGGGTCAGCGCGGGGGTGTGCCTCGCGGCGGCCGCGCTCGCGCTCCGCTTCCCCGAAGCGCCGCCGACGGCGGACGACGAGGACGACGTCCCACTCCGGCGGGGCGTGCTCGAGGCGCTGCGTCGTCCGGCGCTGCGCTGGGCGGTGCTCGCGGCGGCGCTGGTCGGCGGACTGGACGCGGTGGAGGAGTACTTCCCGGTGCTCGCCGCCGACTGGGGCGTGCCCACCACCGCGGTGCCGGTCGCGGTGGTTGGTATCGCGCTGGCCGGCGCCCTGGGCGCTGCGCTGGGCGGGCGGGCCGAGCGGCTGCCGTCGGGCGTGCTCCTCGGGCTCCTCGCCGGAGCGGGGGTGTGCCTCGCGGCGGCGGCGCTCTGGGCACGGCCGGTCGCACTGGGCGTGACCGCGGTGTTCTACGGCCTCTACCTCGCGGTCCTGGTGGTGGCCGGGGCGCGCCTGCAGGCCCGGATCACCGGGCCGCACCGGGCGACGATCACCTCCATCGCCGGCATCGGGATCGAGGTCGCCGCGCTGCTGGTCTTCGCCGCCTGGGCGATCGGGGGCCCGGTCGCGGTCGCGGCCCTCGTGCTCGCCGTCGTGCCCGTCGTCCGGGTCGGACTGCGCACTCAGGAGGCCCGCACCCAGGAGGCCGGCACCCAGGAGGCCGTCTGACCCCGGGCACGCCGCAGAGAGGCGGACGGGGGAATGCCGACGACGGCGCGGAAGTCCCCGCGTGAAGTGCGCCTGGTCGAACCAGCCGAGCGACGTCGCGAGCCGGGCGAGATCGTCCGCGGTGCCGTCGTCGATCGTCGCGGCTGCGTCCCGCAGCCCTTACCGGGCGAGCACCGCCTTGGGACTCACACCCGCGTAGGCCGCGAACAGCCGCTGCAGCGATCGGACGCTCATCCGCCCTCGCGCCGCCACCTGGTCGACCCGGACGGGCGTGCGATCGTCCATCGTCGCCGCCATCAGCGCCAGCGGGTCGAGGTAGGGCGCCGGCGGCTCGGTCGCCAGCGGTGCCAGCGCGGCGTCGAGTGCGGCGGAGCGGTCGTCGTACTCGTCCTCGGCGAGGACGGCGGCCAGCAGCCACCTCCGGCTCCGTGCCGAGCAGGCCGACGGAGTCGCGGTCCGGCAGCACGCCGGTGAGCGGGGCGAAGCCACCGGGGCGGAACTCGATCGCGGTCACCCGTCCCGATCCCCGTCCGACCGACGGAGAAGCGAGGCGTCACGACGCCGTGCAGCAGGCCGTTCGGGAGAAGCCGGCGACGTTCGTCACCGGCGACCGGTTCGCCTCGATCCACGACCCGTTCGGCCATCGCTGGGCGGTCAAGACCCGGGTGGAGGACGTCAGTCCGGAAGAGGCGGAGCGTCGTCTGGCGGAGTGCGCCTCGACGCAGGGCTGAGCGACAGCCGGGGCAGCAGCACCTGCACCAGCGGACCGACCGCGAGCGCGTAGACGACCGTGCCGAGCCCCAGCCTGCCCCCGAGCAGCCAGCCGGTGGCGACCACGCCGACCTCGATCGACGTGCGCACCAGCCGCACCGATCCACCGGTGACGCGGACCAGGCCGGTCATCAGGCCGTCCCGCGGGCCGGGGCCCAGGTGCACCCCGATGTAGGCGGCCGTGGCCACGGCGTTGAGCAGGACACCGGCGACCAGCAGCCCGACCCGCACCGGCATGGACGACGGCGCCGGGACGACGGCCAGGGCGGCGTCGACGGCCACCCCGATCACGAGAACGTTGCTCACGGTGCCGAGGCCGGGCCGCTGCCGGAGCGGGATCCAGGCCAGCAGCACCAGCGCACCGACCGCGACCGAGACCGTGCCGATCGACCAGTTCAGTCGGGTCGCGAGGCCCTGGTGCAACACGTCCCACGGCATGTTGCCCAGCGTCGAGCGGATGATCAGCGCCATCGAGAGGCCGTAGACCGCCAGCCCGAGGTACAGCTGGACCAGCCGGTGGGGCAGCCGGCGGCCGCGCAGGGACGGAACGCGGCGGCGCGGGGACTGGAGCACGCCCGGAGTCTGACTCACGGCTGCCCGGCGTCCGGTCCGGTGTGCTGATCAGCCGCCGGGTACGCGGCTTCCGCGGCGGCCGTGGCCGCCCGCAGCACCTCCTTGACCGGCAGGCCGAGCTCGCCGGCCAGCGCGGCGACGTCCTCGAACTCGACGCTGACGTTGACCCGCCGGCCGTCGGACACGGCGACCTTGACGCCGACCCGCCCGCCGAGCACCTCGACCGACGTCTCGGACCGCTCCATCGCGACCTTGCCGACCGGCACCACCCGGAGGCCGATGGTCGACGTCGTCGCGAACACCGCCGCCCGCACCTGCCGCTCGAGGTCTGCCCGGCAGAGGACGGAGAGTGTCTGCGCCGGCCGCCCCTTCTTCATGAGGATCGGGGTGAGCCAGGCGTCGGAGGCCCCGGCGGCGAACAGCGCGTCGAGGACGCCCGGCCACAGCCGGGGGTCCAGGTCGTCGACGTTGGTCTCGAGCACCAGGGCGCCAGGGGGCGGGGGCCCGTCGGGGGAGCCGAGCACCAGCCGGACGACGTTGGGCAGCTGCTCCGGGTCGCGGCCACCGGCGCCGACGCCGACGCGCTCGACCCGCATCGGCGGCAGGGTCGTCCACTCGTCGACGCGGGCGGCGACGAGCGCGGCGCCGGTCGGCGTGCACATCTCGGCGGGAACCGCACCGGCGTGCACGGGGATGCCGGCCAGCAGTTCGAGGACCGCCGGTCCGGGGATCGGGACGACGCCGTGCGCCCCACGGGCCGAGCCGCTGCCGAGCGCCACCGGTGAGGCCGTCAGCCGCGACAGCGCGAGGTGCTCGAACCCGGCGACGACGCCGACCACGTCGGCCAGGGCGTCGAGGGCGCCGACCTCGTGGAAGTGCACGTCCTCGGCGGGCATCCGGTGCACGCGACCCTCGGCGACCGCGAGTCGCTCGAACACCGCCAGGGCGCCCTCGCGGACCGCCGGCGGCAGGGCCGCGTCGGCCAGCAGCGCTCGGACCTCGGACCAGGTGCGCTGCGCGTCCGACGCGGGCGCGTGCACGTGCACGCGGGTGGCGCCGAGTCCGTGCCGGGTGGTCTGCTCGACGGTGAGCCGGATCGGCTCGACGGGGAGCGCGGCGACGGCGGCCCCGGGGACCTCCAGCGGAACCCCGGCGTCGACGAGCGCGCCGAGCAGCATGTCGCCCGACGCCCCGGCGGACAGGTCGAGCCACCCGATGGTCACGTGATCATTATTGCGGGACGGCGCCGCTGTCCCGCCGCTACCGTCCGGACATGCCCCTGCCCCGCATCCTGTTGCTCATCTTCGATCCGGCCGGCGCGGAAATGGAGAAGGGCCGACCCTCCAGGCCGCGGGCGCCGATGCACCGGGGTGCGGCGGTCTACGGGCCGGGGGAGCCGAGCGGGGGTCGCCCCGCGACCGTGGCCGAGGCCCAGGTGCTGGCGGCGAGCGCCGCGACGCACGCCGGCCGGTTCGAGGAGTCGGTCGAGGCCCTCCTGCGTCGTCGGTCGGTACAGCTGGAGGCCGCTGCGGACGAGCTGCTGCGCACCGGCTCGGTCGGGCTCCGGCTCGGCGCCTGGGAGGTCGAGGCACGGATCATCCGTTTCTGGCACGGCGACTCGGTGCTCGAGATCAGCAGCAGGTCCGACGCCGGCAGCAGGCGAGGTCGGACGAGGATCCCCCGGGACCCGAGGCGGCTGGGTCGCGAGGGGCTGACCCACTACCTCGCGCACGCGGCGACTGACGACTGACGACTGACGGCGGGTGTCAGGACCGTCCGGTGCGGCGCGCCACGCGGGCGGCGAAGACACCGGCCGAGTAGCCGTTGTCGAGGGTGCCGACCACGACACCGGGCGCCGTCGCGGTGAGCATGGTGAGCAGGGCACCGAGCCCGCCGAGCGCGTTCGGCTGGCCGGTGGAGGTCGGCACCGCGACGACGGGCAGGTCGGTGTGTGCGCCGATGCTGGCAACCAGCGAGGCGTCCATCCCGGCGACGACGACCAGGCAGTCGGCGTCGGCCGGAACCCCGCCGTCCGCGAGCATCGACCGGAGCCGGCTGGGCCCGACGTCGTCGAGCCGGAGGACGGCGGTGCCCGTGACGCGTGCCACGAACGCGGCCTCGGCCGCCACGGGGATGTCGGCACCGCCCACGCACAGCACCCGCACCCGGCCGACGGGCTCCGGCAGGCGGCCGACCGCGGCGGCGGACGCGGCGGCGTCCAGAGTCGTGTCCGCGCCGTGCTCGGCGGCGAGCGCGACGAGGGTGTCGGCGGAGGCGCGCAGCACGAGCGCCGGGCGGTCCGGGTGCTCCAGCCGGGCCTCGCGCACCAGGGTGAGGACCTGCTCGGGAGTCCGGCCGGTGCCCCAGATGACGTCGGGCGCCGCGGTCCGCGCCGGAGTCGCCGGCCCGGTGGCGGGCGGAACGGCGGTGGGCGGAGCAGCGGCGGGCGGAGCGGGGGTGGGAGCCTGCGCAGCCGGTGCGGCAGCGGTCGGCAACGGGCCCAGGATGGGCTCGGACGCGCTGCCCAGGCCCAGCGGCGGGTCGAAGCGGGAGGGCACCGCCAGCAGGGGCGCGAATCCGGTCTCGTCGGACGCTTCGTCGACCGGGGACGGCGGCTCGACCAGGGCCACGGTGTCCTCCGGGGGCTCGGGCTGCGCGGCGGTGTCCTCGGAGCCGCCCTCCGGGGCGCGTGTCTGCGTCACGCCCGAGAGCCGCACGACGCGGTCGCGGCCGCTGCGCTTGGCGTCGTAGAGCACGCCGTCGGCCGCGGCGAACAGGGTGCGGCGGTCGTCGCCGCGGGCGGCCGAGGCGATGCCCACACTGATGGTGACGGTGCCCTCGAGGCCGAGCTCTGACCAGTCGTTCTGCGCGACGGCCATGCGGATGCGCTCGAGCGCGCGTTCGCCCTGCTCGGCCGTGGTGTCGGGCAGCAGGATCACGAACTCGTCGCCGGCCCAGCGGCACACCTCGTCGGTGTCGCGGACGCCGGCGACGAGCAGGTCGGCGACCGCCCGCAGGACGACGTCCCCACCGGGGTGACCGATCGCGTCGTTGATCGACTTGAAGCGGTCCACGTCGACGACGGCCAGTGCCGGCGCGGCCCCGGCGGAGAGCAGGCCGTCGAGGCGCGCCTCGGCGTAGCGCCGGTTGGGCAGGTGGGTGAGCGGGTCCTCGTAGGCCTGGCGGCGCAGCTGGCCGGCCGCTCTCTCGGTCTCCAGCAGGCTCTTGCGCCGGCCGAACAGCTCGACCCAGCGGGTGCGCCGCTCGTCGACCCGGTCCAGCTCGTCGGAGAGATACGCCTGCAGGTAGGGCAGGGCACGGCCCGCGTCGTCCAGCTCGGCGTGCAGGGTGCACAGCTCGCGCAGCGCGGCGCGGCGCAGGCGGGGGAGGCCGTGCTCGGTGCCGAGGGTCAATGCCGACACCAGGTGCTGGTCGGCGGAGTGGGTGTCGCCCTGCCGGCGCAGGGCGCGGCCCAGCGCCAGCTGTGCCGAGGCGAGCTGCGCGCGGTCGGCGGTGGCCGACGTGATGCGCACGGCGGCGCGCAGGGGACCGATCGCGGCGTTGTGCTCGCCGAGACCGACCAGGGCCCAGCCGTGCACGACCTGGGCCGCGACGATGCTCGGTGCCTCGGGCGGCAGGATCTCCAGCGCCCGTTCGGCGAGTTCGCGCGCCTCGGCGAAGTGCGGTTCCGCCGATTCGGGGACGCCGTCGTCGAGCAGGCCTTCGCCGAGTTCGGCGCACAGCTCCCCGAGCCGGATCGCGGCGTCGGCGACCAGCAGCACCGGGTCGCCGTCGTCCTCGCCGAGCGCGTCCGGCGTCTCGGCGGCTGCGAGGGCGGCCTCGTGGGACCGCCGCTGGAAGTCCAGCGCGAGGGGCATGAGCTCGAGGTCGGCGAGGACGCCGGCGAGGGTGCCGAGGGTGTCGACGAGCAGCCCGCTCGGTGGCAGCGACGGGGCCAGCAGGCTGGCTGCCTCGACGGCCTCGTCCATGGCGGCGTCGATGCGGCGCGACAGCAGTTCGATGCGGGCGTGCCGGGCCAGACCGGCGGCGCGCTGGAGGTCGTCGTCCGTGGCGTCGAAGGCGGCCTTGGCCGAGCGCACCAGCGCGATGGCCAGGGCGGCCCGGGTGGCCGATTCCGACCTCGGGTCGACGTCGTCGCCGGGGACGGTGCCGGAGACGGCGGAGCCACCGCCGTCGATGAGCTCGGCGACCCCGGCGTGCAGGTCGAGCGCGGGCTCGGTGACGGCGTCCGGCGCGGCCGGAACGGGGTCGCCGACCAGCGTGAACCCGGCGACGCGCAGCCGGCGGACGAGCAGTTCGGCGCGCAGCGTGTCCGCCCAGGCGCGACCGAGCGAGCCGGGGGCGTCGTCGGACGCGTCGTCGGCCGGTTCGGCCGCGACGTAGGGCGAAGGGTCCCGCTCGACTCCGGCGAGCAGTTCCTCGGCATCGTCGAGTTGCCAGTTCGCCAGGGCAGCGGTCACCCGTTGATGGAGAGCTCCGGGTGGCACGAGCGCACTGTGCACGTCACCCCGGTCGCTGTCGAGCACGTGTTCGGAGCCACGCCGTCCCCTGTCCGTCGCGTCCCACGTGCCCCACCCGCGCGCCGCAGCGGGGCCGTCGCCGCGTTCGGCGGCGCTCACGGCCGCTCCTCGTCCGGCGTGTCGTCCGGCGTGTCCTCGAGTGCCTCGTCCGGCACCTCATCCGGCGAGGCGGCACCGGGAGCCCGGACCCGGTTGCGGCCCCCCCGCTTGGCCGAGAAGAGGTGCAGATCGGCGGTGTCGAACACGCTCCGCCAGCCCACCGCGCCGCCCTCGGCTCCCTCGGCGACCGCCGGTGCGGTCGCCACGCCCACGCTGACCGTCACCGCCTCGGTGAGGTCGAGGTCGCTCCAGTCGGCATCCGCGACGGCGCGGCGCAGCCGTTCCATCACCACGACGGCCTGGGCCTCGGTCGCGGTCGGGAGGACGACGAGGAACTCGTCACCGGCCCAGCGGTACACCTCGTCGCCGTTGCGGCTGTGCTCGCGCAACAGGTCGGCCACCCTGCGGAGGACGGCATCGCCCTGGGTGTGCGAGGCGGCGTCGTTGACCGACTTGAACCGGTCCACGTCGACGACGGCCAGCGACAGGGGCTCCCGGCCGAGCCGCATCGCGCCCAGCCGGCGCTCAGCGCTGCGCCGGTTGCCCAGCCCGGTGAGCGGGTCCTCGAGCGCGTGCCGGCGCAGCAGCGCGGCCTGACGCTCGGCCTCGCGCAGCCGGCTGCGGCGGACGAACATCTCCGCCCACATCTGCCGGCCGCGGGCGTGCGCGCGGCCGGTGTCGGACCGGTAGGCCTCCAGCCAGTGCAGCGCCTCGGCCGGGCGGCCCAGGTCGGCGGTGTGCTGGCCGAGCTCCAGCAGGCACTGGCGGTAGCGCCGCCGGTCGCCGGCGGCGACGAAGGAGCCCGCGGCGTCGACCAGCAGGCCCACGGCCTCCTCGCCCTGTGCCGGGTCGTCGTCCCGGTCGGCCAGCCGGGCGAGCAGGCGGGCCAGGACGAGGTCGGTGTACCCGCGCAGCCAGACGCCGCCGTCGGCCTGGACGTGCCGTCGGACCCGGCGCAGGGGGCCGAGCGCGCCGTCGAGGTCGTCGGAGCACATCAGCGCCCAGGCCTGGACGACGTCGAGGAGGTCCTCCTCCGCCCGCTCCGGCTCCCAGGGCAGGTCGCGGGCGGAGGCGGCGCAGGCGATGGCCTCGGCGGCCAGCTCGCGTGACCGGGTCTCGTCTCCGCGGCGGCGCAGCGTCTGGGCCAGCTCGGTGTGCTGCTGGGCCGACAGCAGGCGCATGCGCCACAGGTCCGCAGGCTCGCGCAGCGCCGCGGCCCCGTGCTGGGCCCGGAGGGCGTGCGCCACGGCCAGCTCCTCCAGGTCGAGACCGGCCAGCGTGAGCGACAGCCAGCGGTGCGCCAGGAGCAGGGAGCGCGACGCCTCGGCGCCGGCGGGCCCCTCGGTGAGCAGGCTCGCGTCGACGGCGAGCAGCATCGCCGCGTCGAAGTGGTCGGCGGTGACCTCGACCTGCGCGAGATAGGCCAGGGCGAGCGCCGTCTGCGCGGTCGGCGGGCACTTGTCGAGGGCCTCGCGGGCGGCCGTGGCGCGCTCGGAGACCGGCTCCGGTTCGCCGTCGATGAGGCTGCGGCGGGCGGCGAGCGCGTGCCGCCATGCGGCCCAGAGCGGCTCCTCGGTCTCGGCGAAGATCGCATCGGTCTCGTCGAGGACGGCGAGGAAGGCGGTGGCGTCGTCCCGGGGAGGCGCGGCGAGCAGGCGCCAGAGGGCAGCCTGCTGATCGCCGTCGGCGCTCCGGGCCGCGCGCTCGCTCACGTGCTGCCTCCAGTCGCGGGGTGGCCCGGCCGGAAGGCCAGGTCTGCCGGGTGACGAGTCGCAGCTTCCCCCGGGTGGAGCATCCGCCCCCACCCGCCCGCACTACCCTTGCCGGATGCCCGGGAAGCCCCCCAGTACACGCCCGACGCGGTTCGCCTATCTCGGGCCCGAGGGTACCTTTGCCGAAGCGGCACTCAAGAGGGCACTTGCCTCCTCGGAGGGAGCGCGTTCACCCGCCCCGAGCGTGGCGGCGGCACTGGCCGCCGTCCGAACGGGGGACGCCGACGCCGCCCTGGTTCCCCTGGAGAACTCCGTCGAGGGCTCGGTGCCGGCCACGATGGACGGTCTGGCCGACGGCGACCCGCTGGTGATCACCCGCGAGGTGTTCCTCCCTGTGACGATGACCCTGGTAGCCCGGCAGGGGGTCGCGCTCGCCGATGTGCGCTCCGTGGCGAGCCATCCGCACGCCCTCGCGCAGGCCTCGCGCTGGCTCGCCACGCACCTGGCCGGCGTCTCGCCTCTGCCGACGACGTCGACCGCCGCCGCCGCCGCGGCCGTCGCCGCCGGGGAGTTCGACGCCGCCGTGTGCGCGCCGATCGCCGCCGAGCGGTACGGCCTGGCGACCCTGGCCGACGACATCTCCGACCACCCCGGCGCGGTGACCCGGTTCGTGCTGGTCACCCCGCCCGGCGACCTCCCCGGGTCCAGCGGCAACGACAAGACGTCGCTGGTCGCAGTCGTCGGTGACCGCACCGGGGCGCTGCTGGAGCTGCTCAGCGAGTTCGCCGTCCGAGGGATCTCCCTGACGCGGATCGAGTCGCGGCCGACCCGCGAGCGGCTCGGCGTCTACTCCTTCTCCCTCGACTGCGAGGGGCACATCGCCGACCGGCGGGTGGGGGAGGCGCTGGCCGCGCTGCACCGGGTCTGCGAGGACGTGCGGTTCCTCGGGTCCTATCCGCGGGCCGACGGGCGGCAGAACGTGCCGGTGCCGCCGGTGGCCGCCGATGCCGCCTTCACCGAGGCCGAGGCCTGGCTCGAACGGGTGCGCGACGGCTCGGCCGGCTGACTCTTTCGGTGCGCATTCCCGCGGGACGACGGCTCGAGGCTGTCGACTAGCTCCTCCCGGCCTGGGGGGTCGTGGTCGCCCCGACCGGGGCGTTCTCCCGTGGGACCGACGACCGGCCAGAAGCCGGCCCCGTCGCCGGCCGGCTCGGCCACCACACCCGGTCGCCGATGATCGCGACCGCCGCCGGCACGACCAGCGAGCGGACGACGAAGGTGTCGAGCAGGACGCCGAAGCCGACCAGGAACGCCATCTGCGCCAGGAACAGCAGCGGCAGCACCGAGAGGGCGCCGAAGGTGGCGGCCAGCACCATGCCCGCGCTGGTGATCACCCCGCCGGTGACCGTGAGCGCCTTCAGGACGCCGGGCTTCGCGCCCGACCGCGCCGACTCCTCGCGCGCCCGGGTCATCAGGAAGATGTTGTAGTCGATCCCGAGCGCGACCAGGAAGACGAACGCGATCAGCAGGATCGCCGGGTCGCTGCCGGGGAAACCGAAGACCTTCTCGAACAGCAGCGCCGCCACGCCCACGGTGGCGCCGACGCTGAGCACCACGGTGGCGATGAGCAGCACCGGCGCGACGAGCGAGCGCAGCAGCAGGGCCAGCACCAGCGTGATGACGACGAGCACGCTCGGCACGATCACGCGCAGGTCGCGGGCGCCGCTCTCGCGGGCGTCGAGGTTGCTGGCCGTCTCGCCGCCCACGATCGCCGCGGGGTCGGCCGCGTCCAGCGTGGTCCGCAGGTTCTGGACGGCGTCGACGGCGGCGGTGCTGTCGGGTGCGACGTCCAGCGTGACGTCGAGGCGCACGAGACCGTCCACCACCTTCGGGTCGCCCCCGGCCAGCGGCGGGCCACCGGTGAACGGCACGACGGCGGCGACGTCGGCGGTCTTCCCGGCGGCCTCGGCCACCGCGGGCCAGGTCTCCTCCGGTGCGAGGACGACGGTGGGGCTGCCGGTGCCGGCGTCGAAGTGCCGACCCAGGGCCGTCTGGCCGGCCACTCCGTTGGACTCGCCCTGGATGGCCTCGGAGACCGGAATGCCCTCGGCCTGGAAAGTGGGGGCGAAGACGGCGGCCGCGAGCAGCGCCAGGACGCTGATCGCGAGCACCCGCCGGGGGCGCCGGCCGACGAGGGCCGCCACGCGCTCCCAGCCGCGGCCGGGCGTCGGCTCGCTGCCGTACTGCGGGCGGAACGGCCAGAACGCGGCCCGGCCCAGCAGCATCAGCGCCGCGGGCAGGAAGCTCAGGGCCGCGAGGACGGCGAAGGCGACGCTGACCGCCGAGATGGGGCCCAGCCCGCGGTTCGAGCCGAGGTCGGACAGCAGGAGGCAGAGCACGCCGAGGATCACGGTGGCTCCCGACGCGAGGATCGGCTCCCACGAGCGATGCAGCGCGATGCGCATGGCGGTGTACTTGGAGGGGTGCCTGCGCAGCTCCTCGCGGAAGCGGGAGACCAGCAGCAGGCCGTAGTCGGTGGCCGCGCCCACGACCAGGATCGACGCGATGCCCTGGCTCTGGCCGTTCACCGTGATCACACCGCCGTCGGCCAGCAGGTAGGCGACCGCGTTGGCGGCGGTGAGCGCGAGGCCGGCGGTGGCGATGACCAGCAGCGGCAGCAGCGGACTGCGGTAGACGACGAGCAGGATGATCAGGACGACGCCGAACGCCGCCAGCAGGAGCACGCCGTCGATGCCCTGGAAGACGGCGGAGAAGTCGGCGAAGATCCCGGCCGGCCCCGTGACGAAGGAGTCCGTCCCGTCCAGCTCGATCGCCGCACGCAGGTCCTCCACCAGGGGCAGCAGGTCGTCGCTGAGGTCGGGACTCAGCGGGAGGAACGCCTCGACCGCCTTGCCGTCCGCCGAGGGGATCGGTGGTGAGACGTCACCGGCCAGCGCGTCGGCGCCCCTCGCCACGTCGGTCGCTGCCTGGATCCGCTCCCCGATCGCCGCGAGCGTGGCCGGGTCGATGCCTTCGGTGTTCTCCCACAGCAGGAGGGCCGGGATCGACTCGGTCGGCTGGAACTGCGACTGCAGCTCCTGGACCCTGGTGGACTCCGCACTGTCGGGGAGGAACGCGGCGATGTCGTTCTCCTGCAGGCCGCTGAGCTTGGCCCCCAGCGCGCTCAGGGGTCCGGCGCTGCCCAGCCAGACGATCAGCAGGAGGACAGGCAGCAGCCAGCGAAGACGCGACATGGACCCAGCCTTCCGGTGTCTCCCGTGTGCCGTCGGGCGAGCTTCGGCGCCCGGGGCCTCCGTGGATGCGGACACGAGGGGCAGTCGCGGGTCAGACGGCAAGAGCCGTCCGCCGCCCTCGCGCCGCGGGAACCGGCACGGCGGGCAGGGACACCAGCAGGACGAACAGACCCACGAGGTCCGTCTCCGCCGGAATGACGTCGGCGGACCTGCCCGGCCGGTTCATGCGCCCGATGATCCGGGTGGGCGACGGCGTGCCGCAACCGCCGACGCCACGAGCGTCAGAGGTACAGGCCGGTCGACTCCTCGATCCGCTCGGCCGCCACGGCGTGGACGTCACGCTCGCGCAGGATGATCAGGTCCTCTCCGTGCACCTCGACCTCGTGCTGGTCCTCCGGCGAGAACAGCACCTGGTCGCCGACCTTCACCTGGCGGACGCTGCCGCCGACGCCGCGGGCCTCCCCCCAGACGAGCCGCTTGGCCACCTGCGCGGTGGCGGGGATCAGGATCCCGCCGGTCGATCGGCGTTCGCCGTCCTCCTTGCGGAGCGCCACCAGGATGCGGTCGTGCAGCATCTTGATCGGCAGCTTGCCGCCGGGAGTGGCGATGGAGTCGGGCACGTCGATCCACGCTACCCGCCGCCCCGATGAGACCGTCGGTACCAGGAGTCCCTGGCCGGCCGCAGCCGAGCTCCTCGGGGCGGCGGTCGGCGATGCCGGCCCCGCGCGGTCAGCGCGGAAGGCGGTCCGGGACGCTCGACGGGTCCCGGTGTGCACCTGCGGCGCGCACCGGAGGGGCCGCGGTCAGAGCGTGTCGGCGAGCCAGTCGGCCATGCGCGGCCGTACGAGGTGGTGCATGTTGTGGCAGCAATGGTTCCCCTCCGGCGGGATGTCCCAGACCACGTCGAGTTCCGGCGGCAGGGCGGCGCGGAGCTTCTCCACCTGGCTCACCGGGATGAGGTCGTCGGCGCCACCGTGCAGGACGTAGGTGGGGCAGTTCAGCCGGCCGGCGACGTCACTGAGGTCGATCGAGCGCTGCAGGAACTCGCGCGCATCGGCCGGCTGGGCGAAGCCGGACACGTACGCGAAGCCCACGGCGGCGCTCGGCGACAGATCCTCGAAGAAGGACAGGTCGAAGAACGCGCCCCACACGCCGCAGGCGCGCAGGCGCTCGTCACAGGCGGCCGAGCGGACGGCGTAGTAGCCCCCGAGGCTGCGCCCCAGCACGCCGATCCGGTCCCCGGCGACCGCCGGCTCGGACTCCAGGAAGTCGACGACGGCCGAGGTGAAGCGCTCGAAGTCCGGCCGCAGCACACTCTGACCGAGGAAGTCACCCTGCCCGGGACCGTCGAAGGCGCAGGTGGCCACCCCGCGGTCGAGGCAGAGATCTTCGAACAGGAGACTTTCCTCCTTGGTGCTCTCCAGCCCCCCCAGCAGGATCACGCACGGATGCGGTCCCGGACCGGGCGGCAACCGTAGGAAGCCGGGCACCCGCAGCCCGTCGACCACCACCTCGAAGGGCCGGGCGGCCGGCTGCAACAGGGGCGCCGCGCGCCGGTACAGCCGGCTCTTCTCCTCCTGCCCCACCGTCTTCACCGCTGCGTCGTGCCACCAGAGGAACTGCGCGTAGTGGTGTGCCATCGAGCCGAACCAGAACAGCCGGCCGGCGGTCAGGTCGTGTCCAACCGCCAACTCCTCGTCAGCGAGCTGCTCGTACTCTGCTCCGCGCCGGGACCAGAAGTCGAACCACTCGTCCCAGGACTTCAGGGCCCGCTCCGCCGTCTGCACGTCGGGCAGGGGCAGGCCGTCACCGACCAACCGGCCGGCGTGGATGCGCAGAACCTGCCGGAGCTTCTCGTCCTGCACGTGAACTCCTTCGTCGGTGGTCGGTGTGGGCATGGCCGAGGGCTACCGGAGCCCAGGCAGGTAGCGCAGGACGAAGACGCCGTGGTTCTTGTCGCTGCAGTAGATGTAGCCGCGCGCGTCCACGATCACGTCCTCGAACTGCGTGACCAACTCGGTGGGCAGCACCCCACGTCGCTCGGCCGGATTCTCAGGGACGAACCAGCCTGCCTCGACCGGCGCCCGTGGATCGCTGATGTCGAACAGCCGGAGGCCGGCGTTGAAGTAGGTCAGCAGCACGTGGTCACCGAGCCGGAAATGGGCCCGGTTGCCCTGGTGGTGGTGCTGGTTGTGCGGACCGAAGCGTCCGCCCTTGTCGAAGTAGCTGCGGTACGGGAGTCCAGGCTGCGGCCGGGGGACCGGCAGCGAGCTGAGGACGCGGGGGCGGGCCGGATCGGCGACGTCGACGACGAAGGCGTAGTTCAGCTGCTCGGCCCCGCCCTCCTCGATGGCCTCGCTGTTGACGACGAGCAGCCCGCGCTCGGGAACGGGCACTGCGGAGTGCAGGCCGAGAAAGCTGCCGAGGTCGCCGAACTCCAGCACGCTCACCAGCTCCGGGTGGGTGGCGTCGGAGACATCGAGGACGACCAGTCCGACGCGGCCGTAGGGCAGGTAGGCGAGGTGGTCGACCACGTACGCCGGACCGTGCAGGTAGGCGAGGGGTGGTCCGGCACCGTCCGTCGCGAGCTGGTCCGGCCAGGCCCAGCGGGAGACCTCCCGGGGGCTCGCCGGGTCGGAGACGTCGAGGATCACCAGGCACTGGCCCACCTGGTCGGGGCCGGCCGCCGTGAGGTAGGCGTACTTCCCGCCGGCGTAGAAGTTGCGGTGGGTGCCGTACGAGTGGGTCCGCCAGGCCCCCACCTGCCGTGGCCGCGCGGGGTCGTCGGTCAGGTCCCAGAGCAGGACGCCTTCGTCGAAGGGAGCTCCGGCCGGTACGCCCCATCCCGGCACGGGTCGCTCCAGTGCCGTGACCAGGAGACCGTCGGCGGCCTGCACCTGGATCGTCCACGTCGTGTCGGGTCCGGTCATCCTGTGCACCACTGCGGGGGCGGCGGGGTCGGTCACGTCGACAACGGACCAGCCGCTCTCCCAGAGGTGGCCGGTGTAGAGCAGCCACCGGCCGTCCCGCTCGTGCAGTGCCAGCTTGAAGCCCGGGCGACCGTCCAGGTCGCAGTAGCCGACCAGTTCGAAGCCCTCGCACTCCACGACGCCGGGTCGATCAGAGGCGGCGATCGCCATCCCGTCCCTCCGCTCCCCAGGCGCTGACAACAGCGCGGTGAAGCGAGGTTAGGAGGAGGACGGCGGCGGGCGGAACGTCGAGTCGCCACCTCCGCGGCGAGCTCCGTTGTCGAGAACCGACAGCCGGCCCGCACCGGCGGCGCCGCCCTCTTCGAGAAAATCGCGGAGCCGTAGCGCCAGGATGATGTTGAGCCGGAGGTCGGCATCGCTCGAGAAGGGCCCGAGCAGCTCCTCCAGCCGCCGGACGCGGTGCCGGACGGTGTTGTAGTGGCAGTGCAGCACCCGGGCGACATCGGCCAGGCTCAGGTTGTCGGCCAGCAGGGCCTGCAGCGTGGCGACCAGGCCCTCCGCCTCCCGGCCAGGCAGCTCGTCGAGCGGTGCGAGGACGCCGGCGACCAGGTTCGGGGCGTCGTCCTCGGCGGAGTGGCCGGCGAGGACGACGCCCAGCGCACCCAGCTCCGTGAACGAGCACGGGCGGGGCTGCCCCGCCCGGCGCCGGGCCGCCCCGGCGGCGACCTGTGCCTGGCGCAGCGCGGTGGGGGCGTCCTGCAGCCGCCGGCAGTCGCCGCTGAGCCCGGCGTTGATGTGGTGCTCCAGTTCGTCGGCAGGACGGCGGTGGAAGGTGTCCATCACCCGTTGGACGGCGGCCTCCAACCGGGCCCGTTCGCCGGACGGGACGACGGCGGCGAGGTGATCGTCGACCACGCCACTCACGACCGTCTGCCCTGCCGTCTGCAGCGACTGACGCAACAGGGCCAGGCCCGTGGAGCGCAACCAGACCGCCGCGCGTGCGTCGCCCTGCCGGTCTCCGCGTTCCGCACCGATCATGACCGTGCCCACGACGAGCGGGCACTCCAGCCGCCAACCCAGTTCGCGGAAGCGGGGAACGGTGCCGGTCGCATCGTCGTAGTCGCCGCGGAACAACCGGGCCAGGATCTCGCTCTGGAACTGCGCCTCCACGTCACGCACCGCGACCTGCTGGGCAAGAGCCAGGGCGGCTACTGCGGCGGAGCGCTCCAGTGCTCGCACCTCCGCCGAGGTGAACGGCCGTCCGGGTCGCCGGGCCGTCAGGTATCCCAGCAGGTTGCGGGGACCGCCGAGACGCAGGACGACGTCCTCCACCGGCTCGGTGCCGGTGCGCGGGTCCCGCGCCGAGGCCTCGAGCACCTGCCAGTGCTCCGGTGGGAGCAGAACTCCGGACGGCGTGGGCGCGATGGGAGCTCCGGTCGGGTCCCGCAGCGCGACGTCCGCCGCGAACAGCCGGGCCGCCTCGCTGGCCACCCGGCCCGCGTTGCCGCCGCTCATGACGATGTCCGCCAGGACGGCGTGCACCTGCTCGGCGAGCTCCAGGTCGGCCAGGAGGGCCGAGTTGATGCGGCGCAGGACATCGATGAGGATGTCGTCGAACGCGAAACTGTCGGTCAGCTGGATGACCGGCAGGCCCGCCTCGTCCGCCGTCTCGAGCAGGCCGGGCGGGAAGTCGTCGAGGTAGCTGCCCAGCCGGATCGCGATACAGGCCACCGAACGGGCATCGAGCTCGCGGATGATCTCCCGCATGTTCTCCCGGCGTTCCCGGATGGGGTGCCCCGTGGAGAGGAGCGCCGCCCCGGGCTTGACCCACTCGATGATCTCGGTGCCCGCGACCACGCTCACGTTCTGCACCCGGCGGTCCAAGCCGGCCTTGCCCGCCACGACGCGTGTACCGGCCAGGGTGGGCAGGTTCAGGAGGTCGGTCACTCGGACGTCGTTGCTCATCGTCCTCCACCTCTCACCCGACCGTGCCGGAGATCATGCTCCCCGACGACGCGCCTCCTCCCCGCTCAGGGGCTCGATGTCGCCCTTCGCGAATCGTCGCCGCAGCTCGAAGAGGTCGCTGGGACTCAGCGGCATGGCGTCGATCCGAAATCCCTCGGCGTCCTCCACCGCGCTGGCGATGGCAGCCACGGCGGGGATCACCCCGGCCTCGCCCGCTCCCTTGAGGCCGAGCGGGTTGAGGGGCGACGGCGTCTCCAGATGGTCGATCTCGATGTTCTGCGGCACCTCCGTGGCGAAAGGCATCAGGAAGTCCATGAAGGAGGCGTTGAGCAGTTGTCCGTCGCGGTCGTAGACCATGCGCTCGTAGAGCGCGCCGCCCACTCCCTGCGCCACGCCGCCGTGGATCTGCCCCTCGACGATCAGCGGGTTGATGACGCGTCCGCAGTCGTGCACGACGCAGTAGCGCAGGATGCGGATCTCCGCGGTGGCCCGGTCGGTCTCGACCACCACCGCGTGGACGCCGTTGGCGAACGTCGACCGGAGGGGCGAATGGAAGCCCACGGCCTCCAGGCCCGGCTGGGCACCGTCCGGCAGCGGCGGCCGGTCGTCGTGGTGCGGTGCCACGAACTGGGTGGCCGAGCGGGCTTGCTCGTCGAAGGCGTACCGGAGCGGGTTGGACAGCACGGCCAGGGTCGACAGCGGCAGTGCCGTCCCCGGGTTCCCCTTCACCCGGACGGTCCCGTCGACCAGTTCGAGGTCGCCGGCGTCGGCCTCCAGCGTGTCGGCGGCGATGTCGAGCGCCATCGCCCTGACCTCGCGCGCTGCGCGGGCGACGGCGTTGCCGGCCATCACCGCGCCCCGCGAGGCGTAGGTGCCCACGCCGTAGCGGACGGCCCGTGTGTCGCCCGTGGTCACGTCGACGACGTCGTGAGGGACGCCGAGTTCCGAGGCGACGATCTGGGCCAGCGTGGTCTGGTGGCCCTGTCCCTGGCTCGTGATGCCGGTCGCCACCGTGACGCGGCCGCTGGGCAGGAGATGCACGCGCGCGGTCTCGTACGGCCCCAGCCCGGTGTTCTCGACGTAGGTGGCCAGCCCGATCCCGACGGTTCGGCCCTCCCGCCGGGCGGCCGCTCTGACCTCCTCGAACTCGTCCCAGCCGATCAGCTCCTTCAGCTTCTCCAGCGCCGCCGGGTAATCGCCGGAGTCGTAGACGACCTCGCGGCCGTCCTGACCTCGAAATCCGTGGCCATAGGGCATCTGGTCCGTCGCGATCAGGTTGACCTCTCGCACCGCCGCCCGGTCCATCTCCAGATGGTCGGCGATCCGGTCCATCATCCGTTCCACCGCGAACACGGCCTCGGGCCGACCGGCGCCGCGATAGGGCGCGACCATGACCAGGTTGGTGTACAGGGCGGTGACGGTGGCCCGCTTGGCGGGCACCGCGTAGGGCCCGAGCAGATGGGACGACGTGTTCTGCGAGACGACCAAGCCGTACTGGGAGTAGGCGCCGATGTCGTGCCAGATGTCGATCTCGTAGCCGAGGACGCGCCCTGAGTCGTCGAACCCGACGCGCACGTGCTGTTGCTGGGCCCGCTCCTGGGCGCTGGCGATGAAGTTCTCGCGCCGGTCCTCCACCCACTTCACGGGACGACCCAGCAGCCTTGCGGCCAGCGGGACGAGGATCTCCTCCGGCCAGGGCCGCACGCCCTTGAGGCCGAAGGCGCCGCCGACGTCGGGCGTCACGACGTCGACAGCGGTCTCCGGCAGCCCCAGGAGGTAGGCGACCACCGCCCGCACGGCGTGTGCCACCTGGGTCGAGGTGTGGATGACCAGCCGTCCGTCGTCCGGGTCCACGCGTGCCAGGACGCCACGGCCTTCGATGGGTGCGGCCATGCTGCGCTCGATGGTGAGATCGAGGTCGAGTACGTGCGGCGCGCGGGCGAGCGCGCCGTCGACGTCGCCGCACGTCTGCCTGATGACCCCGGCGATGTTGTCGGGAACGTCCTCGTGCACCGTGGCGTCGGCCCGCCGAGCCGCATCGATCCCGACCACGGGCGGAAGCGGCTCGTACTCGACCACGATCGCGCCGGCCGCGTCCTCGGCCAGATACCGGTCGCGGGCAACCACCATGACGATCGGTTCGCCGAGGTGGTTGACCTCCTCCCGGGCCAGGGCATACCCGGTGCGCGACGCCGTCAGCCCGGGGTGCGGAATGCTGACCGGGATGGGGTCGGCGGCCCGGCCGGGCAGGTCCTCCCAGGTGTAGATGGCGACGAGGCCCTCGACGTCGAGCGCGTCGGTGACGTCGATGTCGAGGATGCGGGCATGCGCGTGCGGACTGCGGACGAAGGCGGCGGCCAGCGCGTCGGCCCCCAGATCGTCGAGGAACCGGCCCTGGCCGATGACCAGGCGCCGGTCCTCGACGCGGGGGAGCGGAGAGCCCAGCACCGTTACCTGTGTTCTCCGGTGGCTGTGCCGTCGTCCGACTGCCGCCCCGTCGGAAGGTGGACCCCTCCGGCCGGGGTCGTCGCTCCCGCCCGGGAGACCGTGGACGTCGGCGCACCATCGCCACCCGCGGCGGCCGGCACCTCGGCCGTCGCAGTGTCCAGGTTCGTGTCCGAGTCCGCACGCGGGCGGCCGGGGAGCGCGAAGTGGGCGACCAGTACCAGGAGGAGGCCGGCGACCATGGGGTCCGAGAGGAGCGGCCGGATGACTTCCGGAAGCCGCCCCAGCAGGTCGGGGGAGATCGCGTGCAGGCCCACGGCCGGGGCCAGTCCCAGGCTGAGGACGGCCGCGTTCCGGGGGGTGGCCATGTCGCCGGCCAGCCGCCGCACACCCTCGCTGGCGATCATCCCGAAGGTCATGATGAGCCCGGCGCCCAGCACGGGGGCAGGCATGGCAGCGATCAGCGCCGCGAACTTCGGTACCAGGCCGAAGATCACCATCACCGCACCCCCGGTCGCCACTGCGTAGCGGCTGCCGATCCCGGTGAGCCGGATGAGGCCGACGTTCTGGCCGTAGGTGGTCATCGGCAGGCCGGAAGTGAGGCCGGCCAGCGGACCGCCCAGGCCGTCGACGATCAGTGCCCCGCGCAGCTGGCGGGAGGTGACCTTGCGGTTGAGGATCGTGGCCACGGCCGTGGAGTCGCCCAGGGTCTCGATGAAGGTGGCCAGGTACACGACGGTCATGGCGACCACCACGGCGAGCCCCGGCCAGGCGGGTGCGCCCAGCTCGAAGGGGCTGACCAGGCCGAACCAGGGGGCGGACTGGACGCCGGCGAAGTCGATCAGGCCGACGATGGCCGCGAGCACGTAGCCGACAGCGAAGCCCACCAGGACCGAGACCGGCCGGAGCAGCTTCGAGCCGAGGCAGCCCAGGCCCGCGATGACGGTCAGCGTGACCACGCCGACCAGCAGCGCCGTTCCGGAGCCCTCGTACGGCTTGCCCATCGACAGGAAGTTCTTCAGCCCGATCGGCATCAGGCTCACCCCGATGACCAGCAGGAAACAGCCGATCAGGAACGGTGTGAACAGCCGCCGCAGGATGCCGGCGAAGAAGCCGAGGCATGCCGTGAGCAGCCCGCTGATCAGCGCCGCACCGTAGAGGGCGGGGAAGCCGCCGGCCTTGTAGGCGACGAGCATGGGGCCGATGAACTTGAAGGTGGCCGCGTTGACGATCGGCAGGCGGGCGCCGAGCGGTCCGATGCCCAGGGACTGCACCATCGTCGCGATGCCGGCGGCGATCAGCACGCCGGAGACCAGGATGCGCTCCTCCCGGGATCCGAGTCCGACCGCTGCCGCGAACGTGAGCGGGACCCCGATCATGGCGGCGAACGCCACGATCACGTGCTGGAAGCCGAAGAGGATCATCTTCGGCGCGGCTGGGCGGTCATCGAGGTCGTAGAGGATCGTTATCGCCTGGTCGTTCCCCGTCTGCGAGGAACTGCTGCCGTCGGCGGCTGGGCGGGCCGGCTCTCCGGTCTCACCAGGGTGCGGCGGTCCAGCGGGGCGTTGCCTTCTGATCATGACCGGTCTCCTCGGGTCCTCGCGACTACGGCGGTGGGTTCCAGGCCGTCCAGCTGTTCGAGCTGCAGTCCGAACAGCTCGACGGCGTTGCGGCTGGCGATCTGCGTGTACGCCTCGCCCTGCATGACGTCGGCGAGGTCGATTGCGGCTCCTCGGGCGTCTGCGATCGGAAAGGGGTGATCGGTGCCGAAGACCACCCGGTCGGACCCGAGGACCTCGGCGCACAGCCGCAGGCTCTGCGGCGAGAAGAGGATCGAGTCGACGAAGAGGCCGGGAGCCCGCTCGGCGAGGCTGCGGACGTCGGCCTGCTGGCCGGACTGCTCCGCCTCCAGGGCCCGCCGCAGGCGGCCCGCGAGAGCCGGCAGCGCACCACCTCCGTGGGCGGCCACGACCCGCAGGCGCGGGTGACGCTCGAAGCGGCCCGCCAGCGCCAAGCGGGCGACCGCCACCGTCGTCTCGAAGGGGAAGGCCAACGCCAAGGTGAGCGCC
Organism: Blastococcus sp.; assembly: GCA_025965795.1. Taxonomy (GTDB): domain Bacteria; phylum Actinomycetota; class Actinomycetes; order Mycobacteriales; family Geodermatophilaceae; genus Blastococcus_B. The sequence goes on from JAOPWH010000238.1 coordinate 25,605, forward strand.
TGCCCGTAGCCGCGCGTCGCCTCCGGCGCCAGGCCCGACCCGGGATGCACGAAGACCGGCAGGCCGGCTGCTGCGGCCGCCGCCCAGAAAGGATCCAGCTCGTCGGCGTCGAGGGGGAGGCCGGCGATGCGCGTGCCGACCATCACGCCGACCATCTCCTGCTGGGACGCGAGCTCCCCGACGGCGTCGACGGTCGCCCCCACGGTGTGGTTGGGCAGGAGGCCCATCGCCCAGACCCGGTTCGGAGCCTGGCGCACGAGTTCGCTCAGTTCGGCGTTGATCGTGCGGGCAAGCGGCACGCTCGCCGCATCGTGCAAGAGGTCGAGCCAGGGATTGCCGGGGGACAGGACCGAGTGCGTGATGCCGGCGTCGGCCATGAATGCCAGCTTCGCGTCGAGCTGCGTGAACTCCGCCGTGACAGCGACCCCACGGTCACCCGGGAAGAGGCAGAACCGCGGTGCACCCTCGACGTCCCGGATGAAGGGCGGCTCGGTCCGCTGGCGCAGGTACTCCACGAGAGCAGGCGGATAGATGTGACTGTGGACATCGATCAGCGCCGTACTCACTGGCAGCCCCCGAGATGCATGGTGAGGACTGTCACACCGCGCACTGCCGCAGTCATTGGCTCGGTTGGACTATCGACGGACGTTCCGTTGTCGAACCTCGACAACAGCCGCCGTCCTCCGCCGCCTCACGCTCCGAGCCCGACCGACAGGCGGGTCGGTGCACTCCTCGATGCGCTCGCGTGCCACCTCGCGCCCGGGTCAGGGCACAGCGTCGGCACCGGACGTGCCGGCTAGTCCCAGCCGAGTTCGTGCAGGCGCTCCTCCTCGATGCCGAAGTGGTGCGCGATCTCGTGGACGACGGTGACCGTCACCTCCTCGACGACGTCGTCGGCGGTGTCGCAGATGTCGCAGATGGCCTCGCGGTAGATCATGATCCGATCGGGCAGGTCGCCGCCGTAGTTCCAGCCTCGCTCGGTCAGCGCGTAGCCCTCGTAGAGCCCGAGCAGGTCGGGCTCCTCGGGATTCCGGTCCTCCACGAGCACGACGACGTTGTCCATCAGCTTCAGCAGCTCGGCCGGCACCTCGTCCAGCGCGTCGGCGACGAGCGATTCGAAGACCTCGAGCGGCAGCGGCTTCACCAGCCGGCCGGCAGGGGGCGGCCCTCCTCGTACCCGGCGGAGCTCTGCACCCCCAGGACCGCGCGCTCGTGCAGTTCCTCGATGGTCCGCGCCCCCGCGTACGTGCACGAGGACCGGACGCCGGCCACGATCTGGTCGATCAGGTCCTCGACACCGGGCCGGGCGGGGTCGAGGTACATCCGGGACGACGAGATGCCCTCCTCGAACAGCGACGCCCGCGCCCGCTCGAAGCCCGACTGCGTCGACGTCCGGGCCCTGACCGCCCTGGCCGACGCCATGCCGAACGACTCCTTGTAGAGCCGGCCGCCGTCGTCGTGCATGTCGCCGGCGCTCTCGTACGTGCCGGCGAACCAGGAGCCGACCATCACGTTCGCCGCGCCCGCGGCCAGCGCCAGCGCGACGTCGCGCGGATGCCGCACACCGCCGTCGGCCCACACCTGCTTGCCCAGGTCACGGGCCTCGGCCGCGCACTCCTCGACGGCGGAGAACTGCGGCCGCCCGACGCCGGTCATCATGCGGGTGGTGCACATGGCGCCCGGTCCCACGCCGACCTTGACGACGTCGGCACCGGCCTCGATCAGCTCGCGGGTGCCGTCCGCCGTCACCACGTTGCCGGCCACGACCGGCGTCGTCCCGGCGACCGAGCGCACCGCCCGGACCGCCTCGATCGCCTTCTGCTGGTGACCGTGCGCGGTGTCGACGACGAGCACGTCCACACCGGACGCGAGCAGCGCGCCGGCCTTGCCCGCGACGTCGCCGTTGATCCCGACGGCGGCCGACGTCAGCAGGAACCCGTCGGCGTTGACGGCCGGGGTGTAGAGCGCCGAGCGCAGCGCGCCCTTGCGGGTGATGACGCCGACCAGGCGCTCGCCCTCGACGACGGGTGCCGCGCTCACGCGCTCGCCCGACAGCACGTCGAAGATCTTCGGCAGGTCGGTGCCGGCCGGGATGGTCAGCGGATCGGGCGTCATGACCTCGGAGAGCTGGGTGAACCGGTCGACGTCCTGGCACTGGCCGTCGGTGACCACACCCACCGGGGCGCCCCCCTCGACCACGACGACGATCCCGTGCGCGCGCTTGTTCAGCAGGGCGAGGGCCTCACCGACGGTGGAGGTCGGCGAGAGGGTGATCGGGGTGTCGTAGACCGGGTCCCGCGACTTGATCCAGGAGACGACCTCGCTGACGACGTCGACCGGGATGTCCTGTGGCAGGACGGCGAGGCCGCCGCGGCGGGCGACGGTCTCGGCCATCCGCCGGCCGGAGATCGCGGTCATGTTGGCGACGACGACGGGGATCGTCGTCCCGATGCGGTCGGGCGTGGTCAGGTCGACCTCGAGCCGGGAACCCACCGTCGACCGGTTGGGGACCATGAAGACGTCGGCGTAGGTGAGGTCGTGAGCCGGCCGCGAGCCCTCGAGAAAGCGCATGGGGACATTGTCCCGCACCCGGTCCTCCGGAAGGTCGGAACGGCAACCGTCCCGTCGAGCCGGTGCGCCGGAGTAGGAGATCAGGCGCGCAGGTGCGCGATTCCGTAGGCCGCGAGGCGGTCGTCGCGAGTGACCAGGGTCAGGCCTTCCAGCCGTGACTGGGCGACGAGCATCCGGTCGAACGGATCCGCGTGGTGGGGCGGCAACGCCCCGGCGGCCCGTGCATGCGCGACCGTGATCGGAAGTCCGGTGAATCCGTTCGCCGCCAGCTCAGCGGCCAGGTCGTCCGGGCCCCTGAGTGTGCCGATCGCCTGCTTGATGCTGATCTCCCAAGCGGAGGCGGCGGACACCGCGACGGACTCGGCCTCGGCGATCGCCTCACGGGCCGACTGCGCCAGGCGTGCATCGTCGTCCAGCCACCACAGGAGCGCGTGGGTGTCGAGGAGCAGCTTCACGGCAGTTCTCCGCGGAATGCCGCGGCCACCTCCTCGGGGAGATCGTCGAAGTCGCTGGGCATGCGGATCTGTCCGTGCGCACTTCCGGGCGCCCGCCGGGCCGGTCGCACAGGTACGGGGACCAGACGGACCATCGGCTTCCCGGAGCGGGCGATGACGACGTCCTCCCCGGCCAACGCCCGATCGATCAACTTCGAGAGCTGGGTCTTCGCCTCGTAGACGTTCACCGGCTCGCTCACACCCATTCGGCGAGGGTAGGACGCCTTGGTCTGGTTGACCAGACCAAGGCGGGTGGAGATCCACCGATTTGCCGCTTCCGGGCCGACTGCTGCGCGCACCTACGATCGGGTCGTGATCGACCTCCGCTTCGTCCGCGAGAATCCCGACGCCGTCCGTGCCAGCCAGAGGGCCCGGGGTGCCGACGAGTCGCTCGTGGACGTGCTGCTGGCCGCCGACGCCGAGCGCCGCGAGGTGGTCAAGCGCGCCGACGACCTGCGCGGTGAGCAGAAGACGGCGTCGCAGGCCGTGCGCGGTGCGAGCGCCGAGGAGCGACCGGCGATCCTCGAGCGGGCCAAGGCCCTGGCCGCGCAGGTCAAGGACGCCGAGGAGGCCCAGCGGGCAGCCGACGCGGCCTTGCGGACGGCGCACCTGAAGCTGGCCAACGTGATCGCGGACGAGGTCCCGCCCGGCGGCGAGGACGACGCGGTCACTCTGCGCACCGTCGGCGAGGTGCCGGCCTACGACTTCGCGGTCCGCGACCACCTCGAGATCGGGGAGCTGCTCGGCGCCATCGACATGGAGCGCGGGGCGAAGGTCTCCGGCGCCCGCTTCTACTTCCTCACCGGCCCCGGGGCGCTGCTGGAGTTCGCGCTCGCCCAGCTGGCCATCTCGCGCGCGGTCGCGGCCGGGTTCGTTCCCGTCGTCGCTCCCGCCCTGGTGCGCCCGGAGGCGATGGAGGGCACCGGGTTCCTCGGCGAGCACGACGAGGAGGTGTACCGCATCGAGCGCGACGACCTGTACCTCGTCGGCACCTCCGAGGTGGCGCTGGCCGGCATGCACTCGGGCGAGGTGCTCGACCTGTCGGCCGGCCCGAAGCGCTACGCCGGCTGGTCGTCGTGCTTCCGCCGCGAGGCCGGCTCCTACGGCAAGGACACCCGCGGCATCATCCGCGTGCACTGGTTCGACAAGGTCGAGATGTTCAGCTTCTGCCCGCCGGAGGAGGCAGCCGCCGAGCACCTGCGGCTGCTCGCCTGGGAGGAGGAGTTCCTCACCTCGCTCGAGCTGCCCTACCGCGTCGTCGACATCGCCGCCGGTGACCTCGGCACCAGCGCCGCCCGCAAGTACGACATCGAGGCGTGGTTCCCCAGCCAGGGCACCTATCGCGAGCTGACCAGCACCTCGGACTGCACGACGTTCCAGGCCCGGCGGCTCAACATCCGGTTCCGCGACGGCGAGGGCAAGCCCCAGCCCGCCGCCACGCTCAACGGCACCCTCTGCGCCATCGCCCGCACGATCGCCTGTCTGCTCGAGGTCCACCAGCGCGCCGACGGTTCCGTGTACGTGCCCAAGGCGCTCCGCCCCTGGCTGGGCGGGGTCGAGCTGCTCACCCCCGGGATGGCGCTCACCGCCGCCGTCCCGCCGCTCACCGCATGACCCGGGAGAAGCCGAGGCCGCTCAAGGCGTACGGCGCGCTGCCGGGCGCCGACCGGGTGGTCGAACTGGCTGTCGGCGGCGTGCGGCGGCCGAAGCTGGTCGCGACCGACCTCGACGGCACGCTCCTCGACTCCGACGGTGAGGTCAGTCCCCGCACCCGCGCCGCCCTGACGGCCTGCTGGGACGCCGGCATCCCCGTCGTCGGGGTGACCGGCCGTGGACCCCGACTGCTGGACAGCGTCCGCGTCGCACTCGACGGCCGCGGCATCGCCGTCCTCGCGCAGGGCGGCTACGTCGTCGACCTCGAGCGCGACCAGGTCCTGCGCACCGTCGGCCTGCCCCGCGCGCAGGCGATGGCCGTCGTCGAGGCGATCGAGGCGGTCGCCGGCGAGCTGGTCATGGCCGTCGAGGACGCCGCCGAGCAGGCGGAGGCGCGATCCGGCGCGCCGTTGCGGGTGCAGCACGGGTTCGACTGGCCCTATCCCGAGCCTGCGCACCTGCTGCCCAAGCACGAGGTGCTGCCGCCGGGCGCCGTCCTCAAGGTGTTCCTGCGGTCGTCGACGCTGGGTCAGGACGAGCTGCTCGCCCGCGCCCAGGGGGTCGTCGACCCCGCCGACGCCGAGGTGACGCACGCCGGTCTGGGGTTCATCGAGGTGCTGCCGCCGGGGATCACCAAGGCGACCGGGCTGGCGGTCGCGCTGGAGCGCTACGGGGTCGGGTTCGGCGACGTCCTCGTGTTCGGCGACATGCCCAACGACCTGCCGATGATCCGCGCGGTCGCCGAGGCCGGAGGAACGGCCGTCGCCGTGGCGAACGCGCACCCTGCCGTCCGGGCCGCCGCGGCCGGACTGACCAGCGGCCACGACGCCGATGGTGTGGCGCGGTACCTCGAGGCGGTGCTGGATGTCTGACCGGATGCGCGATGTCTGACTGGCGCCCGAAGCTCATCGTCAGCGACATGGACGGCACCCTGCTGCGCCGGGACGAGACGGTCAGCGCGACAACCGTCGCGGAGCTGGAGCGGTGGCGGGCCGAGGGCATCCCGGTCGTGCTGGCCACCGGCCGGCCGCCGCGGTGGATGCACGAGATCCGCGAGGTGCTCGGCTTCGGCTCGGCGGTCTGCTGCAACGGCGCGGTGACCATCGACCTGGCGAGCATGGCGGTGCTCGACGAGGACCTGCTCGCCCCCGCCACGCTGCGCACGGTCAGTTCCGAGCTGCGGCGCCGGCAACCGGACACCTGGTTCGCGGTCGAGTACGGCGACCAGTTCCGGCACGAGTCGACCTACAAGCCGCGCTGGGACGTCGATGCGCCGGGCGTCGCCGAGGCGACGCTGGCGGAGATGGTTGCCACACCCGTGGCGAAGCTGCTGGCCAGGCACGAGCTGATGGGCCCCGAGGAGTTCGTGGCCGTCGTCGACGAGGTGGTCGGGAACCTGGCGACCGTCACCCACTCCTCGAGCGACGGGCTGGCCGAGATATCTGCCCTCGGCGTCACCAAGGCGTCGGGGCTGGCGAAGGTCGCGGCCCGGCACGGGGTCGATGCCGGGGACGTCGTCGTGTTCGGGGACATGCCCAACGACATCGCGGCCTTCGAATGGGTCCGCGCCGGCGGCGGCCGCGCCGTCGCCATGGCCCACGCGCACCCCGACCTGATGGCCGTCGCGACCGACGTCACCGCCACCAACGACGACGACGGCGTCGCGGAGTTCCTCGCCTCGCTCTGACCGCCGGTCAGGGCCCCGGCACGCGGTAGCCGGTCAGCCGGCTCGGCCAGGTCTGGAGGACGACCGTGCCACCCGGGATCGCGACGCGCGCGCTCCGACCATGCGACATCGCCCGGTTCACCGGATCGAGCGACCCGGGCTCCCCGATGTCACAGGTACTGCCCGCCGCCGGGGCGGAAATCGGGCTGTTGGCTGGACTGTCCGCCGGGCAGGGCCTTGCGGCGCATCTCCTCCAGCTGCGCGCGGGCGGCCATCTGCTGGGCGAACATCGCCGTCTGGATGCCGTGGAACACGCCCTCCAGCCAGCCGACGAGCTGGGCCTGGACGATCCGGAGCTCGGCGTCCGACGGCGTCTCGCCCTCGCTGAAGGGGAGGGTGATCCGCTCGAGCTCCTCCCGGAGCTCGGGTGACAACCCGTCCTCCAGTTCGCGGATGGAGGCCGCGTGGATGTCGCGCAACCGGTTGCGGCTGGCGACGTCGAGGGGCGCGGCGCGGACCTCCTCCAGCAGCTGCTTGATCATCGTGCCGATCCGCATGACCTTGGCCGGCTCCTCGACCATGCCGCCGATGCCCGTGCCGCCGTCGCCGCCGTCGTCGGCGCCCATCGGCATGGACATGGTGCCGACCGGCTGCCCGTCGGGCCCGACGACGACGACCTGGTGCTGGTTCTCGCTGCCGTGTTCGGGTGCAGTCATACCGCCATCCTGCCCCGTGCACGGACTGAACCGATCGCCGACCGGTGACGTGCTGGTGGAAGGACACGGGTCGCACACTGCGGAAGGGGCGTCCGGTGGGGAGAACGGGGCGGCGATTCGCGGCCGGCCCGCCGGTTCCGGTCCAGCCGCATACTGAGCGGCCCGGAGGAGGCCGTCGATGAGCTGTGCACGCCTGGACGACGGGATGCGATCGTGCCGGTCCGCCGGATGAGGCTCCGGACCGAGGACTCCCGCGAGCAGAGCCTGCGGGCGCTCTACGACGGGCACGCTCCCGTGCTGCTGGCCTACGCGCTGCGCCTCACGAACGGAGACCGTCAACGCGCGGAGGACATCGTGCAGGAGACGCTGCTGCGGGCCTGGCGCAATCTCGACGCGCTCGACGACAGGGACCGGCCGGTCCGGCCGTGGCTGTTCACCGTCGCCCAGCGGCTGGCCATCGACGCGCACCGCGCCCGGCATGCCCGGCCGCCGGAGGTGGGGGAGGCCGCGCTCGCGGCGGTGCCCAGCCTCGACGACGTCGAGAAGACACTGGACCGGATCCTGGTGGCCGACGCGCTGCAGGCTCTGTCCTCCGAGCACCGCGCGGTGATCGTGGAGACCTACTACCGCGGCCGCTCCGTGGCGGAGGCGGCGACCGAACTGGGGATACCGCCCGGCACGGTCAAGTCGCGGTCCTACTACGCATTGCGGGCGCTCAAGTTGGCGCTCGCCGAACGAGGAGTGACGACATGACGTGCCGGGACGGGGCGACCGACCTGGGGGCCTACGTGCTGGGGGCGCTCGAGCCGGCGGACCGGCTGCGCGTGGAGGAGCACGTCCGCGGCTGCGCTGCCTGTGCGGCGGAGCTGGCGGAGTTCCGCACCCTCCCAGCCCTGCTCGACATGGTCGGACCGGAGGACCTGCAGGCCGCGACGGTGACGCCCTCCGGCGACCTGTTCGAGCGGATGTCGGCCGTGGCCGCCGCGGAACGGCACGGGGCTCGTGTCCGCCGCCGGCTGCTCGTCGCCGCCGCGGCGGTCGCCGTGCTCGGGGCGGGCGCCGGGGTCACCGGTTGGGTGCTCGGCTCCGACGAGGAGACCCACTCGGTGGTCGCGGGCCAGGTGCACATCAGCGTGACGGCGACCGAGCAGGGCGACGGCACGTCCCTCGACGTGACCGTGGCCGGGGTGCCACCCGAGACGAACTGCACGCTCGTCGTCGTCGACCGGGACGGCGACCGGCACCAGGCCGGGGAGTGGTCGGCGACGTATGCCGGAAAGGCCTGGTTCAAGGGCTGGTCGGACGTCGACCGGTCCGACGTCGAGGACGTCGTCCTGCTGGGCACCGACGGGCAGGAGCTGGTGCGCGTGCCGCTCTGAGGGCGCGGCACCGGATCGTTGGGCTGCGGCCGCATGCGCGGCCTCGTCGTCCCGCTCCTGCTCGTGACGGGCCTCGCGGCGTGCGGCCAGGGCGGCACGGACGCGGCGGCCCTGGCTGCTGCGGCGCGCCCGGGACCCAGGTCGCCGACCGGTCAGTCCTCCGGCAGGAGCAGCACCTTGCCGACGTGCTCGCTCGCCTCCACGACGCGGTGCGCCTCCGCGGCTCGCGACATCGGCAGCCGCCGGTCGACGATCGGACGGACGACGCCCCGCTCCACGTCCGGCCACACGTCGTGGCGCACCGCGGCGACGATCTCGGCCTTGCCGCCGGCCCCCGTCGCGGGGCGGGACCGCAGCGTGGTGGCGTGCACCGAGGCCCGCTTCTGCATCAGCTTCCCGAGGTCGAGCTCCGCCTTCGTGCCGCCCTGCATGCCGATGCTGACGAGCCGGCCGCCGACGGCGAGGGCGTCGACGTTGCGCGCCAGGTACTTCGCGCCCATGTTGTCCAGGACGACGTGCACACCGCCGCCCCCGGTCTCCTCCCGCACCCGCTCGACGAAGTCCTCGTCGCGGTAGTTGATGGTCACGTCCGCGCCGAGCTCGCGGCAGACGGCCAGCTTGGCCGTCGTTCCCGCGGTGGTGAACACCCGTGCGCCGGCGCGGGCGGCCAGCTGGACGGCCATCGTCCCGATGCCGCTGGAACCGCCGTGCACCAGGAAGTTCTCGCCCTGCTTCAGCCCCGCCAGCAGGAACACGTTCGACCAGACCGTGCAGGTGACCTCGGGCAGCGCGGCGGCGGTGGCGAGCTCCACCCCGGCCGGCCGGGGGAGCAGCTGCCCCGCAGGGACGGCGACCCGCTCGGCGTAGCCGCCGCCGGACAGCAGTGCGCAGACCTCGTCGCCGACCGACCAGCCGGTCACTCCCTCGCCGACCTCGCTGATCAGCCCGCTGCACTCGAGGCCGAGGATCTCGCTGGCGCCCTTCGGCGGCGGATAGAAGCCCTGCCGCTGCAGGAGGTCCGCGCGGTTCACCGCTGTCGCCGCCACGTCGACGATCACCTCGCCCGGGCCGCACTCCGGATCCGGGGCCTCCCCCCAGCCGAGCACGTCAGGGTCACCGGGGCCGCTCACCGTCACCGCACGCATGGCCCGACCCTAGAAGGCCGCCGTCCTCCCCATCCTTCGCATGCCCGGGGCGGGACCCGGGATGCAGCCACGGGGAGTCAGCTGTGCTGACACGCGGCTTGGGCGCGCCGAGCGGTGGCCGGCTACGAGACGGCGGGGGATCGATGCGTCGTCGAGATGTCCTGGCGGTGCCACGTTGGGTGTGCCCGTCGGCACCTACCGCGGGACCCGCGGCCCGGCGGTCGCCTGGAGGTACGCCATGACCGCCTATCCGCAGGGTCCGGGGAGCGCTCCGCCGCCACGCTGGCGCGCCGGCCGCATCGTCGCGCTGGTCCTCGGCGTCCTGATCCTCCTGCCGGGACTCGGCCTGCTGGCCGGAGGCGGGGTGCTGCTCTGGGCGGACAAGGCCGGCCGGGCCGACGACGGGTACCTGATGTCCGGCTCCGACAGCTTCTCGACACCCGGCTACGCCCTCACCAGCGAACGGCTCGACCTCGCCACCGGAGCGGACTGGGTGCCCCTCTCGGCGACCCTGGGAACCGCCCGGATCGAGGTGACCAGCTCGAACGACGTCTTCGTCGGGGTCGCGCCGGTGACGGACGCGAGGGCCTACCTGGACGGCGTGCAGCGGACCGTCGTCGACGATCTCGGAACGGGCTCCGCCGCCGGCGGAGAGACCCTGATCTCCGGGGACGCGCCGTCCGGAGCTCCGGGCGACCAGGACATCTGGACCGAGTCGGTCAGCGGATCCGGCACCCAGCAGCTGGACTGGGCCCCGGGCCAGGGCGACTGGATGCTCGTCGTGATGAACACCGACGCCTCGGCCGGACTGACCCTGGACGGCCGCATCGGCGCCACCGCGCCCGCCCTCGACGGTCTGGCGTGGGGAGTGCTGATCACCGGGCTCGTCGTGACGATCATCGGGGGGCTCCTCGTGGCGCTGGCGATCCGCCGTCGTCCCTCGGGAACCGCGCCGTCGTACGGCTACGTGCCGGCACCCACCCTCGGCGCACCGCGGTACCCGGGAGCGGCGGCGCCGTGGACGCCGCCGGCTCCGGTCGACCGGTCGTCGGCCGCGGACGCCGCCCCGTCGCCGGTCAGGCACGACCCGTCCGTCTGAGCGGACCCAAGTCGCGCTCAAGTCCCTTCCCAGTGGGCTCCTGCACGGTTCGCGGCATGACCACGACCGCACCGGCACCTGCCCCGCCGTTCCCTGGCACGCCCCGCCGATCCGGGGAGGCCGAGCCCGACCTCCTCGGCGTGACGATCATCCACCGCGCCATGCGGGCGGCCACGCGGCTGCTGGCAGAGGCGGTGGGGAGGATCGCCGAGGGGGAGCCCTGCCCGCGCGAGCGGCAGCGCGCCGCGGAGGCCGAAGAGATCGACCTGGAGCCCCTCGTCGACGACCACACCGTGCTGGCGACGCTGCTGCGGCGGGCCGATCAGGCGCTGCCGGACTTCGCCCGGGACCCCGCCACCGGTGCCGCGGCCCTCGCCCCGCTCTTCGCCGAGCTGGCCGACCTCCTCGACGAGCACATCGGCGAGGAAGAGGCGCTCGCCTTCCCGATCATGCGCACGGACGTGTCGGTGGGGGACTTCGACCGCGTCGAGCGGATGTTCCGGAAGGGCACCTCGGTCGGGCAGCTGGTGTTCCTGCTGCCGTGGATCGCCGACCAGTGCACCCCGGCCGAGCGGGCCGAGCTGGTCGCCGGGGCGGGCCGTCCGCTCGAACTGCTGCTGCGGGTGACCGAATCCACTCCGCCCTGGCGCTAGAGGCGGGCCTTGAGGTCCTTGCGCAGGATCTTGCCGGCCGCCGACTTCGGCACCTGGTCGATGAACTCGACGAAGCGGATCTTCTTGTGCGGGGCGACCTTCTCCGCCATGTAGTCCATCACCGCCTGCTCGGAGAGCTCCGAGCCCGGGGCGCGGACGACGAAGGCCTTCGGCAGCTCCTCGCCGGTCTCCTTCTCCGGTACGCCGATGACGGCGGCGTCGGCGATCTCCGGGTGACCGAGCAGCACGGCCTCGAGCTCGGCCGGGGCGACCTGGTAGCCCTTGTACTTGATCAGTTCCTTGACCCGGTCGACGACGGTGTAGCAGCCGTGCGCGTCGACGACCGCGACGTCGCCGGTGTGCAGCCAGCCGTCGGCGTCCACGGTCTCCTGCGTCGCCTTCTCGTTGTTGAGGTAGCCCTTCATCACCTGCGGTCCGCGGATCCACAGTTCGCCGCGCTCGCCCTCGGCGGCGTCCTCACCGGTGGACGGGTCGACCAGCCGGCACACGGTGTTGGGGATGGCGAATCCGACCGACCCCTTGGGTACCGGGTAGCCCTCGGCGCCGGGAGGCTCGTGTCCCTCGTCGGGCGTGGTGTGCGAGACCGGCGAGAGCTCGGTCATGCCGTAGCCCTGGGCGACGGTCACCCCGGTGTCGGCGCCCTTGCGCAGCCGCTGCTCGACAGCCTGGGCCAACGACTCGTCCAGCGGTGCGGCACCCGAGAGGATCGACGTCAGCGACGAGAGGTCGTAGGTATCGACCAGCGGGTGCTTGGCCAGCGCCACGAGGATGGGGGGTGCGACGAACGCCCGGGTGATCTTGTGGTCCTGGATCGTCCGCAGGAAGTCCTCGAGGTCGAAGCGCGGCAGCGTGACCACGGTCGCGCCCCACGCCAGGCCCTGGTTCATCAGCACCGTCAGGCCGTAGATGTGGAAGAACGGCAGGACGGCGATGATCCGCTCGTTCTCCTGCAGGTCGATCAGCGCCCGGGTCTGGGCCACGTTGGCCACCAGGTTGCGGTGGGTGAGCATCACGCCCTTGGGCAGGCCGGTCGTGCCGCTGGAGTAGGGCAGCGTGACCAGGTCGTCGGCCGGGTCGATGTCCACCTGGACAGACGGCGCGTCGCTGCCGAGCAGCTCGAGCAGGTTGGCATGCCCCTCGGCGCCGTCGAGCACGATGATCTCGTCGAGCGGCGACTTCTCCGCCGCCGCCGACGCCCGGTCCAGGAACAGCGAGATCGTGATGAGGATCTTCGCGCCGGAGTCCTCGAGCTGGAACGCGATCTCGTCGGGCGTGTACAGCGAGTTGATCGGCGACATCACGCAGCCGGCCGCGGCGATCCCGTGGAAGACCACGGGGTACCAGGGGGTGTTCGGGCAGAAGACGGCGACGACGTCGCCCTTGCGCAGGCCTCGCGCGTGCAGTGCGGCGGCGACGCGGTCGACGTAGGCGGCCAGCTGACCGTGGGTGATGACGTCGCCCTTGAGCCCGTCGATCAGTGCGGGCGCGTCCGGCCGCTCGCGTCCGGCAGCGAGGACGAACTCGGGTACCGGCAGGTTCGGGATCTCGACATCGGGATACGGGCTGGCCAGCGCCACGGGTGCTCCTCCTCGAACGGATGTGGCGCCAGTCTCACACTGCCCGGGCCCCGCGCCACAAGGGGGTTACTCACCGGTTCTGCCCGCCCCGCTGAGGGTCACCGCGGCCAGAGCACCGACTGGGTGCAGCGGAACAGTGCGACGGTCTTCCCGGTACCCGCGTTCGTCACGACGGCGTCCCACACCTGCGTCGTCCGCCCGGTGTGGACGTTCGTGGCCACCGTGGTGATCCGCCCCTCGCGTGCCGTCCCGAGGAAGTTGGACTTGAGCTCGATCGTGGTGAAGCCGGCCGCGCCGTCGGGGAGCAGCGCCCGCGTGGCCAGGCCGCAGGCGGTGTCGGCCAGGCCGATGACCGTCGCCGCGTGCAGGTACCCGTTGGGCGCGAGCAGGTCGGGGCGCACGTCGAGCGCGGCCTCCAGCCGGCCGGGCTCGTGCGCGGTGATCGTCACGCCGAGCAGGCCGGGCAGCGTCCCGGGAAGGAGGGCGTTGAGCTCGTCGGCGGTGTGGAACCCCGTGGCGGCCATGCACTGCAACGTAACGGGTGCATGGCCGGGAGGAGCGGGGCCCGGAGGGTCCCCGACGAGTGGCCGGTGGGGCTCAGTGCAGATCGGGGACGGTCGCTGGCCGCGGTGTCGGCCGGTAGGGCGACGATGTCATCGCACCGTCTCCCAGAGGCCGACCACGTTGCCCTCGGGGTCGGTGAAGTAGGCGGCGAACCCCATGTCACCGACCGGGGCCTTCGGTGAGACGGTCGTGCCGCCCAGGCCGCTGATCTTCTCCAGGGCGGCGTCGATGCTGTCGACGTCGACGACGATCACCGGCCCCTTCGCGGGGCCGTCGTCCCGCGCCAGCATCCCGCCGTTGATGAACCCGGGCTCGCTCGGACCCTGGTCGCCGCTCGGGCCGGACGTGACCAGCGTGTACCCGCCCATCTCGGGCATCGTCACGAGCTGCCAGTCGAAGATCTCCTTGTAGAAGCTGCGCGCCCGGTCCCCGTCGTCGAACGGGATCTCGAAGTGCACGACCTTGCCGCTCATCTCCACCATCTCCGGTCAGTCTGCGGACGGCGGCGACGCTAGACCCGCGGCGCCCTCCCGAGAACCGCCCCGAGCGTGCGGAGAAGCGGGATTTTCGGTACCAGGAGTGCCTGTCAGGCGAGGCCGCGGACGGTGCGCACCGGCGGCCGCGAGCCCTGGATCGAGGCCACCATGTCCAGCGTCTGACGGGTCGCCGCGACGTCGTGCGCCCGGAACACCCGCGCGCCCAGCCACGCGCTCACCGCGGTGGCCGCCAGCGTGCCGGTCAGCCGCTCCTCCAGCGGGACATCGAGGGTCTCGCCGACGAAGTCCTTGTTCGACAGCGCCACCAGCACCGGCCACCCCGTGGCGACCAGCTCGTCGAGGCGCCGGGTGGCCTCCAGCGAATGCCGGGTGTTCTTGCCGAAGTCGTGACCGGGATCGATCAGCACCCGCTCCCGGTCCACCCCCGCTGCCACGGCGGAGTCCGCGAGCGCCGTCGTCCGTTCCACGATGTCGGCCACGACGTCGTCGTAGGCCACCCGGTGCGGCCGGGTGCGCGGCGGCAGGCCGCCCGCGTGCGTGCAGACCAGACCGGCACCGGCCTCCGCGGCCACCTCGGCCAGCGCGGGATCCACCCCGCCCCACGCGTCGTTGACGACGTCGGCGCCCGCGGCCAGCGCCTCGCGCGCGACCACCGCCCGCCAGGTGTCGATCGAGATGGGCAGCGCCGGGTGGGCGGCGCGGATCGCGGCCACGAGATCGACGGTGCGCCGGATCTCCTCCGCGGCGTCGACGTCCTCGCCCGGGGCCGCCTTGACGCCGCCGACGTCGACCATGTCCGCGCCTTCGGCGACCACCCGGTCGACCCGTTCGACGGCCGCGGCGAGGGAGAAGGTGGCGCCGCGGTCGTAGAAGGAGTCGGGCGTGCGGTTGACGATCGCCATGACCACGAACCGGCCGTCCGGCACGTCGAGGGTGCCCAGTCGGAGCAACGTCGTCCTTCCGTCCGGATGTGGTGGAGTTCGCCAACCTAGTTCTACCGAAGGAGGGCTCCATGGCGGCGACGACGGCCGAGGGCATCGAGGGCGTGCAGGGCCTGGTCGGGCAGCACCTCGGCCACAGCGACTGGGTGGAGATCACCCAGGAGCAGGTGAACCAGTTCGCCGAGGCGACCGGGGACCACCAGTGGATCCACGTCGACCCCGAGCGGGCGAAGAAGGAGAGCCCGTTCGGCGGGCCGATCGCGCACGGCTACCTGACCCTGTCGCTGATCCCGTCGCTGATTCCGCAGATCGTGGAGATCGAGGGCTTCCGGATGGGCGTCAACTACGGCACCGAGAAGGTGCGGTTCCCGTCGCCGGTGCCCGTGGGCAGCCGGGTGCGCGCGGGCGCGACCCTGGAGTCGGCGACCCCGTTCGACGGCGGCATCACCATGAACCTCGGCGTCACGATCGAGATCGAGGGCGGCAGCAAGCCCGCGATGGTGGCCACCGTCGTCTACCGCCGGTACTTGTAGTGGAGCGGGAGAGCGCGGAAAACGCGTCCCTCCCACTCCACGTCAGTCGACGAGGGCCTGGTTGACCAGCTGCCGCAGGTGGTTGCGGATCGGCAGGGTGCTGGAGGGGAGCAGCTGCGTGTAGAAGCTGACGGTCAGGTCCTCGACCGGGTCGACGTAGAACGCCGTCGACGCCGCGCCGCCCCAGCTGTAGTCGCCGCGGCTGGCGACGACGCCGTAGCGCGCCGGGTCGATGACCATCGAGAACCCCAGCCCGAAGCCGACGCCACGCAGCGGGGTCTCGGCGAACAGCGGCCGGCCGAACGTCTCGAGGTCGGTGTCGCCGGGCAGCTGGTTGGTCACCATGTAGGCGATCGTCCGTGAGCCCAGGAGCCGTCCGCCGTCGTAGGAGCCACCGCGGCGCAGCATCTCGATGAAGCGCAGGTAGTCGGGCGCCGTGGAGACCAGCCCACCGCCGCCGGACAGGAACGCCGGCTTGCTGTGCGCGGCGGCGTCGAACGGCTCGCTGAACATCATCCCGGACGACGGACCACCCGGCGTGCCCGGTGTGGCGAGGTAGAGCCGAGCCAGTGACTCGACGTCGTCACCTTCCCGGAGGCCGAAGGAGGTGTCGGTCATGCCGAGCGGCGCGAAGATCCGAGACGAGAAGAACTCGTCCAGCGGCCGGCCCGAGATCACCTCGACGAGCCGGCCCAGGACGTCGGTGGAGACGCCGTAGTTCCAGTCGGTGCCTGGCTGGAACACCAGCGGCATCGATGCCCACTGCCGGCAGACCTCGGCCGAGTCGGCGCCGGGCGGGGTTCCCCACTCGTGACCCGCGGCCCGGTACATGGCGTCGACGGGATGGGAGTGGTGGAAGCCGTACGTCAGGCCGGACATGTGCGTGAGCAGGTGCTTCACCCGGATCGGCTCGACGGCCGGCACCGTCACCGGCTTCATGGTCGACCCGGCGACGTAGACGCGGGGCTCGGCGAACTCGGGCAGCCACTTCGAGATCGGGTCGCCCAGCTCGAAGGCACCCTCCTCGTACAGCGACATCGCCGCGACCGAGGTGACCGGCTTGGTCATCGAATAGATGCGCCAGCGGGTGTCGTCCTCCACCGGCAGCCCGGCCTCGACGTTGCGCATGCCGTAGCGGCCGACGTGCACCAGGTGCCCGCGTCGCGCGACAGTGACGAGGAAGCCCGGCAACTGGCCGTCGTCCACCCAGCGCGCCAGCCGGCGGTCGAGGCGCTCCAGTCGGGCGGCGTCGACGCCGACCTCCGCGGGATCTGTGTCGAGCTTGAGCTCACTGCCCACCTGGACCTCCACGCCTGGAAACGCCGACCGCCGCCGAGCGGCACCGGACCCGCATCCTGACCCACGGAGCTGTGGGCCGGACCACACGGGGTCTGGCGGCCGCCCGACGGCGGATACGGCCCCCTTGCAGGGGCCCGCCGCGAGCGTGCGAACGGCGGGCGGCAAGGGGGTCCTTACTCAGACCGGAACGCTGCTCGCGGCCTTCTTCAGGTTCGAGCCGGCGGTCACCTTGACGGTGTTCGCCGCGGGGATGTCGATGGACTCGCCGGTCTGCGGGTTGCGACCGGTCCGCGCGGAACGCTGGGTGCGCTCGACGGTCAGCAGGCCGGAGACGGCGACCTTGTCACCGCGGGTGATCGCGTCGACCAGCTCCTCCTGCAGGCCGGTGAGGACCGAGTCGACGGTCGAGGCCGGGACGTCGGCGCGCTTGGCGATCGCGGAGACCAGTTCAGCCTTGTTCATGGAGTTCCTCTCGTGTGTGCATGGCAGGTGCCTGGGCTCGGCTCGAGGCCGGCTCCTTCCCCGGACGCGGCTAGCGCCGGTGGGGAGCTCCCGGGGCCTCCGCGCGGGGCGCGAGCGGCTCGGGAGCATCCGATCCTCGGTGAGGCGGACCTCCGGCACCGTGCCATGCCGGGCCGGGGTCTGGCCAGTGGGGGTACCGGAGAACCCCGCAGAAGACACGTCGGTCACACCCGTCCCAGCCCGTCGGCCGCCCTTCACGGGCCCGCGCAGAGCTTGCTGGGGGTGAGGGGAACGGGGTCCGTTCACTAGCGTGGGGGTCATGCCGCAGCTCCCGGGGACCGATCTGACCGTCAGCGACCTCTGCCTGGGCGCCAACGTCTTCGGCTGGACGGCGGACGAGGCGACGTCCTTCGCGATCCTGGACCGCTACGTGGACGCCACGCCCAGCACGGTCCAGCCGTTCGTGGACACCGCGGAGTCCTACGGGGACGGCGAGTCCGAACGCATCCTCGGCGCCTGGATGGCCGCCCGCGGGCAGCGCGACCGCATGGTGGTGGCAACCAAGGCATCGCGGGGCGAGAAGGCGCACCCCCTGGCGGCCGGGGAGATCCGCGCGGCGGCCGAGCGCTCGCTGCGCAACCTGCAGACCGACCGGATCGACGTCTACTACGCGCACCACGACGACGAGACGACGCCGCTGGAGGAGACGCTCACGGCGTTCGACGAGCTGGTGCGGGCCGGCAAGGTGCGCTACGTCGCGGCCTCGAACTACTCCGCGAAGCGGCTCACCGAGGCGCTGGACACCTCCGAGCGCGCCGGGGTGGCCCGGTACGCGGCGGTGCAGACCCACTACAACCTGATGGAGCGCGCCGCTTTCGAATCCGGGCTCCGGGACGTCGCGGCCGACCGTGGGCTCGGGGTGCTGCCCTACTTCGCGCTCGCCAAGGGTTTCCTGACCGGCAAGTACCGGCCGGGAGAGCAGATCGACTCGCCCCGGGCCAAAGGCGCGTCGGCGTACGCGGGGGAGAGGGGCGACCGCGTGCTGGCGGCGCTGGCGACGGTCGCCGGGGCTCACCAGGCGACGCTGCCCGCCGTCGCCCTGAGGTGGCTGGCCGACCAGTCGACGGTGACCGCGCCGATCGCCAGCGGCCGGTCGGTGGAGCAGTTGGCCGAGTTGCTGCCGATGCAGGACCTCGTGCTCACCGACGACCAGCGACAGCTGCTGACCGACGCGTCGGCCTGAACGGAGTCGCTCGACTGCGGAAACCGCCCACGAGCTACTCCGCAAGGGCTCCGGCGGCGAGGTCCTCGATGCGGAGCAGGCCGACGACGGCGCCGGCCGGATCGGTGCAGACCACCGGGTCGAAGCGCTGGCCCGGGGGCCGGGTGAGCGCCCGCTGGAGGGTGTCGACGACGCTCGCGGACGGGTGCACCCGCAGCGACACGGGGGCGGTGTAGACCTCCCCGGTTCGCGGATCGGCGAGCAGCAGGCCGACCGGATCGCCCTCGTTGCCCAGCAGGACGGCAGGAGGGACGGCGGGAGGCTCGTCGCCGGCGTCCGCCTGGCGCACGGGCCGGAGCATGCCGGCGACGGTGTCGACCAGCCGGGCGCGCGCGACCTGGGCCCGGATCAATCGCTCGGTCTCCGGGGACAGCGGGGCGAAGCCCGGCGTGGGCCGGCCGAGCAGCCAGCCCTGGGCCAGCGGTACGCGGAGCCGCGCGCACGCAGCGAGCTCGGCGATGGTCTCGATCCCGTCGGCGAGCAGCCGGGCGTCGGTCCGCCCGGCGAACTCCGCGAGCATCTCGGCGAGGGCGGCGCGGACCGGATCGGGATCGGCGTCGCTCACCAGGGCACGGTCCAGCGTGACCACCTGGGGTCGCAGGGCGGCGAGGTGGCGGAGTCCCGAGTAGCCGCTGCCGGCGTCGCCCAGGGCGATCAGCGCGCCGCGGCGCCGGAGCTCGTCACACCGGTCGCGCAGCACGTCGACGTCCTCGACGGGGGTCTGCTCGGTCAGCCCGACGACGACGCGGCTCAGGTCGGGCCGGCTGTCCAGCGCGGCCCGTACCGGCTCGACCCCCAGTAGATGAGCGCTGAGGGTCACCGCGAGGAAGGTGTCCGCCGGCAGTGACGGGACGACGGCGAGTGCCTTGTGGACGGCGAGGGCCTCGAGCTCGGCAGAGAGCCCGGCCTCCGCGGCGGCGGCGAACCAGACATCGGGACCCGCGGTGCCCGGGAAGCGGGCCAGCGCCGCGTACCCCGCGATGGCGGCGCCGGCGAGGTCGACGATCGGCTGGAAGACGATCGTCAGGTCGTCGGGATCGGACAGCAGAGGACGACAGTCCGGAAGTCCCATCGTCGCCAGGCCCAGCATGTCCTTCTCATCGGTCCGAGCACGACCGGCCTTGAATCGGCGTAGAGCCGCCTCCCCCGCGGGGGGTGGAGACCGACACGACCGGGTGGGCCGGAGGAGGACGATGGCCGGAAGGCGGCGCGCTCCGTGTCAGCATGTGCGGGGCCGAGGCCCCGTCCGGGGCGGATCGCACAGTCAGAGGAGGTCGGGTGCCGGCATCAGAGGGGCGGCTGCCGACCAGCCACGACGTGCTGCACGACCCGCACCGGGTGGCAGCCGCGCGTCGACTGATCGTGGAGGTCGCCGGGCCGGCCGCCTTCGACCGCCTCTCGTCGCTCGCCGCGCGGCTGCTCGGCGCAGGCCACGCGAAGGTCACCATCTTCACCGACCAGGACACCGTGGTCGGGGGCTACGGGCTCCCCCCGGGCGTCGTCGGCGGCCCTGCACTCCTGACCGGTGCACTGTCGGGCATCGTCGTGACGGAGCGGCGCCCGCTGAGCATCGCGCAGGCGCGCGACGACAGCCGGGTCGCCGAACTCCCCGCCGTCACCTCCGGACAGGTGCAGTCCTACCTCGGTGTCCCGCTGGTCGCCGACTCCGGGCACGTCGTCGGCGCCCTCGCCGTCTACGACTCCGAACCCCGTTCGTGGACCGACGACGCCGCCCAGTTGCTGGACCAGTTGGGGGCCTCGGTCGTGGCCGAGCTCGAGCTCTCCGCCGCCCGTTCGGCGATCGGCAGCTCGCTGGCGCGGCTCGACGTCGCCCTGGAGGCCAGTTCCGTCGGCATCTGGGAGGTCGACCTGCAGCGCGGGGTCATCGACTGGGACGAGCGGTGCGCGGCCATCTTCGGGCGGGACAGTGCGGCCACCATCTCCATGGACGAGCTCTTCGCCCAGCACGTCCACCCGGAGGACCAGGCCGCCGCCCAGGCGGCCATGCAGGCCGCGATCGAGCAGCGGGCCCAGTACACCGTGGAGCTGCGCACCTTCCGGTTCGGTGAGGTGCGGTGGACGGTGTCCCGTGGTCGGGTCCTCGTCGATCAGGCGGGTGAGCCGGAGCGCATCCTCGGCACGGTCCTCGACGTCACCGACGCCCGCCAGGAGGCCGAAGCGCGGTTGTCGGCCATGCACCGGGCCGCGGCGATCGCCGAGGTGGCGGCCGAGGCCGCCAACGCGGCGCGGATCGAGCAGCTCGCCGACATCACGCTGCGCGGGGCCGAGGTGCTCGGGGCCGACTCCGGCGGCGTCGCCGTGTTCGATCCGGTCGACGGGACCCTTCGCGTCTACCTGGGCCGCCGTCTGATGCACGCCGTCGAGGCCGAGACGCACGAAGAGGTGCCGTTGGGCGGCGTCCCGATCGAGCTGGACGACTCGCTGCCGACGCAGTACACGGCGCGCACCGGCGAGCGGGTTCTGCTCCCCAACGCGGAGGAGGCCGCCGCGCGGTTCCCCGCGATGGCGCAGATCACCGAGATCCTCGGCGTCCATGCGCTGGCCTCGGTGCCGCTGCGGGTGGAGGACAACCTGCTGGGCAGCTTCGTGGCCACCTGGCGGACCGATCACGAGTTCGCCCAGGAGGACGTCGAACTGCTCGACGGCCTCACCGCGCAGATCGCCCTGAGCATCTCCCGCCTGCAGGCCGACGCGCAGCGGGCTGCGGCCGTCGCCGCGATGGTCGACGCCAATCGTCAGGTGCAGCTGCTGGCCGATGCGGGGCGGGTGCTCTCGGGCACCCTCGAGATCGACCAGCAGATCGAGCAGCTTGCCGAGATCGTCGTTCCGACCCTCGGCGACTGGTGCTGGCTCGTGGTCACCGACGAGCAGGGCCGGCTCTACGACCTGGCCTCCTCCCATCGCGACCCGGCACGACGGGAGGAGGTGGAGGCCTACGTCCGGTCGATGGTGACGACGATGAGCGACGAGGCCGGAGCCCGGGTGGTCACGGCAACCGGCCGGCCGATGGTCATGCCGTTCGTGGATCCCGACCACGTCCTCCGCGCACTGCCCGACCCCGAGGTGCGCGAGCAGCTGACCCGGCTCTCCGTCTCCTCCGGCGTCGTCGTCCCCCTGGTGGCCCGTGGGCAGACCCTCGGTGCGCTGGGCCTGTTCAACGGCGACGGCCGTGCCCCGCTCACCCAGGCCGAGATCGAGACCGCCCTGGAGATCGGCCGGCGCGCCGGCCTGGCCCTGCACCACGCGAGGCTGTTCCTCCAGCAGCGCGACCTCGCGGTCGCCCTGCAGCGCAGCATGCTCACCGAGCCTCCGCAGCCCGACCACTCGCAGATCGTCGTCCGGTACGTGCCCGCTGCCGCGGGAGCCGAGATCGGCGGCGACTGGTACGACGCCTTCCTGCAGGAAGGGGGGGCGACGATGGTCGCGATCGGCGACGTCGTCGGCCACGACACCCGCGCCGCCGCGGCCATGGGTCAGGTCCGCGGGCTCCTGCGCGGGATCGGGTACTCCAGCGGCGGCTCCCCGGCCGAGGTGCTCACCGGCCTCGACCGCGCCGTCCAGGGCCTGGCGCTGGACACGATGGCCACGGCCCTGGTCGCCCGCCTCGAGCAGGACGACGCCGACCTCCGCGCGGGGCACACCCGGCTGCGGTTCTCCAGCGCCGGGCATCCGCCGCCGGTGGTGCTGACCGCCGACGGCAAGGCGTACCTGCTCGACGAGGAGCCGCCCGAACTGCTGCTCGGCGTCTCCCCGGACAGCGAGCGACGCGAGCACGTGGCGGTCCTCGACCGGGGCGCCACGGTGCTGCTCTACACCGACGGCCTCGTCGAGCGGCGCGACCGGGACATCGACGCGGGTATCGCCGAGCTGGTCACGGTCCTGCAGGACTGCGTCGGTCTCACGCTGGACGAGCTGTGCGACCGGGTGCTGGAGCGGCTGTTCCTCCCCGACGCCGAGGACGACGTCGCGATCCTCGCCCTGCGGCTCTTCCCGCCGGACGAGCCCCGGCCGCCGGAAGCCGGTCCGCAGCGCGTCCCGGCCACCGTCGAGCCGGCCCCGGAGGTCCGGCCGGAGGCCGAGACCGACCGCTGAACTCAGTCGCCCCTGCGGCGTCGCCGGCCGAGCCGGTCCCGGGCGCGCAGCGGCAGGTCGACGGCGACAGGCGCCTCCCACCCCCGCCACACCGACAGCACGCGCAGGGCGGCGACCAGCGTGATCACCGCTGCCGCGACAGGCAGCGGGGCGAGCCCGAGCGGCCCGGCGAGGATCGTCAGAGCCGCGGCACCGATGAGCGCGGCGACGGCGTTGTACGGGCCCGGCTGGACGATCTCGGCGCGCTGTGCGAGGAGCACGTCGCGGATCAGCGCCCCGCCCACTGCCGTGACCGTGCCGACGAACACGACTGACGCGCTCGGCAGCCCGGCCAGTTCCGCCTTCTGGGCGCCGATGACGGTGAAGAACCCGAGGGTGACCGCGTCCAGCACCACCAGGAGGGCGGTGAGCCGGGACAGCCAGCCGGAGAAGAAGAACGTGACGCCCGCGGTGATGGCGACCGTGGGCAGGTAGGCCTGGTTGGTGAGCGCCACCGGCGGCCCGTCGGCCAGGAGGACGTCGCGGATGAGGCCGCCGCCCAGACCGCCGCCGACGGCCAGGATCAGCACCCCGGAGACGGCGAACCCCTCACGGGCCGCGAGCAGGCCGCCGGTCAGCGCGCCGATGACGATGGCGGCGAGGTCGACGGCCGCGGGTACCCGCAGCGCTTCCGCCGCGGCGAGGATCTCCACGAACGGCGATTCTCCCCTGGTGTGGTGATGGAGCGGCCCCCCGTGCGGGGCCCCGCCGCCGGCAGGCGAGCGGTGGGGGGCGCGGGGGTCCTTCTACTGGGCCGGCGCCACCTCGAGGTCCGTCGCGCTGTCGCCGGGGGCCTGGTCGCCCTCGGCCTCGGCGCGCACCTCGGCGTCCCGGGCGGCCATCGCCTCCTGACGGGCGGGCTCCTCCTCGAGGATGGCCGCCGCCTTCCACCCGGCGGGAATGCCGAAGGCGTCGACCAGCGTGATCAGATGCGGGCGCAGCACCTTGAGCAGGTGGTTCACCGTGCCGGTCAGCAACTTCGCGCGGGACGCCGTCAGCTGGCCGTGCTCGAGGAACCAGCCCTTGTCGGCCTCGATCGTCGACAGCGCGTACAGGTCGCAGAGGGTGTCGAGGAGCTGCCGGGCGGCCGGGTCGGTGGCGCGGTCCACCCCGGCGACGAACGCCTCCAGCACGATGCGGTCGATGTGCGTCTGCGCCGTCTTGAGCACGTGGTCCTGGACGTCGTTGAACATGTCGAAGGGCGCCATGCCCTCCGTCGTCGAGTTCTTCCGCAGCCGGCGGATCGCCCCCTCCAGCGCGTGCTTCTCGCGGAACTCGAACATCTTCAGCTGCCAGCCGCGCTCGAGCATCGGCACCTCGTCGTCCCGGCCCGGCACCGCGTCGACCAGCCGCTGGATGAGCGCGCGTGCCGCCGTCCGTTCCAGCACCGTCTCGCGGACCATGTCGGCGATGAACCCGACCTTGCCCCAGCCCTCGAGCGAGCCGAACGTGTCGCGGTAGCCGGTGAGCAGCCCCTTGGCGACCAGCTGCAGCAGCACCGTGTTGTCGCCCTCGAAGGTGGTGAACACGTCGGTGTCGGCCTTGAGGTGCGGCAGCCGGTTCTCCTGCAGGTAGCCGGCGCCGCCGCACGCCTCCCGGCACATCTGGATGGTGCGGGTGGCGTGCCACGTCTGCGCGGCCTTGAGTCCCGCGGCGCGGGACTCCAGCTCACGCTGCTTGGCCTCGTCGATCTCCTCGCCGTCCCGATGCACCGCCGTCTGGACGTCGTGCATCGTGCTGACCAGCTCGCCCTGGGCGAAGTGCAGCGCGTAGGTCTGGGCCAGTGCCGGCAGCAGTTTGCGCTGGTGGACCAGGTAGTCGTTGATGACGATCTCGCGGTCGTCGCCCGGGGCGGCGAACTGGCGGCGCACGTCGCCGTAGCGGACGGCGATGTCGAGGGCCAGCTTGGTGGCCGACGACGCCGAGCCGCCGACGCTGACCCGGCCCCGGACGAGGGTGCCGAGCATGGTGAAGAAGCGACGGGTCTCGTTCTCGATCGAGCTGGTGTAGGTGCCGTCGGCAGCGACCTGGCCGTACCGGTCGAGCAGCATGTCGCGCGGGACCTTCACGTGATCGAAGGACAGCCGGCCGTTGTCCACGCCGTTGAGGCCCGCCTTGGCACCGTCGTCGCCGATGGTCACGCCCGGGCACGGGGTGCCGTCCTCGGTGCGGATCGGCACCAGCCAGGCGTGCACCCCGTGGTTCTTGCCCTGGG
>JAOPWH010000245.1 GCA_025965795.1 Blastococcus sp.
GGCGGCGGCGCCGGCGCGGGCCAGCGCCTGATCGGTGTTCCGGACCGCGAGCTGGCGGGTCAGCCGGGTCAGCCGGGTAGCGAAGACGAATGCCTCCGCCCGTGCGCCGGTGACCGCGCCCTGCAGCAGGGTGAGGTAGACCCGGGTGAAGGGCTCCATCGAGCCGGAGACGTCGCACAGCAGCACCAGCCGCCGGGGCTGCGTGCGGCGGCGGGCGTGCACCAGCCGAACCGGGTCGCCGCCGGAGCGCTGGGCGGCCCGCACGGTGCGCCGGAGGTCCAGTCGGTCGCCGGTGCGCCTCGACGGGTGGGTCCGCCGGCTGTGCCGCGCGGGTGTACTCAGCACCAGCCGCCGGACCAGGGACCGCACCGCCTCCAGCTCGTCAGCGGCGAGGTCGGCGAAGGACGTCGAGTGCAGGCGTTCCTCGGCCGAGAACGCGGCGAGGAGAACGTCCCGCTCGGCCTCGTCGTCCTCGCCGCCCGACGACGTCCCGGTTCCGCCCGCCGAGGCCGCGCCCTCCTGACCCGGCCGCTGGTCGGCTGCCGACGGACGGGTGTGCGGCTCGCTGCCGATCGACGGTGGCGCGGTGGGGTCGCCGCGTGCGTCGGCCGGGTCCAACATCCCGTCGAAGACCGCCGAGAAGACGGCGTCGAAGACGGGCAGCTGGGCGAGGTCGGTGACCAGGGTGACCCGGCAGGCCCAGTACAACGCGTCGCGGTCGACCGGCAGGACGAGCTGCAGAGAGCGGGCGAGTCCGGCCGCCCGCTCAGGGGTCACCGGCAGCCCGGCACGGTGCAGCGCCGTCGTGAACGCCACCGCCAGCGGTCCGGAGCCGATGGCGGGAAGGTCAGGCACCCGCCAGCCAGGCGGCGCCGCGGGTGCGGGCCAGCTCCTGGTCGTCCCGGTTCTTCAGCACCGAGCCCCAGCTGGCCTCGACCGCGGCGGCGTCCAGTTCCGTCAGGCCCAGGACACCCAGCGCCGAGACCCAGTCGATGACCTCCGCGATGCCCGGGGGCTTGACCATGTCGAGCGACCGGAGCCGGGTGACCGCTGAGGCCGCGGCGACAGCCAGCGGCTCGGCACTGCCGGGGACCCGCCGTCGGACGATCTCCGCCACCCGGTCCGGCTCCGGATAGTCGATCCAGTGGTAGAGGCATCGGCGGGTCAGGGCGTCGTGCAGGTCGCGCGTCCGGTTGGAGGTGAGGACGACGATCGGCGGGTGGGCCGCCCGGATGGTGCCGAGCTCCGGAACGGTGACCGCGGCCTCGGCCAGCACCTCGAAGGTGAACGCCTCGAACTCCGCGTCGGCCCGGTCGATCTCGTCGAGCAGCAGCACCGCGGGCCGTGGCCCCGGGTGCTCGATCGCCTGCAGCAGCGGACGCCGCAGGAGGTAGTCGGGGCCGAACAGGTCGTCCTCGTCCAGCGGGGTGTTCCGGGCCTCGGCCAGCCGGATGCCGAGCAGCTGGCGCGGGTGGTTCCACTCGTAGAGCGCCTCGGCGGCGTCGATGCCCTCGAAGCACTGCAGCCGGTACAGCGGGGTGTCGAGCATCCGGGCCAGTGCCTTCGCCGCCTCGGTCTTGCCCACTCCCGGCTCGCCCTCCAGCAGCAGCGGCTGGGGCAGCCGCACGGCGAGGAACATCGCCGTCGCGAGGCCGGGATCGGTGAGGTAGTCGACGTCGTCGAGGGCGCCGGCGAGCGCCGCGACGTCCGGAACCCTGCTCTGCACCTCCTCCTCCGCGCCGGACCGCGCCGCCGTCGTCACGACCCCTTCCCCGCGCTCCCGCTTCCGAGCGCGTGGGGGGTCGACGGTGCTTCCGGTCCCGGAAGCACCTCAGGAGGCGGCGGCATACCGCGCGGGATCGGCGAGGAAGGCGGCCCGGCAGCCGTCGCAGCAGAACCATGTCCTCACGCCGTCGACCGTGGTGTGGGGTGAGCTGTCCACCGGCGCGACGGTCATCCCGCAGACAGGGTCGACGACGCTGGCGGGTGCCGACGCTGCCGGCGCGTGGCGCTCGGCCGCCCGCCGGTCGGTGACGATCTGGGCCAGGACCGAGAGCGCGATCTCGGCCGCCGTCCGCCCGCCGATGTCGAGTCCGGCGGGGCTGTGCACCCGGGCCCGCTGGTCGTCGGGCACATCCAGCGCGGCGAGTACGGAGGCGCCCCGGATGCGACTGGCGATGAGCCCGACGTAGGGAACCCCCAGGCGCAGGGCGGCGGTGAGCGCCGGTTCCTCGCCGCGGCCGTGGGAGGCCACTACGAGCGCAGCGTCGTCGGCCCGCGGGGCTGCGTCCGGACCGGCGGCGAGCTCGACGGCGTACCCGAGTGGCCCACCCAGCTGGGCCAGGGCCTCGGCGATGGGGCTCTCACCGACGACCAGCACGCGCGGCGCCGGCACGCGCGGTTCGAGGAAGATCTCCACCGAGCCACCGGACAGACACGGGTTGGCGACGGTGACCGCCCCCTCCTCCGAACTCTGCGGCGGCGCGTCCCCCGGGACGATCCGCAGGAGCAGCGGCAGGTTGGTCGAGAGCGTCATCAGCCCGTACTCGCGGACCGACGCCTCCGCGCACGTGCCGCCGACGAAGCCGTCGATGGTGCCGTCGGCGCGCACCAGCGCCGTGTCGCCGGCGTGCGCGCTGGTGGGTTTCTGCGCCCGGACCACGGTGGCCTGGACGAACGGCTCGCCGCTCCGGACGAGTTCCGCGGCGGTGGCGGGAACGGTCATGTGCGGCCCCTCAGACGGGCGGCGTGGGCCGGCCCTGCATGGCCTCCCACACGCGGGCCGGTGTGCACGGCATGTCCATGTGGGTGATCCCGAAGGGCGCCAGCGCATCCACCACGGCGTTGACGACGGCCGGTGGTGAGCCGACGGTCGCGGACTCCCCGATGCCCTTGGCGCCGATCGGGTGGTGCGGCGACGGGGTGACCGTGTAGCCGGTCTCCCAGTCCGGCACCTCCATCGCTGTGGGGATCAGGTAGTCCATGAACGAGCCGCCGAGGCAGTTGCCCTGCTCGTCGAAGCCGATGAACTCCATCAGTGCCATGCCGACGCCGTCGGCCAGCCCGCCGTGGATCTGCCCTTCCACGATCATCGGGTTGATCCGGGTGCCGCAGTCGTCGACGGCCACGAACCGCCGCACCTTCACCTTGCCGGTGCCCGGGTCGACGTCCACGACGCAGATGTAGGCGCCGAACGGGAAGGTCAGGTTGGGCGGGTCGTAGGTGACCTCGGCGTCGAGGTTGCCGTCGATGCCCTCGGGCAGCGCGACGGTGCCGTGCGCGCCGAGGGCGATCTCGGCGATGGTCTTCGCGGCGCTCGGGTCGCCCTTCACGAAGAAGCGGCCCTTCTCCCACTCGAGGTCCTCGGGCCGGGTCTCCAGCATCGCCGCGGCGATCGCCTTCGCCTTCTCCCGGACCTTGCGTGCGGCCAGCGCCACCGCTGCCCCGCTCACCGGCGTCGACCGGCTGCCGTAGGTGCCCAGCCCGAACGGCGTCTGGTCGGTGTCGCCGTGCACGACCTCGATGTCGTCGGTCGGGATGCCGAGCTCCTCGCCCACGATCTGCGCGAACGTCGTCTCGTGCCCTTGACCCTGGGTCTGCACCGATATCCGGACGACGGCCTTGCCGGTGGGGTGCACGCGCACCTCGGCGCCGTCGTTCATGCCGAGCCCCACGATGTCCATGTGCTTGCGCGGGCCGGCGCCGACGGTCTCGGTGAAGAACGAGACGCCGATGCCCATCAGCTCGCCCCGCGCCCGCTTCTCCGCCTGCTCGCGGCGCAGGTCGTCGTAGCCGATCTGCTCCATGCACATGCGCATGGCGGGCTCGTAGTCGCCGGAGTCGTACTCCCAGCCAGTCTTGTTCTTGTAGGGGAACTGCTCGGGTTTGATGAAGTTCTTCAGCCGCAGCTCGGCCGGGTCCATCTCGAGCTTGCGCGCGAGGACGTCGATCATCCGCTCGACCAGGTACACGGCCTCGGTCACCCGGAACGAGCAGGCGTAGGCGACGCCGCCGGGTGCCTTGTTGGTGTAGACGCCGGTGACCGAGCAGTACGCGGCCTCGAGGTCGTAGCTGCCGGTGAAGATGGAGAAGAAGCCGGCCGGGTACTTGGTCGGCTGCGCGGTCGCGTTGAACGCCCCGTGGTCGGCCAGCACGTGGGTGCGGACGGCGAGGATCTTGCCGTCCGTCGTGGCCGCGACCTCGCCCTTCATGAGGTAGTCGCGGGCGAACGAGGTGCTCATCAGGTTCTCGGAGCGGTCCTCGACCCACTTCACCGGCTTGCCGGTGACGATCGACCCGACGACGGCGCAGATGTAGCCGGGATAGATGCCGACCTTGTTGCCGAAGCCACCGCCGATGTCGCCGGCGATCACCCGGATCTTGTGCTCGGGGATGCCGGCGACCATCGCGTAGAGGGTCCGGTGGGCGTGCGGCGCCTGGGTGGTCTCGTACAGGGTGAGCTTGCCGTCGATCGGGTCGTAGTCGGCGACCGCCCCGCAGGTCTCCATCGGGGCCGGGTGCACCCGCGGGTAGATCACCTCCTCGCTGACGACGACGTCGGCCCGGGCGAAGACGGCGTCCGTCTCGGCCTTGTCGCCGGCCTCCCAGTCGAAGATGTGGTTGTCGGTCTGCCCGTCCTTGTCGTCGCGGATGACCGCCGTACCCGGATCGAGGGCGCGGCGAGCGTCGATGACCACCGGCAGTTCCTCGTACTCGACGTCGATCAGCTCGAGAGCGTCGCGGGCGGAGTAGCGGTCCTCGGCGACGACGAAGGCGACCTCCTGGCCCTGGAAGCGCACCTTGTCGGTGGCCAGCACGGCCTGGACGTCGGCGGAGAGGGTGGGCGCCCAGGCGAGGTTGAGGCCCTCGAGGTCCTTGCCCGTGATGACCGCATGCACCTTCGGGTGGGCGAGCGCCTCGGTGGTGTCGATGGAGACCAGCCGGGCGTGCGCCATCGGCGACCGCAGGATCGCGCCGTGCAGCATGCCGGGCAGCACGATGTCGTCGATGTAGCGGCCCTTCCCCCGGATGAACCGCGGGTCCTCCTTGCGCTGGATCCGGCCGTAACCGATCGGCCGATCGGGGTCGCTGTGCGCGGGGTTGGGCTCGCGCTCCTGCGGCATCGGCGAGCGTTCCTGCACGGTCGTCATGCCGTCACCTCCTGCTCGGACGGGGCCGCTGCCGGGTGGGCGGCCGCCCACTGGATCGAGCGGACGATGGTGGCGTAGCCCGTGCACCGGCAGATCTGGCCGGAGATGGCCTCGCGGATGGTCGCCTCGTCCGGGTCGGGCTCGCGGTCGAGCAGCGCGCGGGCGGTGAGCATCATGCCGGGGGTGCAGAACCCGCACTGCAGGCCGTGCGCCTCCATGAAGCCCTGCTGCACCGGGTCGAGCGTGCCGCCGTCGGCCATGCCCTCGACGGTGCGCACCTCGTGCCCCGCGGTCATCGCCGCGAGCGCGGTGCACGACTTCACCGGTTCGCCGTCGACGAGCACGACGCAGGTGCCGCAGTTGCTGGTGTCACACCCCCAGTGGGTGCCGGTCAGGCCGAGCGTCTCGCGAAGGAAGTGCACGAGCAGCAGCCGCGGTTCGACGTTGCGGGTGACCTCGGTCCCGTTGACGGTCATGGTGACGTGCATCGTCAGCCTCCCTGGACGGCGGTGGCGCCGGCACGGTCGAGCGCGCGGCGCAGGACCCGGCGGGTGAGTTCGTCGGCGAGATGCCGCTTGTAGTCGACCGGCCCGCGCTGGTCCTCGACCGGCGAGCTGGCCTCGGCGGCGAGCCGCCCGGCCTCGGCGACGAGCCCTTCGCTCGGCCGCTGTCCAACGAGGACGGCGGCGGCGTCGGTGGCCAGGCCCTCGAGGCCGAGGGCCGTGAGGCCGATCGCGGCGTCGGCGATGGTGCCGTCGTCGGCCATCTGCAGCGCCGCACCGGCGGCGCCGACCGCCCAGTCGCCGACCCGGCGCTCGACCTTCTCGTACGCGCTGCCCGAGCGTGCCCGGATGGGGAAGCGCACCTCGGTGATCAGCTCGTTCTGCTCGCAGGCGGTCTCGTAGGGCCCGCGGTGGAAGTCGGCCATGTCGACCACCCGCTCGCCGGACGGGCCGGCGATGACCACCTGCGCACGCAGCACGTCGCACACCGTGGTGAGGTCCTCGGCGGGGTCGGCCTGGCCGAGCGAGCCGCCGATCGTGCCGCGGTTGCGCACGACCGGGTCGGCGATCACCTTCTCGGCGTCGTGCACGAGCGGGAACAGCCGGCCGACGACCTCGGAGGCGAGCAGGTCGGCGTGCCGGGCCAGAGCGCCCACGCGGAGGACGTCGCCGTCCTCGGCGATGTGCCGGAGCTCCACGACGTCGTTGATGTCGATCAGCCATTCGGGCCGGGCGAGCCGCAGCTTCATCATCGGCAGCAGGCTGTGCCCACCGGCGATGACGTGGGACTCGGGACCGTGGCGTTCGAGCAGTTCGAGCACGTCTCTCACGCTGGTCGCCCGGGCGTACTCGAACGGGGCCGGTACCTGCACGGGGGAACCCCCATCGCCGACGGACCCCGCTGCTGAGGCCCTGGATCCCCGGACCCTTGTCCGTGACCTGAATCACTGTCAACATCGTCATAAGCGACCGGTTATGAGGCCTGGGTCCGATGACGTTCACGCAGCTCCGCACCTTCGCGCTGGTGGCCGAGCTGGGCTCACTGCGTGCCGCCGCGTCCGCGCTGGGAGTGAGCGAGCCCGCCGTCTCCGCGTCCATCTCGGCCCTGCGCACCGACCTCGGGGACCCGCTGTTCCGGCGCACCGCGAACGGGATCGCGCTGACCCCCGGCGGCCGCGCTCTGGCCGGCCGCGCCAGGGAGCTGGTCCGGCTGGCCGACCGCACCCGGCGCGAGGTCGGGTCGGCGACGTCCACGGCGCGGCTGCGCGTGCTGGCGACGGCCGCCTGCGCCGAGCACGTGGCCGGTGACGTCGTCGCCGCTTTCGCCCGCCGGGCGCCGCAGTCGTCGGTGGACCTGGTCGTCGGCTCGACCGACTGCGCCGCCGCTGCCCTGGCCGCGGACGACGCGGACATCGTGCTCGGCGTGCGGCCCCTCCCCTCCCCGGGGCACGAGCTCGACTCG
The DNA here is from genome assembly GCA_025965795.1 of Blastococcus sp. Classification (GTDB taxonomy): domain Bacteria; phylum Actinomycetota; class Actinomycetes; order Mycobacteriales; family Geodermatophilaceae; genus Blastococcus_B. The sequence continues at coordinate 7,116 of JAOPWH010000245.1, forward strand.
GTGCCGTTCCTGCGCTACCAGCGGGTGATGGTCGCGGCGCCCGGCCATCACCTGGCCGGCCGCACGTCGGTGCGCGGCGGCGAGCTCGCCCGGGAGCGGTGGTTCACGGGACCGGCCGGCCTGGAGACGGGGAGCGAGGAGGACCGCTGGGCGCAGGCCTGCGGCGCCGCTGTGGAGGTCACTCCGCTCGACAGCGAGGCCGAGGCGCTCGTCGCCGCCCGCGCCGGTCACGGTGTGCTGCTGGCCCTGGAGCACGCCGTCCGCGACGACCTGCGCCGGGGCACCCTCGTCCATCTGCCGGTCGCGGGCACCCCGGTGACGGGGATGTGGTGGGCGAGCGTGCCAGGCGAGGGGCGGGCCGCACCCGCAGCCCGGGCACTGCAGCGGTTCCTGACCACTCCGGACGCGACGACGGCTCTGCTGGCGCGGCCCGAGAGACGCGCGCGGACCCGTCCGACCGTGCGAGTGGAGCTCTGGAGCTGAAAGCGGACCCGTCAGGTCCGGTCGACAGGCCGGGCACCGGTCACCGATTGGGCGACGCCGGAGCTCGAGTCGGTAGGCCCAGGTGTGGTCCCCGGTGCGGCGCTGCCGGACTCGCCGGTGTCGTCGCTGCCGTAGGCGACCTGGCCCTCGGTCATCTCCGGGTCGCCGGCGGTGCGCTCGACCGGCGCGGTGCCCGACGTCGCCTCGGTGCCGCGGTCGTGCACCTCCTGGACGTCGGTGCCGCGTTCGGCGACGCCGATGGCCTCGGCGATGTCGTCCCCGCTGCGCGAGTGGTCGGGCGAGGTGTCTTCGATGCGGGCTTCCCCGGGTTCGCTCATGACGACCTCCACGTCGACGGTGCGGGCAGTGTCATCCCGCGCCCGCCGGGGGGCAAGGCGTCGCGGCACTCAATCCCGGTCCCGCGCCTCACCAGCCAGCTGTTCGACCCGGGCGAGGGCGCGCTCGCGGGCGACCACCGCTTCGGCCGCTTCGTGCTCGGCGCTCCGTCGGCGCCGCTCGGCGCGCTTCAGCTGGGCGGCCACCTCGGCCACCTCCCCCTCGGCGCGGGCCAGCTCGTCGGCCAGCTCGGCCACCCGTGCATCCAGGGACGCGCGGCGACCGTCCAGCTCGTCGAACCGCTGCCGCTCGTCCTCCGCCGCTGCCTGCGCCTCGTCGGCGGCGGCGGTCGCCTCGTCGGCTGCCTGGCGGGCCTCGGCCAGTTCCCGCCGCCGCTTCTCCTCGGCCGCCCGCCTGGCCTCCTCCTGCTCCCGGTCACGGGCACGCCGGCGCTCGTCGGCGGACGCTTTCGGTGGGGTGTTCGCGGGGGTGGCCTTGGACGGCTTGGCCGGCTGGGACGGCGCGCGCTCCACCGGTCGCACCAGGCGGAGGTCCGGTCGCGAGACCGTCGTCCCCATGCCGCTGTAGGACATCGAGGAGGTGAGCCGTCCGGAGAGCAGCGCCTCCCCCGCCTCCGGATCGGCCATCGCCGCGCGGAGCGTCTCCTCCACCTGGTCGGCCACGGAACTGGTGATCGGCCGGCCCCGCTCCCGGGCGAGGGCGGCGGCCTGGCGGGTCAGTGCGCTGACCAGTTTCGCGCGCTGCGAGCTGAGGGCACGCAGCTCGTCGCCGACCAGGTTCTCCTGCGCCTCGCGGAGGAGGCCGCCGAGCTCGACGAGCCCCTCGATCTCCTCCCGGTGGGATCGCACGAGTACGTTGCAGGCCCAGGCGGCGGCCGACGGCTTGGGCAGCGAGCCGATCTCCTTGGCCAGCGGCTTGTCGCCCTCGGCCTTCGCCTCGTCCTGGCGGGTCGTGCGGAGCACGATGAACTCCTCGGGCGGCACCTCGTAGAGCTCGTCGGCCACCTCGTCGAGATCCACGCTCCTATTCTCCGGACGGTGTGCGCTCACGCCCAGTTCTGGGCCGGAAAACAGGGCGTGAGCGCACACGCCGGTCAGCAACAGGCGGCAGCGAGGCGGACGTCGGTGTCGGAACCCTCGGGTGTGCAGCAGGTCCCGTCCCCGGCCACGGCGGACAGCCCGAGGTCGGTCGTGCCCTCGAGGTCGGAACGGGCGTCGCCGGTCACGGTGTAGACCTCCCAGGGCTCCCCTCCGGGGCCGGTCACCCAGACCTTGTCCTGAACGGCGTAGCAACAGGTCGTGCTCTCCTCGACCCGGGTGGCGAGGCCGGCGCCGGCCAGTCGGGCCGTCGCGGCGGTGACCTCGTCGCCGGAGGGCACCTCGACGCCGAGGTGGTCCATCCGGGTCGCCTCGCCGGGCGCGCCCTGCAGCAGGACCAGCTTCAGCGGGGGCTCGGCGATGGCGAAGTTCGCGTAGCCGGGACGGCGCTTGGCGGGCAGGGCATCGAAGAGGCGTGCGTAGAAGTCGACAGCAGCGTCGAGGTCTGCGACGCGGAGTGCGAGCTGGACCCGGGACATGACGGTGACCCTTTCGGTCGGAATGCATCGACGTCTGTCGATGTCTCTCGACCGTCGCACCAGGCATCGATGTTTGTCAATACGATGCTTGTCGTTATGCTGGACGGCGATGCCCACGACCGAGATCGCGATGACCACGCGCGCCACCGGCCTGGAGTGCTGTACGCCGCTCACGGGCACGGCGATGTCCACCGAGCAGGCCGAGCAGGTCGCTCCCCTGCTGAAGGCGCTGGCCGATCCCGTTCGGCTCCGGCTGGTCAGCCTGATCGCGGCGAGCGCCGGTGCCGAGGCCTGTGTCTGCGACCTCAACGACGCCTTCGAGCTCACCCAGGCCACGATCAGCCACCACCTCAAGGTGCTGCACTCGGCCGGCCTGCTCGACCGCGAGAAGCGCGGTGTGTGGGTCTACTACGCCGTCCGGCCGGCTGCCCTCGCCGCCGTCGCCAACCTGTTCGACACGGCCTCGCTGACCCCGGCGTGAGGGCGGGAAAGGGTTCGGGCAAGACGGCTCTGCGGCTGACCCCGATCGCCCGGCAGGCGCTCGCCGAGTTCCTCGGCTCGGCCGGCCTGGTCACGGTCGTGATCGGCTCGGGCATCGCCGCGCAGCAGCTCTCGCCGGACGACGTCGGCCTGCAGTTGCTGGAGAACGCGCTCGCGACGGGCGCGGGCCTGGCAGCGCTGATCCTCGCTTTCGGGCCGGCGTCCGGCGGGCACTTCAACCCGGTGATCACGCTGGCCGACCGTGTCTTCGGCGGGGTGAGCAACCGCCAGGTCGCGGCCTACCTACCCGCCCAGGTCATCGGCGGCGTCCTGGGCGCGATCTGCGCGAACCTCATGTTCGGTCTGCCGGCGGTGACCGTCTCGGCGAAGGACCGGTCGGCCGGTGGCCTCTGGCTGTCGGAGGCGCTGGCCACCTTCGGGCTGGTCGTGCTGGTCTTCGCTCTGGTGCGCGCCGGTCGTGCGGCGCTCGCGCCGTTCGCGGTCGGGGCCTACATCGCCGGCGCGTACTGGTGGTCGTCGTCGACCAGCTTCGCCAACCCGATGATCGACCTCGCCCGCACGCTGTCGGACACCTTCGCCGGCATCGCCCCGGCGTCGGTTCCGATGTTCCTGCTGATGCAGCTCCTCGGCGGGGCCGCCGGGGTGGCCGTCGTCGCGGTGCTCTATCCCACCGTCGCGGACGTTCCCGACGAGGTCGTCGTCCCCCGGGAGACCCCATGACCGGAGCCAGCGTCCTGTTCGTCTGCGTGCACAACGCCGGGCGGTCACAGATGGCCGCGGGCTGGCTGCGGCACCTCGCCGGTGACGCCGTGGAGGTCCGGTCGGCCGGATCGCTGCCGGCCGACCGGCTGAACCCCGCGGCGGTCGAGGCGATGGCCGAGAGGGGCATCGACATCTCCGAGCAGCGGCCGAAGGTGCTCACTCCCGACGCCGTCGAGTCCTCCGACGTCGTCATCACCATGGGTTGTGGGGACGTCTGTCCGGTCTTTCCCGGCACGCGCTACCTCGACTGGGACCTCGAGGACCCGGCCGGCAAGGGCGTGGAGTCGGTCCGGCCGATCCGCGACGAGATCGAGAGCCGGGTCCGCGCCCTGCTGACCGAACTCGTTCCCTGAGACTCAGTCGCGGCGCAGCAGGAAGAAGCACGGCGCGGGAAGTCCACGCATGTCCATCGCGCCGATCAGCACGTCGGCACCCACCCGCCGGAAGACGTCGATGATCGGCAGGGCGTCGTAGACCATCGCCGCCGTCGCGACGCCGCGGTGCTCGACGGTGCGCAGCCGCGCCTTCGGCCGGTTGGTGGAGAGCAGCGGTCGGATGCCCCGGAACGCCGTCCGGAGGAGCCGGAGGTGGGCCACTCCCGCGAGGTCGCGCAGCAGCCAGAGCGGAAGGAGTGCGGGATCCACCGGCCGCGGGCGTCCACGCCAGTCGAGGAACAGGAGCGGGTGCACCGACTCGATCCCGTTGAACTCCTTGCCGTACCAGCCGTAGGCCTCCAGGAGACCGTCGAGCTTCGAGCCGGTCGGCAGGCCCGTGCCCCGCCAACGGCCCGTCAGCTCGGCCGGGTCGACCGCCGGCAGGCCGTCGAAGAAGGCCAGCGCCTCGTCGGGCGCGGCGCCGTCCCGGTGTTCCCGGAGCCAGTCCGCCGCGTCGCTCACCCGAGGATCGGCAGCGTGCGCTTGGCGGCCAGCCGGTCCATGCCGGCCTGGATCTCACCCCGCACCTGGTCGTAGATCTTCTGCACGTACGCCGTGTCGTCGACCCGCTCGGGATCGTCGTCGACCTCGATCGGATCGAGCAGCTCGGTGCGGATCTTGGCCGGCAGGGGAACGTGCGCCGGCAGGATCTCGACGGCCAGGGGGAACGGGAACCCGGCGATGATCGGCAGGTTCGAGCCGCGCAGCGTCTTCTTCAGACCGAGCACCTTGTCCAGGGCGTTCGCCAGCCACTTGCCCTCGCTGAGCACGAAGACGGTGTCGTGTCCCCCCACCGTCGCGACGGGCACGATCGGGACGCCGGACCGGATGGCCTGCTTCACGAAGCCGGTGCGGCCGCCGAGGGTGGCCACGTCCCGCTTCGCCCAGCTGCGCATCGCATCGACCTCACCGCCCGGCCAGACGACGACGTCCTCGCCTCGCGCCAGGGTCGCCGTGACGCTCCTCCGGTTGGCGGCGATGACGCCCACCGCGCGGAAGTAGTCGCCGAGGCCGGGGCTGGCCAGCAGGACGTCGTGGGCCGTGCCGTGCAGGAATCGCTTGCCGTCGAAGTGCTTCTGCCACGCGTTCACCAGCGTCCATGCGTCCATCGTCAGCGCACCGCCGGAGTGCACGCCGATGACCAGGCTCGTCCGGTCGGGCACCCGCTCCCAGCCGTCGATCTCGACGCGGAAGTAGTACTTCTCCAGCGCGTCCACGAGTGGCTGCTGGAGCTTCATCAGCGTCTCGTTCGGCGGGTGCGGCTCCATGGCGGCGCCCACTCGCCAGTTGATCAGCCGCTGGATCAGGTTGTGCTCCTGCTCGCCATGTTCGGACACGGTGCCTCCCTCGTTCCGCAGGACAACGGCGGCGTGGCCCAGAGGTTCCGCGCGCCCGGGCGACAGGATGCCGAATCAGCTGGTCGGCGGCACCTCGGGAGCCTCCGGCCGCGGACCCTCGGGCCGGTCGAGCAGCCATCGCCTGATCTGCTGGTAGATCCGCGGGTGGTTGAGCAGGTCGAAGTGGTGCAGCCCGCCGACCCGGTGCACGTGGTCGGGCGGAAAGGCGAGGCGGTCGTCGTCCCCGGTGTCGCCGCTGGCGCTGCGCGGAGGCACGAGGAGGTCGCCGAGCAGGTCGGCGGTACGGCCGGCGGGGTTGCGGCTCACGGTCGCGAGGACGACGAAGTGCCGTGCCCCGTCGTGCAGCGGCACGTGCGTGTGTGCGACCGGTGCGACGTCGTCGAGGTCCCGGCCGGTCCAGTCCGACTCGACCAGGGTGCCGCGCCGGAGATCCTTGATGCCCACGCTGCGCGCGCTGAGGAGGGTGGCCAGCGGTCGGGTCTCGGGCAGCTTCGCCAGCGCGCCGGCCAGCCGGTGGACGCCGCGCTCGAGGGGTGCACCCAGGTGCGGCGAGCCGAGCGTGATCGTGTCGCGGACGAGGTGCGTCCAGCCGTGCGCGCCGGTCGTGCCCCCGCCGGCCTGGTGCAGCGCGCTCCGGGCGACCAGCCCGCCCATGGAGTGACCCACGAGGACGACGTCGTCGACCGCGACCGGCCACGCGCCGACCAGCGCGGTCAGCAGTTCGTCGAGCGACCGTCCGTTGTCGGAGATGTGCAGCCCCGTGTTGTAGCGCAGGTAGACCGGCGTCAGCCCGAGGTCGGCGTGCAGCTGGCTTCCGTAGCTCACGTCGGGCCGGCCGTGGTGCCGGTCGGCCGACCAGCACCAGGAGCTCTCGGTCTCGGTCAGCCCGTGCAGGAAGACGGCGAGCCGGGTTCCGGCCCCGGGGAACGCCGCTCGGAGGGCGGCCGGCTCGACGGGAACGACCCGGCCGTCGACCCGCACGGTCATCGTGAGCGCCAGGCCCGGGGCCTCGCGCTGGACCAGGTCGCCGTGGGCCCCGTTGAGGATGGCCAGTGCGCGGCGCCCGGCCGGGGTCGCGTCGAGATCCTGGCCGCTGGCCGCGCACGCGGCCGCGGCCCCGAGGGCCGTGGCGCCCGCACCGAGGGCCAGCCGGACGCCCGAGTAGCCGGCCTCGGCGATCGCGTCGTGGACGAGCCGGACCGACCGCGATCCGGGCCC
>JAOPWH010000250.1 GCA_025965795.1 Blastococcus sp.
CGCAGCGCCCGCCGCAGTTCGGGTCGCAGCGACAGGGCAGGGGCCTGGAGGTCGTTGGCCAGCGCCGCGCCCAGCGCGGAGGGCGACTCCCCCCGTAGGGCACTGATCACCGGGTCGGCCGGGGCGAGCGGCGCGCCGTCCGGGACCCGGCCGCCCGCACGCAGCCGGTCCAGCTCCCCGTAGACCGACGGCGTGGACAGCCCCTCGTCGGAGATGCCCAGCACCCAGTGCCACGGCCCCCGGGCCAGGACCGGGGAGAGCTGCTCCCCTCGGCCCGTGCCGAGCGCGACACCGCCGTGGAGGCTGAACGGAACGTCGCTGCCGAGTTGCGCGGCGAGGCCGGCGAGGTCCTCGCCGGTGGCGCGGGTGCCCCACAGGGCGTCCAGGACGACGAGCGCGGCCGCGGCGTCAGCGCTGCCGCCGGCCAGTCCGGCCGCGGCCGGGATGGCCTTGGCGATCGCGATGTCGGCGTCGGCATCCACCCCGGCGGTGCGGGCGAGCAGCTCGGCGGCACGCCACACCAGGTTGCGGGAGTCCGTGGGGACGGCGCCGTCGGCCCCCTCGCCCGTGAGGGAGATCCGGAGCCCCTCGCCCGGCCCGACGGTGACCGTGTCGAACAGCGACACCGCCAGGTAGACCGTCCGCAGCTCGTGGAAGCCGTCGGGGCGCAACGGCCCCACACCGAGGTGCACGTTGACCTTGGCCGGGGCCCGCGCCGAAAGGGTCGATCCCGCGCTCACGGCTCGACCGGATCGGTCGCGGCCAGCCGGGCGAAGTCGGTCACCGACAGCTGCTCCCCCCGCATGGACGGCTCGATCCCGGCGGCCCGCAGCCGCTGCTCGGCCGCCGCCGGGCTCCCGGCCCAGCGGGCGAGCCCCGAACGCAGACTCTTGCGCCGGGGGGCGAAGGCGGCGTCGACGACGGCGAAGGTGGCCACCCGGTCGCCCTCGGGCGGGGGTCGTCTGGTCAGTGACACGAGGCCGGAATCGACGTTGGGCTCGGGCCAGAACACCCGTCGACCGACCGATCCGGCCCGCCGGACCTCGCCGTACCAGGCCGCCTTCACCGACGGGATGCCGTACGCGCCGCTGCCGGGGGCGGCGGCGAGCCGCTCCGCCACCTCGGCCTGGACGAGGATCAGCGCCCGGTCGAGCGTGGGCAGCAACTCCAGCAGGTGCAGCAGGACAGGCACGGCGACGTTGTAGGGAAGGTTGGCGACCAGCGCCGTCGGGGGCGGCCCCGGCAGCTCGCCGATCCGGAGCGCGTCGGCCTGCACCACCGTGAGCCGGTCGGCGAGGTCGGGCGCCCGCGTGCCCACCGTGGCCGGGAGCAGCGCTGCCAACCGCGGATCGATCTCGACCGCCGTGACCCGCGCGACCGCAGGCAGCAGCCCCAGCGTCAGCGAACCCAGGCCGGGGCCGACCTCGAGGACGACGTCGTCCTCCCGCAGACCGGCGGTCCGCACGATGCGGCGGATCGTGTTGGCGTCGTGCAGGAAGTTCTGGCCGAGGCTCTTGGTCGGGCGCAGGTCGAGCTGCTGGGCGAGCTCCCGGATGACCGCGGGCCCCAGCAAGCCCGTCAGGAACGGCCCCGCTGCAGGGGCCCGCCGCGAGCGCCCGAGCGGGCAGCGGGATCGTTCATCAGTCGAAGAGGTGGCTGCCGCAGCCCCACTGGCCTGCGCCGCTACGGTTGTAGAGGAGCTGGGCGCGGTAGGTCTGCTCGTCGACCGACGCGGCGGCGGGGTCGCCGCTGCCGCCGACACCGGCCCAGGTCTGCCGGGAGAACTGGTACATGCCGCGATAGGTACCGCTGGCGCTGACGGCGTTCGGCCGCCCGCCGGACTCGCAGTTCGCCAGCGCCGCCCAGTTCAGGCCGTCGGCCGAGGGCTTGTTGACGGGGCGTGGCTTGGTGCCCACGGTCACGCGCTCGGCGATCGCCTGGCGGGTCACGACGGTCTTGAGCGCCTCGCGCCCGGTCTCGACGCCGTCGGTGACGGTCAGGTGGAAGGTGGTGACCTGCTCACCGGGGACACCGGACGTGGTCACGGTGTCGTCGCCGACGAACGCGTTCGGATCGGGTGTCTCGACCCGGTCGGGCGCGATCGCGGAGGCGACGTCGACGTCGGAGACCTTGACCCGGAAGACCTGCAGCCGCATCTGGTCGAGCAGCGCCTGGTCCAGTCGCAGGCTCGTGCGGTCGGTGGCCGACAGCGTGATGCCCTGCTCGGCGAGCAGATCGGCGGCGGTGCCGGCCGTGGTGCTGACCACGCTCTCCTTGCCGTCGCTGACGAGGACGACGTCCTTGGGCGTGTTGATGGTCAGCTCCATGCCCCGGAGGGGCAGGCGCTCGCTACGGCTGGCCGAGAGGACCAGGTCGTCGGCGCGGTAGCCCAGCTGCTCCAGTGCCTGGTCGACGGACAACGCGGTCACGTAGACCTCGCGCTGCACACCGTCGACCGTGAGCTGCAGGGGCCGGGCGCGGTTGAGCACGACGGTGGCGCCGTCGGTGACCGCCTGGTGGACCGCGGGCAGCACGACGTCGTGCGACGCCGGCTGCAGTCCCTGTTCCTCCAGCACCTCGCCGACCGTGTCGGCGTACGTGCCGACGTGCCGGGCCTGTCCGTCGACGGTGACCGTCACGGATTTCTGGGCGAGGAAGAAGGTCAGCGTGCCGCCCGCCAGTCCGATCAGGACGAGGGCGAACAGACTGAGCTGGAGAGAGCGGCGCACATCACTTCCACATGGTCACAGGACCCGGGCAGGAGAGCGGACGTGCCGTCTGGGACGGCTCGCACGCCGGCTGCCGGCTCGGACGGCGCGAACGGTCCGGAGCGGAGGCTCAGGGCCGGGAGGCGCCACCCGGGTCGGTCTCCACCCCGGCTGTCGGTCACGACACGATAACGAAAACGGTTCGAGAGGCAACGGTGCACGGCGAGTGCAGCAGAGGCGCCACGTGCTCCTTGTAGGCGCGCCGACACACTGCGCTATGCCGTGCCGCGTGGGGCAGGTGGGACGACGCGTTACCGGCCTGTGGCGCGCGTGACCAAGGCCACAGGGTGGACGCCCGAGGACCGGGCATCACGGCCTCCTGCGACGCCCCGCGGCGAGCCTGCGAGTGCTCGGGGCATGGTCCTCGCCTCAGCCCGCGAGGGCGCGCGCGTTGGAGCGGACCGGTCGGAGCCAGGTCAGCAGGAAACCGGCCACGGCGACGCCCGCGGCCAGGGCGGAGAACCCGCCGGCCACCAGCGCCACCGGGAGCAGGTCGACACTCTTGGTGACCCGGTCGCCGAGATCGATGCCGCCCACCAGCAGCAGAGTGCCGAGCGGCAACAGGGCCAGGACACTCGCGGCCGCCGTGACCAGGTGTGCCGTCCACGTCCGGAGCGCCTCGTCGAGAGGCACATCCGCCCCCTCTGCCGGCAGCGGGCGGAGGAGAGCCCGCAGCAACGCCACCTCAGCGAGCAGCCAGGCGGCCAGTGGGATGACCAGGGCCGCCAAGCCGACGGGATCGCTCAGCTCGCCGGACCGCCACAGGATGGTCGCGGCGACGACCTCCGCGGCGGTCACCCCGCGCATCGTCCACACCAGCCATCCCGACACCTGGTCGGCCCGTCGCGGGCGGCGGGGCGGGACGGTCATCGCCCAGCGGGGACGCGGCCGGGTCGCCTCCGCCAGCAGGACACCCGTGAGCAGGCCCACGACGAGCACCGGGACCCAGAGGAAGACCGAGGCCTCGGCGAACAGGACGACGCTCGCGACCACCCCGGCGAGGCCGAGCAGGAACCCCGTCCGCCGCAGCCGGCGGCCGTGCTGAGCCTGCCGATGCAGCGTCTGCATGCCCTGGGCGGTGGGCTCCACCAGTTCGACGGCCCCTCCGGCGACCTGTCTGAGCCCGGCGGCCAGCCACCACGCCCGCGCCAGCAGCACGCCGGGAACCAGCACGGCGATGAACAAGACGACGGCGATGAGACGACCCACGCGACAAGTGTCCACCGGTTCGCCTCGCGCGGGGGCCGGAGGCTCCCCGGCGGGCCGACCGAGACGGGCTCGACGCAGCTCGGGAGGGCGCGTGGCGCCGTGTCGTCCGGAGGGCGACGGGGTCACGGCCTCCCGCTTCGTGGAACCGCTTCGCCGGGTTGACCTCGTCGTTCCTCGGGGAGCCCTCCGGACCCCCGCTCGTCACGACCGCTGCGCGCTACTGCCAGGTTCCGAAAACTCTTTCCGCAGTGGCGGTCAGTCCGTTGCACAGCTCCGTCAGGTCGGTGCCGGTGACCTCGGCGAGGGC
>JAOPWH010000289.1 GCA_025965795.1 Blastococcus sp.
GAGCGGGGCGGAGGCCAGCGCCCGCGCCGCGAGGATCTCCAGATCCGGCGTACCGGTCAGCAGGCGCTGCGCCGCGCCGGCCTCGCGGGCGTACCGCAGCCGCCACGGCAGCCAGCGCAGCAGCAACCAGCCGACCGGCAGGACGACGAGGACGACGGCGAGGATCGTGGCCAGCGTGCCGACGGCGTCCTGGGCGGCCTGACCGGCCCCGGTCACCGAGCCACCGGCCCCCGCCAGGGCGTCGAACGGCGCCGAGAGCTCGTCCCCGACGATCGGCACCCCCTGCGCCGCGTCGGCGGCGGAGTTCATGTTGTCGGCCACGGACGCACCCAGGTCCTCCACCGCCCGCCCGGGCTCGGCGAGCACCAGGACGGCGGCGTGCACCGCCCGCGCCACCAGCACCCAGACGACGAGCCACACCACCATGCCCAGGTCGGCCGCCAGCTGGCGGGCCCGGACGGCGGGGTGCTGGGCATACAGCTGCATCGCGGAGTCCTTCGTGGGAGGGGGGCGGGGAAGGGCCGTAGCGCCATCGTCGGGCAGGGCCTGCGCTGCGGCAGGACGGAGCGTCGGCACCGTCGCCGCCATGCGGGCCGGGCGCGACCGGCGTCACGTCCGGGCGTGCCTAGACTCCGGCACCAGGAGCCGCCCGGACCGGGCGCTCCACGATGCGGTGGGAGCAACCCGTCACCTCGGGGCCGGCCCGCCAGACCAGGAGTTGGATGATGCGGGTCGGGGTTCCCCGAGAGGTCAAGAACCGGGAGTACCGGGTGGCACTCACCCCTGCCGGGGTGACCGAGCTCGTCCGGGGCGGGCACAGCGTGCTCGTCGAGGAGGGCGCGGGGGAGGGGTCCTCGATCCCCGACGGCGACTATGCCGCGGCCGGAGCCCGGCTGGTGGCCTCGGCCGACGACGTCTGGGCCGACGCCGACCTGCTGCTCAAGGTCAAGGAGCCGATCGAGGAGGAGTACGGCCGCCTGCGGGCCGACCAGACGCTCTTCACCTACCTGCACCTCGCGGCGTCCAAGGAATGCACCGACGCACTCATCGCCTCCGGCACGACCGCGATCGCCTACGAGACCGTGCAGACGGCCGACGGCGCGCTGCCCCTCCTCGCGCCCATGTCCGAGGTGGCCGGCCGGATGGCCCCCCAGGTGGGCGCGCACAGTCTCGAGCGGGCCCACGGTGGCCGCGGGGTGCTGCTCGGTGGGGTGTCCGGCGTGTACGCGGCCAAGGTCGTGGTGATCGGTGCCGGCGTGTCCGGGATGAACGCGGCGGCGATCGCGCTCGGCATGCAGGCCGAGGTGGTCGTCCTCGACCGCGACATCGACAAGCTGCGCGCCGCCGACAAGATCTACCAGGGCCACCTGCAGACCGTGGCGTCCAACGCCTACGAGGTCGAGCGGGCGGTGCTCGACGCCGACCTCGTGATCGGCGCGGTGCTCGTCGCGGGGGCCAAGGCGCCCGTGCTGGTCAGCAACGAGCTGGTGTCGCGGATGAAGCCGGGCTCTGTGTTCGTCGACATCGCCGTCGACCAGGGTGGCTGTTTCGAGGACACCCGTCCCACCACGCACGACGACCCGACCTTCCGGGTGCACGAGTCGGTGTTCTACTGCGTGGCCAACATGCCCGGTGCGGTCCCGAACACCTCCACCCACGCGCTGACCAACGTGACGCTGCCCTACGTCATGGCGCTGGCGGGCCAGGGCACCGCATCGGCGGTGGCGGGCAACCGCGCGCTGGCCCACGGCGTGAACGTCGTCGGGGGACAGGTCGTGCTGCCGGAGGTCGCTGAGGCCCACGGCATGACAGCCGTCGCGCTGGAGGAGGTACTCCTCTGACGGCCGCGTTGAACGTCGGCCCCGCCGTCGACCGGGTGGTCACCGGCTACCTGGACCACCTGACGGTGGAGCGCGGCCTGGCGGTCAACACCATCGCCTCCTACCGCCGGGACCTGCGCCGGTACGCGGAGTACCTGACCGCGGCCGGGGTCCGAGGGCTCGGTGAGATCACGGAGTCCGACGTCGCCGGCTTCCTCGCGGCCCTGCGCCAAGGGGACGACGACCACCCGCCGCTCTCCACGACGTCGGCGGCCCGCGCGGTCGTTGCCGTCCGCGGCCTGCACCGCTTCGCCCTCCTCGACGGCCTGGTGACCGACGACGTCGCCGCCGAGGTGCGGCCGCCCACGCCGGCCCGGCGGCTGCCGAAGGCGATCCCGGTCGAGTCGGTGGTGGCCCTGATCGAGTCGGCCGGCGTGCTGGAGGGCCCGCGAGGGCTGCGCGACCGCGCGCTGCTCGAACTGCTCTATGGCACCGGGGCCCGCATCTCCGAGGCGGTCGGGCTGGCGGTCGACGACCTCGACCGTGGGCAGGCCGCGGTCCGGCTGGCGGGCAAGGGCGGCAAGGAACGGATCGTCCCGGTCGGCAGCTACGCCCTGCGCGCGGTGGAGGAATACCTGGTGCGTGCCCGTCCGGCGCTCGCGGCGAGCGGCCGGGCCGGCGTCCGTGGCGGGACGCTGTTCCTCAACGTGCGCGGTGGGGCCCTGTCCCGGCAGAGCGCGTGGGCGATCCTGCGCTCGGCGGCCGAACGGGCCGGCCTCACGGCGGAGATCTCCCCGCACACCCTGCGGCACTCCTTCGCCACCCACCTGCTCGACGGCGGCGCCGACGTCCGCGTGGTGCAGGAACTGCTCGGCCACGCGTCGGTCACCACCACGCAGATCTACACGCTGGTCACCGTGGACCGACTCCGCGAGGTGTACGCGACGAGCCACCCGCGGGCGCGCAGCTGACAGCACACCGGCCCGAGCGTTGGCACTATCTGCGCCGACTTCAGCTTGACCAGTCACACTTGTTGTCAGTGGTCGCCATGTCGACATGTCGCGCGGCGTGCCTCCTTGGGAAGTGCTGCCGCACTCCTTAGCGTCCTCCTCACCCGAGCGGCTCAGGACGGCTGACCGCACCCGGCACGACCGGGATCGGGCACGAGGTGGAGGCAACAAGACCCATGGCTACCCGAGCGGACGCGGCCTCTGCCGTCGCGCGCCCGCAGGACAGCGGCGTCGAGATGGGGGCGGTGTCCCGGCAGGACCCCGCGAAGGCGCGGCAGCGACCCCTGCCGGAACCTCCGCCCATCACCGAGCACGGCCCGGCCCGCGTCATCGCGATGTGCAACCAGAAGGGTGGCGTCGGCAAGACGACGTCCACGATCAATCTGGGTGCCGCGCTGACCGAGTACGGACGGCGCGTCCTGCTGATCGACCTCGACCCCCAGGGTGCGCTCTCGGTCGGTCTGGGCATCCCGGCCCAGAACATGGACCGGACCATCTACAACGCCCTGATGGAGCGGAAGACCACCCTGCGCGACGTGCGGGTGCACACCGACATACCGGGCCTGGACCTGGTGCCCAGCAACATCGACCTGTCGGCCGCCGAGGTGCAGCTGGTCAGCGAGGTCGCCCGTGAGCAGACCCTCCTGCGGGTGCTGGCCGACGTCCGCGACGAGTACGACTACATCCTGATCGACTGCCAGCCGTCCCTCGGCCTGCTGACCGTCAACGCGCTCACCGCCGCGCAGGGTGTGATCATCCCGCTGGAGTGCGAGTTCTTCTCCCTCCGCGGGGTCGCCCTGCTCGTCGACACGATCGACAAGGTCAAGGAGCGGCTGAACCCGTCGCTGGAGCTCTCGGGCATCCTCGCGACGATGTACGACACCCGCACGGTGCACTGCCGCGAGGTGTTCAGCCGGGTCGTGGAGGCCTTCGACGACACCGTCTTCCAGACCGTCATCCAGCGCACCGTCCGGTTCCCGGAGACCACGGTCGCCGGCCAGCCGATCACCACCTGGGCGCCGACGTCGTCGGGTGCCGCGGCGTACCGCGACCTCGCCAAGGAGGTGCTGGCCCTGTGACTCGACGGCCGGTTCTCCCGGGCGCTTCGGAGCTGTTCCGCCGCACCGACACCGCGTCGGTCCCCGAGGTCACCGAACTGCCGAACCTGAGCACCACGACCAGCTCTCCGGCTCTGCGGGGCGGGACGGCACCCCGCCGCGTCGAGGACGACGCAGCCGAGTCGACGCAGACGGCGCCCCTCGTGCTGGTCCCCGGTGGCGCCGACGACCTCGCCTCCTACCGCTCCGCCCAGCAGCCGGCGCCGACCATGCAGCCCGTCATCCCCACCCGGGGACGGCCGGCCCGGAACCGCAACGACCGCACCAAGCACGACGAGAAGATCACCGTCTACATCTCGGCGGACGAGCTCATGGCCCTGGAGACGGCGCGGCTGACGCTGCGCGGCCACCACGGTGTGGCGGCCGACCGCGGGCGCATCGTCCGTGAGGCCATCGCCGTGCTGCTCTCCGACCTCGAGGACCGCGGCGACGAGTCGGTGCTCGTGCGGAGACTGCGGGGTCGGTAAGCACCGTCGTCCTCCGGACGACACCGCGGCCGACGAGCGTCACCCGTGAGCTGAGCCCCGTCTCCTGTCCCGGTCGGGAGGCCTCCGGCCCCCGCGACCGGGACACGACCTTCACTAGGCTCGGCGCCCGTGAGCAGCAGCACCGGCGCGGCATCGGAGGCCCCTGAGGTCGACGGCGCCGCGCCCGCGCGTTTCACGGTCAAGCTCACGAACTTCGAGGGGCCGTTCGACCTGCTGCTGCAGCTGATCGGCAAGCACAAGCTCGACGTCACCGAGATCGCCCTGTCGCGGGTCACCGACGAGTTCATCGCGCACCTGCACGCCCTCGGCAAGGACCTCGACCTCGACCAGGCCAGTGAGTTCCTGGTCGTGGCCTCGACCCTGCTCGACCTCAAGGCCGCCCGGCTGCTGCCGGCCGCCGACGTCGACGACGAGGACGACCTCGAACTGCTCGAGGCCCGCGACCTGCTGTTCGCCCGGCTGCTGCAGTACAAGGCCTACAAGCACGCGGCCCGGTTCCTGCGCGAGCGGGAGACGGAGGCCGCCCGCCGGTTCCCGCGCGACGCCGGCCTGGAGCCGCGGTTCGCCGACCTGATGCCCGAGGTCTCGCTGCAGCTGACCCCGGAGCAGTTCGCGATGCTCGCGGCGCGCGTACTCGCCCCCAAGGTGCCCGAGAAGGTCAGCGTCTCCCACCTGCACGCGCCGGCGGTCAGCGTCTCCGAGCAACTGCTCGTCGTGCGCAACCACCTGATCCGTTCGGGGACGTCGACGTTCCGGGCGCTCTCCGCCGACTGCGCGCACACGCTGGAGGTGGTGGCCCGGTTCCTCGCGCTGCTCGAGCTCTACCGGCAGCAGCGCGTGGTGTTCGAGCAGCTGACGCCCCTGGGGGAGCTGCACGTGCGGTGGACCGGAGGGGCACTGCCCATCCCCGAGGACGACGACGGCGCCGAAACTGCCGAGGGTGCGGCAGGCGGGGGCGTGGTCGACATCGACGAGGAGTACACGTGAGCGGCGAGCAGGAACCTCCGGGCATGCAGGACACCCCGGCACCCATCTCGTGGGAGGCCTTGGCCGCGGAGCTGGCGGCCACCCGGGAGGCCGACGGCGGAGGAGCCGACTCCGGTACCTGGGACGCCGTCGCCGCCGAGCTGGCCGCCCGGGTGGCCGACCAGCCCGTCGACGAGCCGCCCGTTCCGCAGCCGCCCGTTGCGGAGCCGGCCGACGAACCGCCGGCCCAGGACCCCACCCCGCCCGACGTGCCCGCCGGGGAACCCGCACGCGAGGAGCCGGCCGAGGAGCCCCTCGAGCTGCTGGGCCCCGAGGAGCTGCGCGGCGGCATCGAGGCGCTCCTGTTCGTGATGGCCGACCCGGTGGACGAGGCCACCCTCGCCGCGGCGCTGCACTGCGGTGTCGAGCAGGTGCGCGAGGGCCTGGCCGATCTCGTCGAGGGCTACGACCAGCGCCGGGCCGGCATCACGCTGCGCCGGGTGGGGGAGGGCTGGCGGCTCTACACCCGCGACGAGCACGCCGGCGTCGTCGAGCGGTACCTCGTCGACGGGCAGCGCAGCCGGCTCACGCAGGCCGCCCTGGAGACCCTCGCCGTCATCGCCTACCGGCAGCCGGTGACCCGTGCCCGCATCTCGGCGATCCGCGGCGTGGGCGTGGACGGTGTGATGCGCACTCTGCTGGGGCGCGGTCTGGTGCACGAGGTGGGCAGCGATCCGGACAGCGGGGGAGGGCTCTACGCCACCACGCCGCTGTTCCTGGAGCGGCTCGGTCTCACCGGCCTCGCCGACCTGCCCGAGCTCGCGCCGCTCCTCCCGGAGACCTCGACCATGCTCGACGAGCACCCGGACAGCTGACCGGTCCCGCGCGCCGGCCGGCGCTCGTCAGGCGGTGCGGTTGCCCAGGAGCCGACGGGGCCGGCGGGTCATGAGGGCGAACAGCGCCGCCGAGCCGAGGAAGGTTGCGGCGCCGAACGCCAGGAACCCCAGCTGGACGGTCACCGGGGTGTCGTACGGATCGAGCACCAGAGACGTGAGCAGCGCGAGGATCGAGACGATCGCGAGGGTCACCGCTGACCATCGGATCCCAGGGGCCCCGGAGCGGCGGTCGCGCAGGGACGTGAGCAGGGTGAGCAGGGCACCGATCGAGGCCGGGACGGCGACGAGGGCGAGCAGGGCCGCGCCGATGTTCACGCCGCCCTCCGGCCCGGTGGTCGCGAAGCCGAGCAGTGCGCCCACCCACAGCGCGGTGGCGACGGCGGCCGCGATCAGGCCGGCCCTACGGGTCCCGTTCATGGCCAGATCCTGAGGTACCGCGGCTTCGCGGGAACCGTGCCGTCACCCGATGGGAGGAGGGGTCTCCGGCCGGGGCGGCGCGAGCACCAGAGGGCCGGAGAACGAGCCCAGGGTCGCGGCCAAGAGACCCCTCCTCTATGGCCACGCCGCCCGGCGGGTCCACGAGTCCCACGACGATCCCGGTCGCGAAGAGGATCTCGAAGACGTGCGCCAGGCGCCGCCGCAGAACCGCGGGGTTGTCCGACCGCTACTCGACCGCTACTCGTCGCGGCCCACATGCGGCCGAGCAGGTGGGTGGTGCCCCACGACAGGACCACCGCCGCCAGGGAGACGCCGAGGTTCTGGTCGACCGCCGGGCCGTGCCGGAGGACGGGCGTCAGCAGAGCGATCCAGGCGACCGTCGCGGCCGCGACGCACGTGCGGGCGTTGCGCCGCCACGGCAGCCGGCTGGTGGCGCGGACGGCCTCCGATCGGTGGGAGAATGGCCGGCGATGAACACCGCAGCGCCCGACGACGAGACCACGACCGCAGCCGGAGACGGCTGGTCCGAGGACATGGAGCTCGCCCCCGTACACCCCGGCGAGCGCAGCAGCGCCGTGCACGATCCCGACCGGGAGGGTGAGCGGCTGCAGAAGGTCCTGGCCCGTGCCGGCGTCGGCTCCCGGCGGGTGTGCGAGGAGATGATCGAGGCGGGCCGGATCAGCGTGAACGGCGCGCCGGTGCAGGTGCAGGGCATGCGGGTCGACCCGACCACCGACAAGATCGCCGTCGACGGCGTCCGGATCGAGCTGCGTGACGACCGCGTCACCTACGCGCTGAACAAGCCGGCCGGCGTGATCACCGCCATGAGCGATGATCGCAACCGGCCCACGGTCGGTGACCTGGTCGGCGACCTCGCGCCCGGGCTGGTCCATGTCGGCCGGCTGGACCAGGACACCGAGGGTCTGCTGCTGCTCACCAACGACGGAGAGCTGGCGCACCGCCTGGCGCACCCCTCCTACGAGGTGCGCAAGACCTACCTCGCCCAGGTCTCCGGTTCGGTGCCCCGCGACCTGCACCGTCGCCTTCGGTCCGGCGTCCAGCTCGACGACGGCCCCGTCGCCGTCGACGCCTTCCGGGTGGTCGACACCCACGCCGGCCAGTCGGTGGTCGAGGTCGTGCTGCACGAGGGCCGCAAGCACATCGTCCGGCGGCTGCTGGCCGAGGTCGGCCTCCCGGTGAGTCGGCTGACCCGCACCGCAATCGGGCCGATCGAGCTGCAGCGCATGCGCACCGGGTCGATCCGCAAGCTCTCCCGCGAAGAGCTCGGCACACTGTCGGAGCTCGTGGGGCTCTAGCGGCCGCATGACCGCCATGTCACGAATGCGTGAAGAGTCATGGAGAAGGTTCCGCCGGTAATTGCCGCCTGATATACCTGGCGGCTACCAGGTATGACCGACCCCACAGAAGGGCCCGCGATGAGCGAGCGCACCGCTGTCAGCCAGCACGACGCCGAGGCACCACAGCGTCTCGAGCGGGGGGTGCTCAGCGTTCCCAACGGCATTGCGTTGGCGGCGGCCGCGATGGCCCCGGTGCTCGCCGTCGTCCTCAACGCGCCGGCGGCCGGACCGGTCGCCGGGGCTGCGCTGCCACTGTCGTTCCTGCTCGCCTTCATCGCCTGCCTGCTCGTCGGCAACACCGTCGTGCAGTTCTCGCGGCGGCTGCCGTCGGCCGGCTCCTTCTACACGTTCAACTCCCAGGGCCTCGGGCCGGCCGCCGGGTTCTTCACGGGCTGGCTCTTCTGGATCGGCTATGCCGTTCTCGCGCCCGGCCTGTTCACCGCTTTCGGCGCCTTCGTCCACGACTACGTCTTCGCGACCTTCGACGCCGAGATCCCGTGGTGGATCTTCAGCCTCGCCGCCATGGCCATCGTGTTCGGCCTCTCGGCACGCAGCATCAGGGCTTCGGTCAATCTGGACCTGGTGCTCCTGGCACTCGAGGTGGCGATCTTCCTGGTGCTGGCCGTGGCGGCCATCGTCTTCGCGGGGGCCGAGCACAACACTCCGGCCTACTTCTCCCCGTCGTCCTCGCCCACAGGGTTCTCAGGAGTCGGCCTCGGCGTGGTCTTCGGCATCCTGTCCTTCATCGGGTTCGACGCCGCGGCGACCCTGGGCGAGGAGACCCGCAACCCGCGGCGCAACGTGCCGCTCGCCGTGGCCGGTGCGCTCGGCGCCGTCGGCGTCTTCTACGTCGTGGTCATGTACGCCCTCACCGCCGGCTACGGCCTCAACGACGGCGACAAGCTGGACGCGTTCCTCTCCGACGCGAATCCGTTCCTCACTCTCGGCCAGAACGTGACGCCCTGGCTCATCCAGCCCATCGCGCTCGCGGCGATCGCCGGCATCTTCAGCTGCTTCCTCGCCATCCACAACACGACCGTCCGCGTCATGTTCTCGATGGGACGCGACCGGATCCTGCCGCCTGCCCTCGGGCGGGTGCACCAGCGCTGGTTCTCGCCGTTCCGGGCGATCATCGCCCAGACGGTCTTCACCGTGGTCGTCGGCCTGGCGACCGGTGCGTGGCTCGGCCCCGGTGCGACGGGGGCCTACGGCTTCACCGGCACCATCGGCACCGTGGCCATCGTCCTGGTCTACCTGGCCAGCAACATCGCCCTGATCCGGTACTTCTGGCGGCTGCCGGAGCGCAACGTGCTGACCCACGTGGTCGTCCCGGTCCTGGGCGTCCTGGCGCTGGCGTACCCGCTGTACGCGGTGGCGAAGCCGGGGCAGTCCTACCCCTACAGCCTGGTGCCGTACGTCGTGCTCGCCTGGCTGCTGGCCGGGATCGGGCTCTTCCTCTACTACCGGTCCCGCTCGCCGGAGAAGATCGCCGCTCTGGGCAGCTTCATCGCCGAGGACGACCTGCCGCTCGACGAGCAGCCGGAGTCACTGCTGACCGCGCGCACGACGTCGGTCCAGCACCCGACCGTCGCGGAGGAGATGGCCCGGCACCCGGAGGTCGGGACGGGCGACGACCGTTGATCCGTATCGACGGGAAAGAAGTCTTCACCGACCTCGGTGAGCTCGTCGACCCGGGGCACACAGCCCTGCTGCTGATCGACATGCAGCACGACTTCGTGGACCCGCGCGGCCTGTTCGGTGGGCTCGGGATCGACCTCTCGATGTACGAGGCCACGCGGCCGCGGCTGGCCTACCTGCTGGCCGCGGCCCGGGAGCACGGTGTTCTGGTCGTCCACGTCCAGAACACCGCGCTTCCCGGGCGGCGCAGTGACTCCCCGGCGCAACTGCGGTTCAACATGCGCATGCACGAGGCCGCGCAGCAGTCGGGCACGCCGCTGACCTACACGCTGCCCGGCACGCCGGGCCACGAGTTCGTCCCCGACCTCGCACCAGAGGCCGGCGAACTGGTCGTGCCGAAGTACCGGTCGAGCGGCTTCTGGGGAACCAACCTGGAGCAGATCCTGCGCAGCAACGGCGTCAAGACCGTCGTCGTGGGCGGGTGCACGACCGAGGGCTGTGTGGAGTCCACGGCGCGCGACGCCATGTTCAGCGACCACTACGTCGTCGTCGCCGAGGACTGCGTGGGCAGCGACGACAAGGCGCAGCACGAGGCGTCGATGTTCCTGATGCGGCACCGGTTCGACATGGCGGGCGCCGACGACATCGCAGCGGTGTGGAGCCGCGGCTCCCGACCGCGGGAGGAGGGGTAGTGGGCAAGCTCGACGGACGGGTGGCCGTCGTCACGGGCGCGGCATCGGGGATCGGGAAGGGCATCGCGGAGGCGTTCGCGGCTGAAGGTGCCGACATCGTGGTCGCCGATCGCACCACAGAGGACGGCGCGGCGGAGGTGCTCGCAGCGGTCACCGCGCAGGGCCGCGACGTGCTGTTCGTACGGACCGACGTGAGCGACGAGGCCAGTGTCGCGGACATGGCGCGGCAGGCGCTCGAGCGGTTCGGCCGCGTCGACATCCTGGTCAACAACGCCGGCATCTTCACCGAGTCGCTGCTCGAGGACATGCCGGTGGAGGACTGGGACCGCGTCCTGGGCACCAACCTGCGCGGCACCTTCCTGTGCACCCGTCACCTCATCGGGCAGATGCTGGAGCGCCGGGACGGCGTCGTGATCAACATCGCCTCGCAGCTGGGACAGATCGGTGGCGCAGCCGTCGCGCACTACTCGGCCAGCAAGGCCGGGGTCATCGGGCTGACCAAGGCCCTCGCCCGCGAGGTGTCCACCCGTGGGGTCCGCGTCAATGCCATCGCCCCCGGCCCGATCCAGACCCCGCTCCTGGACGGCGAGTCCGAGGAGTGGCGCACCGCCAAGCTGGCGGAGCTGCCCATCGGCCGGTTCGGGGAGGTCTCCGAGGTCACCCCCACGGCGGTCCTGCTCGCCTCCGCCGACGGCTCCTACTACGTCGGCCAGACGTTGTCGCCCAACGGCGGCGACGCGATGGTCTAGGCCCCGGGCCCCCCACCGCACCGATCATGAGCGAGAGGACCCCCTGATGGACGTGCACGACGTCGTGGCCGCCGCCCGGCACGAGGACCTGCGGCTGGTCCGCTTCGAGTACTGCGACGTGAGCGGAGTGGCCCGCTCGAAGGCCATCCACGTCGGTCAGCTCGAGCACAAGCTCGTCGAAGGAGTGAGCCTCACGCGGGCCCAGATGGCGATCAACATGCTGGAGCAGCTGATCGACATCGAGGGGATGCAGCCCGTCGGGGAGATCCGCCTCGTGCCCGACCCCGCCACGTTCACGGCGCTGCCCTGGGCACCCGGGATCGCGAGCGTGCTGTGCGACCAGGTCGGCCACGACCGGCTCGACTGGGGCGCATGTCCGCGCTCGTACCTCAAGGGAGTGGTGGCCCGCGCCGCCAGGCTCGGCGTGCACGTGCAGGCGACGTTCGAGAACGAGTACTACCTGGCGCGCGACCTGGAGAACCGCACCCCGTTCGACCTCCCGGGTCACACCCCGGTCTACAGCCCGATCGGGCAGGACCTCAACGCCCAGATCATGATCGACACGGTCGATGCGCTCCAGGCCCAGGGGATCTCGGTCGAGCAGGCGATCAACGAGTACGGGCCGGGCCAGCAGGAGATCTCCATCCGGCACACCGACGCCCTCGGTGCTGCCGACAACCAGATGAAGTTCCGCGACACCGTACGGGGCGTCGCGCTCCGGCACGGCCTGTACGCCTCGTTCGCCCCCAAGCCCTACCCCGACGAGATCGGCAGCGGTGCGCACGTGCACCTCTCGCTGTGGGACGACGACGGCCGCAGCAGCCTCTACGACCCCGCGGCTCCCGGCGGGCTGTCGCGCCTGGGCCGGCACTTCGTCGCCGGCGTCACCGAGCACCTGCCCGCCCTCGTGGCGCTGACCACCCCCAACTACAACTCGTTCCGGCGGCTGGTTCCCAGCGCCTGGGCGTCGGCCACCACCGGATGGGGTTTCGACAACAAGGAGGTGGCCCTGCGTGTCTGCTCGCCGTTCTACAAGCGGGAAGAGCAGAGCTACAACCTCGAGTTCAAGCCGTCGGACCCCAGCTCCAACCCCTACCTGGCGCTCGGCGCGCTGATCGCCTGCGGCCTGGACGGCATCGAGCGCGAGCTCGAGCCGGGGGAGCCGTGCGACCGGGACCCGGCCCGCATGTCGGAGGCCGACCTCGCGCGCAGCAAGGTGCGGCCGCTCCCCACGACGATGGCCGCCGCGCTCGACGAGCTCGAGAAGGACGAGGTGCTGCTCGGCAGCATGGGCGAGCTCCTGGCGCGCTGCTACCTCGGCATCCGGCGCTCCGAGGAGGCGGCGTTCTCCGCCGGCGACGAGGAACTCGAGCTCCGCCAGCACTTCTACCGGTTCTGAGGAGCGCCTCCGTGAGCAGCTCCCCGCGCGTCGACCTCGCGAGCGTCGCCGTCGTCGACAACCACTGTCATGCCGTCGAAGCCCGCCAGGACGCCGACGCCGCCGATTGGCCCGCGTACTTCACCGAGTCGCCGGACCCCGGGATGCGGGGCCGGGACGCCGGGACGACCGCCTTCTACCGTCGGCTGATCCGCGCCATGGCGGACTTCTACGGCGTCGCGGCCGACACCGCGACCGTGCTCGAGGCGCGGGCCCGGCTGGGGACGGACGAGCTGGTCGCCCGCCTGTTCGCCGACGCACGGATCGGCGGTGTGGTCGTGGACACCGGTTACCCGGCACCGGAGGCGGCCATGGCGGGGGAGGCCTTCGACCGGGCCAGCGGTGCCGGCCGGGTCAGCCTGCTGCGGCTCGAGCTGCTCTTCCAGCAGCTCGTCGCCGAGAACGACACCTGGCCGGCGCTCGTCGACGTCGTCCGGCACACGTTGACCGATGTGCGTGGCAGCGGCTTCGCCGGGTTCAAGAGCATCGTGGCCTACCGGACCGGCCTGGCCGTCGAGCGATGGGCTGCCGGCGACGTCGAGACCTCCTTCCGAGCGGCACGGGCCGAGGTCGAGGCGACGGGCGCCGTGCGGCTCGGGCACAAGCCACTCCTGGACACGCTGTTGCACCTGGCCTTCGCCGCGGCGGCCGAGCAGGAGCTGCCGGTGCAGTTCCACGTCGGGTACGGGGACCCCGACGTCGACCTCCGGCGCGCCTCGCCGCTGGAGCTGCGGGCCGTGTTCGAGGAGCACGACTACCGCGCGATGCCGGTGGTCCTGCTGCACGGCTGCTGGCCGTACACCCGTGAAGGTGCGTACCTGGCCTCGGTCTACGGCAACGCGCATCTCGATCTCTCCTACGCGATCCCGTTCCTCTCGATGGGTGAGATGCGGTCGATGACCCGGGCGGCCCTCGGCGTCGCGCCCCTCACCAAGCTCATGTTCAGCTCGGACGGCGCCCGCGTGCCCGAGCTGCATTGGATGGGTGCGCGCGACGGCCGCAGCGTCCTGTCCGCCGCGCTGGGCGAGCTGGTCGCCGATGGCGACCTCGGCGTCGACGAGGCCACGCGGGCGGGGGAGCGGATCCTGCGCGACAACGCCGCCGCGCTGTACGGGGTCGAGGTGACCCGGTGAACGGCCGGCTGGACGGCAGGCGGGCACTGATCACGGGGGCCGGAGGTGCGCTCGGCCGGGCGAGTTGCCTGCGGTTCGCCCGCGAGGGCGCGTCCGTCGTGGTGCTGGACGTCGTCGCCGCGGCGGCCGAGGAGACGGTGCGCCTCGTCCGGGAGGACGGCGGCACCGCGACGGCCGTGGTCGCGGACGTCGCCGACGAGGCGCAGGTCGCGCGGGCGGTCGAGGACGCGGTGGACGCGCTCGGCGGCCTCGACCTGCTCTTCAACAACGCCGGCGTGATGCCGCACCAGGACGTCTCGCTCCTCGACGCGGATCTCGACCTCTGGCGGCTGATCACCGGCATCAACCTGCACGGCACCGTGCTGTGCACGAAGTACGCGGTTCCGCACATCACCGCTGCCGGCGGAGGCGCGGTGGTGAACATGAGCTCGTTCCTGGTGGAGATGGGCTGCACGATTCCGCAGGACGCCTACGCGGCCAGCAAGGGCGCCATCGCGTCGCTCACGCGTTCCATGGCGGTCCAGTTCGGTGCCCGCGGCATCCGGTGCAACGCGCTCGCACCCGGACCGGTGCTCACGCCGCACGTCGAGCACTTCTTCCCCGATCCCGACGCCCGCGCCCAGCGCCTGGGGCGGATTCCGCTGGGCCGGTTCGGGAGCCCCGACGACGTCGCGGGCCTCGCCACCTTCCTCGCCTCGGACGACGCCGCCTGGCTGACCGGCCAGGTCGTCGTGCTCGACGGCGGCATCTCCTGCAACTACCTCTGATCCGCCGGAGAGAGAACACACCATGTGCCGACTGCTGGGCTGGGCCGCCCACACCCCCGTCACCCTCGCCGAGCTGCTCGGTGAGGCCGATCTCGACGCCTTCACGGCGCTGTCCCGCAAGCACGGGGACGGCTGGGGCGTCGCCGTGCGGGACCGCCGCGGGATCCAGGGCCACACCAGCCCCGACGCCGCCTGCTACAGCCGGGAGTACGAGCAGCTGACGCATTCGCTGGCCGGCGACCTGGGCATCGTCCATCTCCGCTGGGCCACGCTGGGGCTCCCGGTCCAGCCGACGAACACCCACCCCTTCGTCGACGACGGTGTCGCGTTCGCCCACAACGGCTCGGTCCGGCCGCCGTCGGCGCTGGACGAGATGCTCACCGACAAGCAGCGGGCCGCCATGCGGGGCACGACCGACAGCGAGCGCTACTTCCGCGCCGTGCTCTCGGCGGCGGGACACGCGCCTCTGCAGTACGGCCTGGCGCAGGTGGTGGACCGCATCGCGCGGACGAAGGACTTCACCAGTCTCAACTGCCTTCTCATGACGCCGGACACCCTGTACGCGGCCTGTCGCTTCAACCCGGGGGCCGAGGACGACGAAGGGGAGGACTACTTCCACCTGCGGTACCGCGTCACCGAGGACGCCGTCGTCGTGGCTTCCAGCGGATGGGGGAGCGACTGGCAGGTGCTGGACAACGGGACGCTCCTGACTGTCGACCGGGCCACGCTGCAGACCTCGGTAGTCTCGCTGGACGAGGTGTTGATCGGCACGTGACCGAGGAGGCGCGGGTGCTGCCTGCACGGCGGGCGAGCGACACGGCGTACGAGGAGTTGCGGGAGCGGATCCTCGACCTCCGGCTGCCCCCGGGGACGGTTGTCTACGAGCAGACCCTGGCAGCCGAGCTGGGACTGGGGCGCATGCCCGTACGGGAAGCCATCGCCCGGCTCGCGGTCGACCGTTTCGTGACGGTGCAGCCTCGCCGGGGCACGATCGTGACCGCGCCCAGCCTCGAGGACGTCGCCGACATGTTCGATGCCCGGGAGGCCATCGAGTGCGGGGTGGCCCACATCGCGGCTCGACGCGCCAGCGCCGAGGACCTCGCCAAGCTGGCCGAGCTGATCACGGCGGCCGACCGCGCCCGGCACGGTGCGGACCCCGAGGCATTCCTCCGCGACGACCACGCCGTCCACACGTTCCTGGTGCACCTCGTGCACAACCCGCTGCTGCAGGACGCCGCCGACCGTCTGTTGCTGCACAACCTGAGGTTCTGGCGCTCCTACTGGTCCGCGCGACCGGCGCGGAGGACGACCATGATCTCGCACGCCGACCTGCTGGCGGCGCTGCAGGCGGGCGACGCCGACGGCGCCGAGGCCGCCATGCGCGAGCACATCGCACTCTCACGCCAACTCCTGCACGCCGACCTCTGACCCCGCCGGACTCGGCGTTTCTGGAGTCCTCATGCACATCACCGACGTCCTGAGCGTCCCCGTCCGCGCCGGGTTCTTCACCGACGACCAGGCGGCCATCCGCGCCGGCGCAGTGTCGGACGGCTTCCGCTACCGCGGATCGCCGCTCACCCCGGGGTTCACGTCCATCCGTGAGCCGGGTGAGGCGGTCTCCGTGCTGCTGCTTCTCAGTGACGGCCAAGTCGCGCACGGCGACTGCGCGGGGGTGCAGTACCCGGGGGTGGGCGGTCGCGACCCCGTGCTGCGTGCCGCCGACGCGATGGACGTCCTGGACCGTGTCGTCGCCCCGGCCTTCGTGGGCGCCGAACTGGCCGACTTCCCATCGCTCGCCGCGCGGCTGGAACAGCTCACCGACGCGGGGGAGCCGTTGCACACCGCCGTCCGGTACGGGGTGTCCCAGGCGCTGCTGGACGCGGTGGGGCGGGTCCGCGGCGTCACGATGGCCGAGGTCGTCCGGGACGACTACGCCACCGGCCTGCCGATCGAGCCGGTACCGATGTTCGTGCAGTGCGGCGACGACCGGTACAGCACCGTGGACCGGATGGTGCTCAAGGGCGCCGACGTCCTCCCGCACGGGCTGGTGAACAACATGAGCAGCAAGGTCGGCCCCGACGGCGGGCTCCTGCTGGAGTACGTGGCGTGGGTGCGCGATCGGGTGCTCGCCCTGCGCCCTGACCCGTCGTACCGACCCGTCCTTCACTTCGACGTGTACGGGACCATCGGTGCTGCGTTCGGTGGCCATGTCGACCGCGTCGCCGACTACCTCGGCCGGCTGGCCGGAACGGCCGCGCCGTTCCCGCTGCGCGTGGAGCAGCCGCTGGACGGCGGGAGCCGGGACGCGCACATCGCTGCCAGCCTCGCGCTGCGGGAGGCGCTGCGTCGGCGTGGAGCGCCCGTGGAGATCGTCGTCGACGAGTGGTGCAACACCCTGGAGGACGTCGAGCTGTTCGTCGCCGCGGGCGCGGCTGACGTGGTGCACGTCAAGACGCCCGACCTCGGCGGGATCGGCAACACCGTCGAAGCTCTGCTGCTCGTGGCCCGCGGAGGTCTGGGGGCCTACTGCGGAGGTACCTGCAACGAGACCGACCGGTCGGCGCAGGTGTCGGCACACGTCGCCATGGCTTGCGGGGCGGTCCAGGTGCTCGCCAAGCCCGGAATGGGCGTCGATGAAGGGCTCATGATCGTGGGCAACGAGATGGCCCGCGTTGCGGCGCTCGTGGCCGCCCGGGACCGCCGACGGACGCGCTGACACGGTTCCTGCGGCCCCTGTGCAGGCCGTCTCCGGCGTCCGCGGACAAGGGAGTGGCGCGCCGAACCTAGACTCGGCAGGGCTCCGGCGATCCGGACGCCGACGGAGCCGACGAGTCGTGGGCATCGCAGCGAGGTACGAGCGAGGCACGGAGCGACCGCGAAGGCGCCCTGTTTCATGATCGAACGAGGAGAGTGCATGGCCGTCCGAGCCATCCGGGGCGCGACGCAGGTCGACGCCGACGACCGGGAGCAGGTGCTCGAGGCCACCCGGGAACTGGTCAGCGCCGTGCTGGAGCGCAACGAGCTCGCGCACGACGACGTGATCAGCATCCTCTTCACGGCGACCCCCGACCTGGTGTCGGAGTTCCCCGCACTCGCCGCGCGCGAGCTGGGCATGGGCGACGTGCCGCTGATGTGCGCCACCGAGATCGACGTCCCGCACGCCCTGCCGCGGGTCCTCCGCCTCATGGCGCACGTGGAGACGGCGCGCAGCCGGGCCGACGTCCAGCACGTCTACCTGCGAGGCGCCGCGGCACTCCGACGGGACATCGCCCAGTGAGTGAGCAGCGCAGCGAGGAACGAGCGCGGAGCGCAGCGAATGGGGCTGCGGAGCAGCGAGGTGAGGCAGTGACCGAGGAGAGCTCCTTCCGCGGGCAGATCACCCTCGACGGCCCTTCCGGCACCGGCAAGTCCAGTGTCGCCCGTGACGTCGCCCGCAAGCTCGGAGCGGCCTACCTCGACACCGGGGCCATGTACCGGGCCGCCACCGTCGCCGCGCTCGATGCCGGCGTGAGCCTGGAGGACAAGGTGGCCGTGACGCGCGCCGTGTCCGAGGCCACGATCCGGGTGGGCACGAACGCGCGCCGGGAACTGGTCACGGTCGACGGCGTGGACGTCCGCGAGCGCATCCGCGGGGCCGAGGTCACCCGAGCGGTCTCGCCGGTGTCCGCCGTCCCGGCCGTCCGCAGGCTGCTGGTGGCCCGGCAGCGTGAGCTCGTCGCCGAGGCCGACGCCGTGGTGGTCGAGGGCCGCGACATCGGCACGGTCGTGCTGCCCGAGGCGACGTTGAAGATCTATCTGACCGCTGCCCCGGAGGTCCGCGCCCAGCGCCGCGCCGGCCAGCTCGGCGTGACCGCTCCGGAGAAGATCGCCGCGCTGGCCGCGGATCTGCGCCGCCGGGACGAGCACGACAGTCGCCGGGCCGACAGCCCGCTGCGCCCGGCCGACGACGCGGTCGTCGTCGACAGCACCGACCTCACCCGTGCCGCCGTCGTCGATCGGATCGTCGACCTGGCGCGTTCCGCCGTCGGAGCGGGGGAGCGGTCATGACCGAGTTCAGCGGGCCGCTGCCCGTCGTGGCGATCGTCGGCCGCCCGAACGTCGGCAAGTCGACGCTGGTCAACCGCTTCCTCGGGCGTCGCGCCGCCGTCGTCCAGGACACCCCGGGCGTGACCCGCGACCGCATCGCCTACGAGGCGCTGTGGAACGGCAAGCGGTTCACCGTCGTCGACACCGGGGGCTGGGAGCCCAAGGCCACTGGCCTCGCGGCGTCGATCGCCCGGCAGGCGGAGTTCGCGATGAAGACCGCAGACGTGATCGTCCTGGTGGTGGACGCGTCCGTAGGTGCGACCGAGACCGACCTCGCCGCTGCCCGGGTACTGCGCCGAAGTGACCGGCCGGTCATCCTCGTGGCCAACAAGATCGACGACGAGCGCAGTGAGGCCGCTGCGGCCGAGCTGTGGTCGCTCGGGCTGGGCGAGCCGCAGCCGGTCAGCGCCCTGCACGGCCGCTCCAGCGGCGACCTGCTGGACATGGTGCTCGACGCCCTGCCCGAGGCGCCGCGGGAGACGGGCCTCGAGACCGGCCCACGCCGGGTGGCTCTGGTCGGGCGACCGAACGTCGGCAAGTCCAGCCTGCTCAACCGGCTGGCCAAGGACGAGCGGTCCGTCGTCGACTCGGTCGCCGGCACCACCGTCGATCCGGTCGACTCGATCGTCACCCTGGGCGGCGAGGAGTGGCGCTTCGTCGACACCGCGGGCCTCCGCCGCAAGGTGAACACCGCAAGCGGCACCGAGTACTACGCGAGCCTGCGCACCGAGGCCGCCATCCAGGCGGCCGAGGTCGCCGTCGTGCTGCTGGCCGCCGACGAGGTCATCAGCGAGCAGGACCAGCGGGTGATCACCCAGGTGATCGAGTCGGGCCGGGCGCTGGTGATCGCCTTCAACAAGTGGGACACCCTCGACGAGGACCGGCACTTCCAGCTGGAGAAGGAGATCGAGCGGGAGCTCGCCCGCGTCACGTGGGCGACCCGGGTGAACATCTCGGCTGCCACCGGCCGCGGGGTGAACAAGCTCGCCGAGCACCTTCGGGCAGCGCTGGCCTCCTGGGAGAAGCGGATCCCCACGGCCGAGCTGAACTCGTTCATCCGGGCCCTGGTGCAGGAGACGCCTCCGCCGGCCCGCGGTGGGCGTGCGCCGAAGATCAAGTACGTCACCCAGGCCGACATCCGGCCCCCGCGGTTCGTGGTGTTCTCCACCGGGTTCCTCGAGGCCGGCTACCGGCGGTTCCTGGAGCGGAAGCTGCGCGAGAGGTGGGGCTTCGAGGGCACCCCGATCGAGGTGTCGGTCAAGGTGCGCGAGGGCCGGGGGAACGAGAAGCCGAAGGGCTGACCTTCTCGTCGGGTCCCGG